>JAYWAM010000340.1:0-8683 GCA_043782425.1 Betaproteobacteria bacterium
TTTCCAGCCTTTGAGCGTGGCGAGAATCGGCATGTTCTGCGTGGTGAGGGTGTGCGTGCCGGGCGCGTAAATATCGGCCAGCTTGCCCTCGTTGATGAATACCGCCATCTGGCCTTCGCGCACCACCAGCTTGGCGCCGTACTTGATTTCGTTGTTGTAACGCTCGAAACGGTACACCAGTGTGTTGTTGGTATCGTCCAGCCATTCGACGATATCAATAAATTCAGCAGTGAGTTTCTTCCATAAATCGACCATGTGTAGTGCTCCTTTCAGAGGCTTAACCACAGTTAATGAAATGCGCGGCTATACTGGCGCTTCAAAACTTCACCAGCCACCTGTCACGCCGCGTTACGTTATCACGTTTATGGACAATTCTGTTACCACGCCATGACCATCACACTTTGCGCCATTCATATTTATCCGGTGAAATCCCTTGGCGGCATCGCGCTGAGTGAGGCGCTGCCCACCCGGCGCGGCTTGCAATACGATAGACGTTTCCTGGTCGTCAATGCAAACGGAGAATTTTTCACGCAGCGCGATTTGCCTAAGATGGCCACCGTCTGGGTGGATATTGAAGGTGATAGGCTGACTCTCGCCGCTCCCGATCTTGATGCCGTCGAAGTCGCGTTGCAACCCGATGCCGCGCCGACTTGCAAGGTTGCGGTGTGGTCTAGCATCGTGGACGCGCACGAGGTATCGGACGAGGCCAATCGTTTCTTGTCGGACTATCTCGGTGTCCGCTGCAAGTTGGTCTACATGCCCGATAGTAGCGAGCGCCTGGTGAGCCCCGAGTGGGCGAAGAATGGCGAAATCGTGAGCTTTGCCGATGGCTATCCCTTCCTGCTGATCGCTGAGGAATCGCTGGCGGATTTGAATACGCGCATGAACAAACCCATTGCCATGAATCGTTTCCGCCCTAACCTCGTTGTCAAGGGTTGTCCGCCCTATGCCGAAGATAAGTGGCAGCAAATCAGCATAGGCGCAGCCAGCTTCCGCGTCGTAAAACCGTGCATACGCTGCCAGATTACCACCACCGATCAAGCGAGCGGCGAGGTGTTGGGGCCCGAGCCTCTACAGACCCTGGCCACCTACCGCAACGGCGCCGCTGGCGTGATGTTCGGGCAGAACTTGTTGCCTCTACAGCTTGGAAAAATTGCGCTTGGGGATGAAATTAGCATTGACAAGTAGCATGTGAATTGTTGTCCTCCTCACCAGCGCACAAGCATTCGAGGGCAGGCTCCAACGGTTTTCTTTGAAAAAATGGATTCCCGCTTGCGCGGGAATGACAGATCAGCGTGTAGGGTGGGCACGTTTTTGTGCCTACGCGGTTAGCATCAATCGCATTCCAGCGTGGGCACGCGTGTCCACCCTACTTTACTGCATGCGGCTTCAATAAAAACGACGCCAGCGCGGGAAGCAGGAAAATCGCGCCCAGCATGTTGAGGAAGAACATGAACGCCAGCAGCACACCCATGTCGGCCTGAAACTTGAGCGCCGACATCGCCCAGGTTCCTACACCGAGGGTCATGGTGACGGCGGTAAAGATCATGGCGGTGCCGCGTTCGCGTAACGCTTCATAGAAGGCGTCAGCGAGCATCTTGCCTTCTTCAAGATGCACTTCGATGCGATCATAAAGATAGATGCCGTAGTCCACGCCGACACCGACACCGAGCGCGATCACCGGCAAGGTGGAAACCTTGAGGCCAATGGAAAGCGCAGGCATCAGCGCTTCGCACAACACCGACACGATGGCGAGCGGGATGAGGATGCAGATGGTGGCGCGTATGGAACGAAAAGTCACCATGCACATCATCAGCAGCGCGCCGAAAATGGCGAAGTTCATTTCCCAGCGCGCCTTGTCCACCGCTTCGTTGGTCGCCGCCATCACGCCGACATTGCCGGTGGCGAGCTTGAATTCGATCTTGTCGCTGTTGCCCTCCTTGGCGAAGTTTTTCACTTCGCTCACCAGGCGCGCAATGGTTTCGCCCTGATGATTGGTGGTGTTGATGAGCACCTGCATGGCGCTGCAATCGGGATTGAGCAGGCCGGTGGCGGTATCGACGGGCGACACACTTTGTGCCATCACCTGCGCATCGCGCGGCAGTTGACGCCACTTGAGATTGCCTTCGTTGAAGCCCGCATTGATGTTTCTGGCGATGCCGGGAAGCGAGTTCACCGACTGCGTGCCATCGACGTTCTGCATGTACCAATCAAACTTTTCGATAACCGACATGATCTCGTAGTTGGTGCACGCGCCCGGCACATTTTTGGTTTGCGCCACCACACCCAGCGTGTCCACACCGATGGCGAACTTATTCACGATAATGTCGTTGTCGCGGTTGTAACGCGAATCGGCGCGCAGTTCTGGAACGCCGCTGCCCTGGTCACCGATTTTCAGATTGCGCGCCTGGAACAATCCTGCCACGAGAATCACAGCGGCAATGGATATCACATAAACAGCATGCTTGCGGTCAGAAAAGCGCGCGCAGGTGCGCCAGCAGCGATCTATGCGGCTGCCCTGGTAGGCCTCTTGAGTCACCACCCCGGGCGACAGGCGCAGATAAGACAACATGATGGGCAACAGCATTTTGTTAGTGATAATCATCAGACCCACGCCGAGCGAAGCGGTGATGCCCAGCTCGCGCACGATGTCGATGGGGATGAGCATGATGACGGCAAAGCCCAGCACGTTGGTCGCCAGCGCCAGCGTGCCGGGGATAAACAGTTTGGAGAACGCGCGCTTGGAGGCGTTGAGGCTGTCGGCGCCCGCCGCAACTTCGCGCTCCCAGGTTTTGGTCATTTGCACCGCGTGCGATACGCCGATGGAAAAAATCAGGAAAGGCACCAGGATGGAAAGCGGGTCGATACCAAAGCCGAGGATGGGCAGCGTACCCAGCAGCCACAGCACCGGCATCATGGCGCACACCAAAGCAACCAGCGACAACCTCACATCCTTCACAAACCACAGCAGCAGCACGGCGGTAATGACAAAAGCAATGGCGAAAAACATGATGACGCCGCGCGCGCCGTCGGAAATATCACCGATGGCCTTGGCAAAGCCGATGATGTGAACGCTGTGTTTGTCGTTCTGATATTTAGCGCGCAGGCCCTCAAGTTTTTTTGAAACCGTGAAGTAATCGAGTTTCTCGTTGGTCGTGGGGTCGAACTCCATCAGGCCCGCGCTCACCAGCGCGCCGCTGAAATCGCCCGCTACTGTGCGCCCGATTTCGTTGGATTTCTGAATATTGCTGCGCACGGTTTTCAAATCCTCGTCGCTGCCCTGGAAGGTGGCGGGGATCACATTGCCGCCTGAAAATCCCTCTTCCACCACTTCAATGAAACGCGTGTTGGGCGTGAACAGCGAGCGCACGCTGGGGCGGTCAACACCATTGAGCACGAATACATCGTTGCTCAGATTCTTGAGCGCGTCCATGTATTCCTTGTTGAAAATATTGCCGTCTTTTTGAATCAGGGCGACCGCCACCCGGTTGGCGCTGCCGAAGGTCTTTTCATATTCGCGGTAGACCTTCATGTAAGGGTGCGTGAGCGGCACCATTTTGTTGAAGCCTGCATCGACTTGCAGGCGCGTCGCGAAAAACACAAACAGCATGGTCAGCAGCGCAAAGATGGCAAGCCACATGCGCCGGTTGTTGAAAATCAGGGCGGATATTTTTTCCAGAAAGGCGTTGAGGTTCATGTTGTGCATGGTGTGGTCTCTGGTGTTGTTATTTTTTTGCCAAGGGCAGGGCCACTTCGCGCGCACCCGCCTCGCCCAATAGCAGCACGGCATTGGGCGCGCCCAGCACGCCCTTGGAATAACCCTTGGTGACGCCAGTGGAAAGCGGCGAGAACGACTGGCCGTTGTCGCGGCTCACCAGAACGACACCGGCGCTACCGGCGATGAGCAGCGCGCCATCGGGGAGCTTGGTTCCCCCCAACAAAGTGGCGACCGAGCCGCTGTCGATCAGCTTCCAGTTCTTGCCGCTGTCGTTGCTGAGGAAGATTTTTCCGCGCAGACCGAAAATAACAACGCTGCCGTCATTAGCCGCCAAGGCGCCAAAATAGGACCCTTTGTAGGGGGAGGCCAGCGTTGTCCATGTCTTGCCGACATCTTCAGACAGCAATATTGTGCCGGCTTCGCCGACGATCAACAGCTTGCCCTCTGCAATCTTGATGATGGCGTTGAGGTGTTTGTCGTCCTCTATGATCTTGCGCGGATTCCAGGATTTTCCGCCATCGACAGTTTCGTAAAATGAACCGTAGGCGCCGACTGCAAAGCCGGTGTTTTTATCGAGAAACAACACGCTGAGCAAGGGCTTTTGTTCGCTCGCTGCCGAGAACTGTTGCGCCCAGTTTTCGCCGCCGTCGCTGCTGGCAAAGATCACGCCATCGTGACCTACCGCCCAGCCATTTTTCTGATCACTAAAAAACACCCCAGTCAAAAGTGGCGCATCTGGCGTCTTAGCGCGCTTCCACGATGCACCATTGTCGTCTGTATAAACAATGTAGCCACGGTCTCCCACCGCCACCACGCGATTGCCGAGACGCACCGCATCGATAAGCAGCAAACGCTCCATGGTGATTTTGGGAAGCGGCCCGCTGGCAGGCAGCACTTGTGCAGATAATGCCAGCGGCAGCCCTGCCAACAAAAAAATCATGAGGATTCTTGTCATTGTCATCCCTGTGGTTGGTTTGACCCTATAAAAACGTGACTACTCGACAGCCAAAAAAATAGAACGCTGATGACGCTGATTATTATGATTAAGCTGATGTAACGCAGCGTCCACGAAAAGCACGAAAGGCACGAAAAAAGTACACAAATTTCGTGCCTTTCGTGCTTTTCGTGGACTAAACAACTGCCCATTCAATGGTGAATAGCAACGTTTGATTTCTGAATATTTATCATGATCTGCGTTCATCATATTCATCTGCGTCATCTGCGTTCCATTATCTTTGATGGCGCTGAGTAGTTACAAAAAAACTGGGGACAACTCCGGCGCAAAAAGCGCGTTCGGGATTGTCCCCAGATTTAATACGGCATGGTGTCAAACGCGTGTAACTAGCGCGTTCCTATCCCCCTTAGACTGTTGGGACTGTAATCGCCGGGGGAACGCTTAATGAGTTCAAAAATTTTGCTTTCCTCGCTGCGCAGGCCCATGGCGATGTAGCGCCCGGATTGCAGATCGTTGTGTACCTCGATGGTGCCAAAAAACATCGGCACGTCATACCAGTTCTCGTTGTGCTGCTCGGCGACGCGCCACAATTCGCCGCGCCCATCGTATTTGTCGGAGACGACTATCGCCCAACTGTCTTCGTCCATGAAAAAGGTGCGTTTGGCATAAAGGTGGCTTGTACCCGCCTTGAGGGTGGCCTCTACCACCCATACGCGGTGCAACTCATAACGCGCCAGATCCTGATTGAGGTGGCCGGGTTTGAGAATGTCGGAATATTTTGTGCCCGGCTCGGAAAAGCGGTAGGAATTGTAAGGCACGTAGATTTCTTTCTTGCCTAACAGCTTCCACTCATAACGGTCGGTCGCGCCGTTGTACATGCCGAAGTCGTCATTGGTGCGCAGGCCGTCTGCGGCGGTACCAGGGTTGTCGTACGACACTGTAGGCGCAAGCCGCACGCGGCGCTGGCCGGGATTGTAAGTCCACGCCGAACGCGGCTCCTTGGCCTGATCGACGGTCTCATGCACCAGCAGGATTGATCCGGCCAGACGCGCGGGCGCGGTGACTACCTGCAAAAAGTTGGTGACTTTGTTGGGTTCGCGTTGTGCGGCAGTTTTAGTCAGATTATTGTAGGAAAAATCGTACTCATACTCAAACTTCACCAAGGCAAAATCGCCGCTGCGCGTCACCGCCGCCTGCGACCAGTTCATCGCGTAGGTATCACCCTTGTAATGCAGTATTTGATTCCAGATTGCTTCATTGCCGTTCTTGGGGATAGGGAACGGCGTACCGCCTGTGCAACCCACCACGCCGTTGCCTCCTGCGGACAGCTTGGCCTTGGCGGCGCATTCCTTGGTTTCCTTGTAGTGGCCTTCTGGGTAAGCCGCGCTACGGTGCGTTGGGTAGACGATCATTTTGTAATCTGCATATTTCTTGAGCAGCGCCATCTGGCCGGGCGTGAGATTGTCTTTGTACTGGTCGGCATTTGCGCCGGTGATGGTAAATAGCGCCTTGTCGCTGGCAAACGGGTTGGGGTAGAGGCCGCCTGGCTTAAAGCTGGCAAGTGGCTTGGTCATACCGCCATCCCACGCCGGGATGGTACCGGCGGCATTGCCCGCTTTTTCGGCGCCCATAGGCGTCAAGGTCGTGCCCAGCTTGGCGAGATCCGCCGCACCGAGTTCAGCACCCGCAGGTGCGGCAAGCACAGCGTACATTGAGGCGGCGGCAATCAGCTTGAGTTTACTAATCTTCATACTTCCTCCAGATGTTATGTTTGTGCTTAGAACGAGTATGTCAGCACGACTGAATAGAAATCACGATCCTTGAGCGGGTTCGCACTTGAACAATAGTTGGCGCCCTGTGGTGCTGCCAAGCCGGGTACGCCATTGATCTGCGCGGCCAGCGAGGTCTGTCCGGCATTGGTGACCTGGTCAGTCCCGCAATAGACGCGTCCACCGAAAAACGAGGTGTACGACAAGTCCACGGTAAACGCTTTCTTATATTCGAAGTTAACGCCCAGGGACGCCGATTTAACGCCCTCGTTGAAGGTTTGCGAAACCCCCTTCACATCGTGTGAAAACGCAATACGCGGTGACATGTTGGAGCCAAACAACGAATTGGTGTAGTCCAGGCGTCCGACCAGGCGATAACCCCAGGAAAAATCGGTGACAAAACCGCTTTCCTGTATCGATCCAGATTGTCCGGCAACCGCACCTTGCACGGTGGCCGGAAGATAGGCGGCCGGGCCATTGAACTTCAGGTCCTTAGGCAGGTTGTGATACTTGGTCGCGCCGATTTCGCCGACAATCGCCAGTTGATCGGCCCCAACAAGGTTGGGGAAGACCTTAGTGCCGGTAACCTGCGCCTGACTGACTTTAACCGGGCGCCAACCCTGGATGTAAGTTCCATTGGGCACCAGCCCTGCGGCAGATACACCAAACGGACGCCCGATTGCAGCATTAACCGTGCCGGGGATGGTTTCAAATCCCGTGATCAGATTAGGCGCGCTTAACGCCGCCAGTATCACCTCGGCCGTAGCGATTTGTAGCGGTTGATTCGGGCGATAGGAGTATTCGCCTTGCAACGCGATGCCCAGCGGCCCGCCGGTGTTGAAGCTCATGCCATAAAGCCGGATGTTTTCCGGATACTCGGCAAAATAGGTTGCCGTACCGGTGTGGCATAGCGCAGATAGCGCCGCAGAGCCACAAATGCCGGCAATCAAGGGGCCGCCGGTCAGCACCGAAGTCGGCGTGCCTTTGATGGCCGAAACCACCGGGGTGCGATTGTGGTAATTGATGTGATAGAAAGCAAACTCGGTATTGTTGAGATCCGGGGACAGATAGCGGAAAGCAATGCCGTACTGGCCGCTATCGCTGGGGTTGCGGTCGTTACTGCGCGGCGCCCAGACAGCAGCGGCAGGATCGAACGGGCCATAGAGACCCGCAGCAGCCGTACCGAGAGTGGGTACGTTGGGGGGTACCGGATTGGTGGCCGGCCCGCTCAAATCGTGGCGCCGACCGAAAGTGACAATCACCGTGTTGCTGTCATCGGATACGGTATCGTTGTTGCTGAAATACGAACCGCGCGGATCGAGCTTGGTCTTGTCGAAGTTGCCGAGTATGAAACCTTCAATACTGGCGTTTTTGGAGATCTCCTGCGACGCCCAAAGCATGGTCGAGGGAATGAAGGCCTCTTTCAACTCCGATCCTGGAATGCGCAGCTTGGTCAAATCGACTGAATTGATGACGTTGATGCCGTTGGGAATGAAAGTGCTCTCGCCCCAACTCACCACCTGGCTACCGATACGCATGCGCAGGCCTTTTCCGCCAATATCAGTGTTGGCGCTCACAAAGGCATCGAGAATTCTCGCGTCGCGGCCCACACGTTCTCTGCCTACTGGACCAAGATTGCTGCGATCATGATTTTCGAAATCGTAGAAGTAGCTGGCGCGCGTGAAAAGGCCGAAGTTTTTCCACTTGACGTCAAGGTCATGAGTAACCTTGAATACGCTGGCAAACACGTCGTTTTTCTTGTAGGCGCGATCACCGTCGTCCTCATTGACCGAGCGCGAGGTGCCGCCGTTGGCGATGCCGATCAGGCTAGGATCCGGATTCTCGGTGCGCACCGATATGCCATAGCTGACGATGGTATCGAAGCTGCCGCTGATACCGTTTTCGGTTTTGAACTGAAACGCCTGTGCGCTCGTCGCACAATACAGTGCCGCGAGCAAGGCGATGGGTTTGAGTGCATTGAAGACGCGTGCGGGGGTTCCAGGTGCTATGTTCATGAACCGTTTCTCCTCTAGTAGTGTGATTGAATTCTATAAGGCCGATGCAAACCTAAACTCAGCCCTTGTTCATCTTATGGAGCGGCAAAAAACCTATTGTCAGCGAGTTGGCGGAAAAAGGCAACGGCCAGCCTTGTCCAAAGACAAATGAGCCTGGAGAGGCTGGCGTGTTTCCAAAGAGAAATGAGCCTGAGCAGTTAGCAATCAGGTCATCCTTAAGGGATGA
>JAYWAM010000341.1:0-8639 GCA_043782425.1 Betaproteobacteria bacterium
GATCGGCGGGCTTTATTTTTTATGTTGAGAGGCGATTGACATGAGTGAAGAGCTAAAAGGCAAGGAACGCTATAAATCCGGCGTGATCCCGTACAAAAAAATGGGTTACTGGGATCCCGACTACGCGATCAAGGAAACCGACGTGCTGGCGATGTTCCGCATCACCCCGCAAGCCGGTGTAGAAGCCGATGAGTGCGCGGCGGCTGTGGCCGGTGAGTCGTCGACCGCAACCTGGACCGTGGTATGGACCGACCGTCTGACCGCCTGCGAAATGTATCGCGCCAAGGCCTACCGCGTGGACCCGGTTCCCAATACCGGCCCCGGCACCAAGACCGAGCAGCAGTACTTTGCTTATATCGCTTATGACATCGACCTCTTCGAAGGCAACTCAATTGCCAACCTGACCGCTTCCATCATTGGTAACGTGTTTGGCATGAAGGCAGTGAAGGCCTTGCGCCTGGAAGATATGCGCATCCCCGTCGCTTACCTGAAAACCTTCCAAGGCCCCGCAACCGGCGTGATCGTCGAGCGCGAGCGTATGGACAAGTTTGGTCGTCCGCTGCTGGGCGCCACCACCAAGCCGAAACTGGGCTTATCAGGCCGCAACTATGGCCGCGTCGTGTACGAAGCGTTGAAGGGCGGTCTGGACTTCATGAAAGACGACGAGAACATCAACTCGCAGTCGTTCATGCACTGGCGTGACCGTTTCCTGTATTGCATGGACGCCGTCAACAAGGCTTCCGCTGCGACCGGCGAAGTCAAGGGTCACTACATGAACGTGACTGCCGGCACCGTAGAAGAAATGATCGAACGTGCCGAATTCGCCAAGTCGCTCGGTTCGATCATCATCATGATCGACCTGGTGATCGGCTACAGCGCGATTCAAACCATGGCGATCTGGGCACGCAAGCACGACATGATTCTGCACCTGCACCGTGCCGGTAACTCGACTTATTCGCGTCAGAAAAATCACGGCATGGCGTTCCGCGTGATTTGCAAGTGGATGCGTATGGCCGGTGTGGATCACATTCATGCAGGTACCGTGGTGGGCAAGCTGGAAGGCGATCCCATGATGATTCGTGGTTACTACGACACGCTTCTGGATACCCATACCCCTGTGCAACTCGAAAAAGGCATCTTCTTCGAACAGGACTGGGCTTCGCTGAACAAGTGCATGCCGGTGGCTTCTGGTGGCATTCATGCCGGTCAGATGCATCAGTTGTTGACCTATCTGGGCGACGACGTGGTGTTGCAGTTCGGCGGCGGCACCATCGGCCACCCGGACGGCATTCAGGCTGGCGCGATTGCCAACCGTACCGCGCTGGAAGTCATGGTTCAGGCACGTAACGAAGGCCGCGACATCTGGAATGAAGGTCCGCAGATTCTGATGGACGCAGCCAAATGGTGCAGCCCGCTCAAAGCCGGTCTGGATACATGGAAGGACATTACCTTCAACTATGAATCCACCGACAGCCCCGACTACGTTGCGTCCACCACGGCCAGCAATTAATCAAGGAGACATAAATCATGATGACCAACAATGGCAATATCGTCACGCAAGGGCAGTTTTCCTTTCTGCCCCCGCTGACCGATGTCCAGATTACTGCCCAAATCAAATATGCATTGGGCAAAGGCTGGGCGATGGGCGTCGAGTACACCGACGATCCACATCCGCGCAACACCTATTGGGAAATGTTTGGCAACCCGATGTTCGACATGAAAGATCCCGCCGGGATTTTGCTTGAAGTGAACAACTGCCGTAAAACTTTCCCGAATCACTACATCCGCGTCACCGCATTCAGCGCAATTCGCGGTGTGGAGAGCGTGTGCATGTCTTACATTGTCAACCGTCCGAAAGTCGAACCTGGCTTTGGTCTGGTACGTCAGGAAACCGATGGCCGTTGCATCCGCTACTCCATCCATTCCTACGCTACCGACAAACCGGAAGGCGAGCGTTATTAATTCACGGCTCGTTTAATATGAGCTAGTTGCGTTAATGCGTGAACTGTCGCAGTGGCGGGTGGAGGTTTCACCCGCCATTGTTTTTATACCGCTATAAATTGGAGCTCGCAATGAGTGATACGAACGAAGTAGCCACCGTTTTGGCAGATGATATGCAAGTCAACCTCGAGGCCGAATTTGAAGCCTCGAACGTGAAGGAAGTGCTACACAAGCTCGACGTCGAGCTGATCGGCCTGAGGCCGGTCAAAACCCGCATCCGCGAAATCGCCGCGTTGCTGCTGGTGGATCGGTTGCGCAAACAGTTTGCGCTGAGCTCCGAAACGCCCACGCTACACATGAATTTCACCGGCAACCCGGGCACCGGCAAAACCACCGTGGCGCTACGCATGGCCGAAATTCTGCATCGCCTGGGTTATGTGCGCGGCGGCCATCTGGTGTCGGTCACGCGCGACGATCTGGTCGGACAATACATCGGCCACACTGCGCCCAAGACCAAGGAAGTCATCAAGAAAGCGATGGGTGGCGTGCTGTTCATCGACGAAGCCTATTACCTGTATAAGCCCGAAAACGAACGCGATTACGGCGCGGAATCGATCGAGATTCTGCTGCAAACCATGGAAAACAATCGCGATGATCTGGTGGTGATTCTGGCCGGCTACAAAGACCGCATGGACAAGTTTTTCCACAGCAACCCCGGTCTGCGCAGCCGCATCGCGCATCACGTCGATTTCCCCGACTACAGCGCCGAAGAATTGCTGCAAATCGCCAAGTTGATGCTCGCCACGCAAAACTATCGCTTCAGCCCCGATGCCGAAAAAGCCTTCCTCGACTACATCACGATCCGCATGACGCTGGAGCATTTTGCGAACGCGCGCTCGGTACGCAATGCGCTGGATCGAGCACGTTTGCGCCAGGCGAATCGATTATTTGCCACTGCCAGCAAATCGATAAGTAAAACCGATTTGATGACTCTGGAAGCCGAAGACATTCTCGTCAGTCGCGTTTTCCTTGAAGGCAAGCCTGATCTGGATGGCGACGAAGGCAGCGACGCGGTGATAGACTGATTACCATGACGCTGACTGAACTGCATCGTGAAATGCGCGCTGCGATGGACGGACCGATTGAGCCCGCCCATGTGGACTTGCTCACCAAGGAGGCCGAGCGTTTCGCCAGCACAGTGAGCTGGGCCGAGGGCGTGATCGACAAGGACGGCCGCATCCACGAGGCCTTCGACGCGCTGCGCGAAATGGCCAAAGTGAAATATCAGCAAAAGCAGGACCCCAATATCGCCACGCTGCACGACACGATAGGCGACCTGATCCTGGCGATTCGCAATCACGATGAAGACATCGACCCCTCGGACGATAATGAGGATCACGACGACTAGGAGAACTCAACGCGTCTGCGAATAAACCTGTCCAGAACTCGCTCGCGATTGCGCTGTCTGCATTATATGGACGACTCGCATAGCGGCGCCGAACCTTGGCGTATTTTTCCCAAACAGATTGAAGCCCAGTGTTTCAATCAGGTGCGGCTTGCTTTGCTCCGTCTGGAAAATCCCTACCGTATCGCACTCGCCCAACACCGTGGACTGGAAGTGGTTCTGTTCAAGGATAGCTGGTATTGCGTCGACAGCTTCGCCGAGGATATGTTGGTGATGACCTGGCGCGAATTTCAGATTCATCCACGCGATAACCTATACCAGCCCATTGCTTGCGAGCTATGGCTCTATCATCATTGCGCGGGCATGATCATGGGCTCCGCGCTGGATGATTTGCAGCAGGTGGTGGCGTACCGCTTAGACCACCCAGAGACAATTGATTGACGGCGAAATATTACGCCAGCACCACGCCAAATTTCTTCAATACAAACAGCATCACAAAATAACCGATCACCGTCGCCAACATCGATAGGCCCAGACTGGGCCAGAACGCGAACCCGCGTTCCAGCAGCACCGGCAACAGCAAAAACAGAATAAGCGATGGCAACACCAGCCAGAAAATCTGCCGCGACAAGGTGCCGATCTCGGTCGCCGCAGTGCCGTCCAGATGCAACCACACGAACGCCAGCAACGAGGTCAGCGGCAACGACGCCACCAGTGCCGCAAAACCGGTGCTGCGCTTGGCGATCTCGGAAATGGCGACGATGATGATGGCCGAGAGGCCGACCTTGATGGCGTACTGGGCAATAGGGGTCATGGGGATATTGTAGCCCTAGGCTGGCCGGGGGTTGCCCGGCGGCAAGTTACTTTACTTTTGCTTCGCCAAAAGAAAGTAACCAAAGAAAAAGGCGACCCTGCCATCCCCGAATTCCCGAAGTCTGAATCTGCCGGGCGGACGGCGTAGAAACTCGGCTCGCTTTATTTGATATTTAAGGTGAGCGAGCCTCAAACATCTACGCCGCTGACCCGCCCGACAGACCCAGACTTCGGCGGGGCTGGAAGGGAGACGACGGTCAAAACCATACGTAGAGGCTCGTACGGTAGGTATAATTTGCCAGACATCCTAAGCTTCCATAATAAATCTTTCACCTATGGCTGACGAAAACTTGAAGGTATTAAGGGCTTCCGAATTACCCCAGGGGTACGGAATCTTTATGCCGACGCGAGACAACGTGAGTCTAAATTGGGGAATAGCGTGGCAGAGCTAGTTACTGATTGTCCACGGTGTGGAGCTAACCACATCACGTTTGATCTCATCGCTGATACTTTGGTCGCTGTTAAGTACAATTGGCAGCAATGGTATGAAGCTTTTTGTATTTGTCGCCGCTGCAATCAATCGACAGTTTTCATACTCGCGGAGAAAGGAATTGAAGACGCCAAGTCTATCCGCCAAAATGGATTAGCGAAATGCAAAGGAACGGTTAATGACCTTGTACGCTTACAAGGCTTTGTTAGTTTAAAAGACAAAGCAAGTCTGCCTCCCCCAGAACACCTGCCAAAAAATATAAAAGACATTTTTATCGAGGCATCTAATTGTCGGACAGTCGGTTGTTACAACGCCGCTGGGACTATGTTTCGGCTTTGTGTGGACCTTGTTACAAAATCATTTCTTCCCCCCGAAGACAAGGATGGGCTCAATCAAAAGATTCGGCGGAACTTGGGTCTTCGGCTGCCGTGGTTGTTTGATCGCCATTTTTTACCCGAAGCACTTAGGGAACTATCAACCTGCGTAAAAGAGGACGGAAATGACGGCGCTCATGCAGGGTCTCTTAAGGAGGAAGATGCGGAAGACCTGCTGGATTTCACAACAGCCTTGCTAGAAAGAATCTACACAGAACCGGAACGACTGCGCCTCGCCAAAGAGAGGAGAGAGAAACGTCGTGATATGTCGTGACATATAGTCATGCAACATTTTTAGTCGTAAATATTGAGCCCCCACCGGTTTGCTTCCCTTCCAGCCCCGCCGAAGTCTGGGTCTGCCGGGCGGATCAGCGGCGTAGATGTTTGAGGCTCGCTCACGATAAATATCCAATAAGCGAGCCGAGTTTCTTCGCCGCCCGCGCGGCAGATTCAGGCTTCGGAGCTTTCGGGGATGGCAGGGTGGCCTTCTTTTTGGTTACTTTTTCTTGGCCAAACAAGAAAAAGTGACTAGCAGCCGGGCTACCCCCGGCCAGCCAATCTCAAACAATCTCCCCCCGTAAAACCTCCAGAAACGCCGCCCCATAAGTATCCAACTTACGCTCGCCTACGCCCGGCAACTCCGCAAAAGCTGCCAGCGTTTGTGGACGAAACGCCGCCATCGCGGCGAGCGTGCTGTCGTGGAACACGACATACGGCGGCACGCCTTGTTGCTGGGCGAGTTCGCGGCGGCGGGCGCGTAGTGCTTCGAATAAGGGGTCGTCGTGCAACGGCACGGTCGCACTGGCGCGGGTTTTTTTACTGCGCTTGACCGGCGCGGTTTGTTGCGCGAGTTGCAATGTGGCTTCGCCGCGCAGCAGAGGGCGGCAGGCTGGGGTGAGTTGCAGCGCACCAAAATGTGCGTGATCGGCGATCAGCATGCCGCGTGCGACCAGTTGGCGGAACAGCCCGCGCCAGGCGTTGGCGTCGAGTTCGGTGCCGATGCCGAAGGTCGAGAGCGCGTGGTGACCAAAACTTTTGATGCGCTCGTCGTCCTTGCCGAGCAGCACGTCGATCAGATAATTCACGCCGAAGCGCTGACCGGTGCGGTGCACGCACGACAGCGCTTTTTGCGCGGCGGTGGTGGCGTCCACGGTTTGCGGCGGCGTGAGGCAGTTGTCGCAATTGCCGCAGGGCGCGCTCGGCGCGTCGCCGAAGTAGCCGAGCAGCGACTGGCGGCGGCACGAAGTCAGTTCACAATAGCCCAGCATCGCGTCGAGCTTGCGCGCCTCGACGCGCTTATGCGCCTCGTCGGCGTCGGATTCATCCAGCATGCGTTTGAGCAGAATCACGTCGGATAAACTGTAACGCAGCCACGCGTCGGCGGGCGCACCGTCGCGGCCGGCGCGGCCGGTTTCCTGGTAATACGCTTCGAGAGTTTTGGGCAGATTGAGATGCGCGACAAAGCGCACGTCGGGCTTGTCGATACCCATGCCGAACGCAATCGTCGCCACCACGATCACGCCGTCCTCGGCGAGGAACCGTTCCTGCGTACGGCGACGTGCGGCTGCGTCCATACCTGCGTGGTAAGCCAACGCGGTGAAGCCCTGCGCGCTGAGCCACGCGGCGGTCTCGTCCACGCGTTTGCGCGACAGGCAATAGACGATGCCCGCCTCGCCGGCGTGCTTGTCCTGAATGAATCGCAGCAGTTGCTCGCGCGCGCCGCTCGCGTCCATACGCACGTGATAGCGGATATTGGGGCGATCAAAACCGGTGACGAAATGACGCGCGTCTTTCAGTTGTAGCCGCAGCGCGATTTCGGCGCGGGTGGGCGCGTCGGCGGTGGCGGTTAGCGCGATGCGCGGAATCGCGGGGAAGCGCTCGTGCAGCACCGACAACTGCACATACTCCGGGCGAAAATCATGCCCCCACTGCGACACGCAATGCGCCTCGTCGATCGCGAACAACGCAATCGGCGCGCGGTCGAGTGTGGCGAGAAACCGTTCGGTCATCAGGCGCTCGGGCGCAACGTAGAGCAGATCGAGTTCGCCTGCGGCGAGTGCCGTCTCGACGCGGCGCGCCTCAGTAGCATCGAGCGACGAATTCAAATACTCCGCGCGCACGCCCAGTTGACGTAGCGCGATGACCTGATCGTGCATCAGCGCAATCAGCGGCGACACCACAATGCCGATGCCGTCGCGCACCAGCGCTGGCAGTTGATAGCACAGCGACTTGCCGCCGCCGGTGGGCATAATCACCAGCGCATCGCCACCCGCGACCAGATGCGAGACGATCTCCTCCTGATAGGGCCGGTAGGATTCGTGGCCAAATACAGTGCGGAGTAAATGCGGGGTGGATTGCATGGATCAGAGCGGATACGACAAAAGGTAGCTCGCGTATTCTACGGTAGCGCCTCCCGGACGAGCGTTCCCTGCGTGTGAATGGTATTCTGTCGCGCCTTTCTCATCACACTTGGTTTATGAACGTGGATTCCACCGCGCTGATTTTCGATACGCATTGGCCGAAATTTGAACAAGACGTGATCGAAGCCTCGCACGTGCAGCCGGTGTTGGTCGACTTTTGGGCCGACTGGTGTCCGCCGTGCAGTACGCTGACGCCAATCCTCGAGCGTCTGATTCCCAGCTACGGCGGCCGTATCCGGCTGGCGAAAATCGAGGTGGACACGGACGACAACATGAAGCTTGCCGGCCGCTACGCGATGCGCGGCTTTCCGACCGTGCTGCTGTTTGTGAAAGGCGAAATGGTGGCGCGATTTCATAGCGCGAAGTCGGAATCCTGGGTGCGCGCGTTTATTGCTGAATTTACCGGGATTGAATAGTCGCGAATACCTTAGCCACGCTATACACAGACTTCCCACGAATTTTGGCCGTTATGAAACTCCGCCTTGCCACCTCCAGCGACGTTAAATCGATTGCAGCCTTGCACGCAGCGAGCTGGCAAGTTACCTACAAGCACGTCCTGAGTGCGGACTATCTCCAAAAGACCGTTCCTGCTGAGAGAGAAGCTGTCTGGACGGAGCGGTTTGCATCGCCTAAAGCAAATCAGTGCGTATTGATGGCTGAGGACGAGAGCGGTGTAATCGGTTTCGCCTGTGCTTTTGCAGCAGAGCATGCCGAATGGGGGTCGTATCTCGACAACCTTCACATCAGACACTCGAGCCAAGGGCAAGGAACCGGGAAAGCATTGCTGGTGAACATGGCACAGTGGTGCAAACTCTACGCACCGAAGCGCGGCTTGTATTTGTCAGTCAACCAAGGCAACCATCGTGCACAACAATTCTATCTTGGACTCGGGGCGCGCAATGCTGATTCCTGGATATGGCATGCACCCGACGGAAGCGCCGTTCCTGCTTACTGGTTCGTGTGGGAATCCCTTGAAACACTGATTTCTCGGGAAACTAACAATTCATGGGATGGCGCCGCGCTAAAGCGTACCCTTTGATGCTTTGATATCCCAAGCCTTGATGACCCTTCAATGGAACTGACCCCCGCCTTATTACAGCTCGCCACGCAGGCCCTCGATCTGGTACTGGATTTCAAATATCCGGCCGACAAGGTGCTGTCGGCGTTTTTTCGCGACAACAAAAAGTTGGGGCAAC
>JAYWAM010000342.1:0-3274 GCA_043782425.1 Betaproteobacteria bacterium
GAGCAGGCGGTTGTTAATTTCTATCGCTTTGGCATTCTCACCCTTGAGCGCGGCAGCGCACATTTCGTGCATCAGGCGCGGCGCGACGTTGGCCGTCACCGAGATAGTACCGTGCGCGCCGAGCAGCATGAGCGCCAGCGTGCTGACATCCTCCCCGCTGTATACCGCGAAGTGTTTGGGTGCGCGCTTGAGCAAATCAGCGCCACGCGCCATATTGGCGGTGGCGTCCTTGATGCCGACGACGTTAGGTATTTGCGCCAGGCGCAGCACTGTATCGTTGGAAATATCGGCCACCGTGCGACTCGGAACGTTGTAAAGAATCAGTGGAATATCGACCGCCTCGGCAATGGCGCGGAAGTGACGGTACATGCCCTCTTGCGTCGGCTTGTTGTAATAAGGCACTACCGACAGGGTGTAGTTGGCGCCGACACGCTTGGCGCACTCGGAAAGATGAATCGCTTCCCTGGTGGAGTTGGCGCCAGCGCCAGCAATAACTGGAATGCGCCCGGCTGAATATTCGACGGCCGCCTTGATAAGCGCGCAGTGTTCGTCAAAATCCACGGTAGGTGATTCACCTGTGGTGCCGACCATGACTATGCCGTCCGTGCGTTCACGCACATGCCAGTCGATAAGATTTTTAAGACGCGGATAATCGAGCGCCCCGCTCTCAAGCATCGGAGTCACAATGGCAACCAAGCTACCTGTCAACATCCTGCGCCACCTATGGAATTGGGAAAAACGCTGATTTTACCCGATTCGGGCAGGGGTTCAGCGTTTTACTTCGTTTTGTATCTTCAGCGGCTTCTTATTCCGCTGCGCACGTGTGTAGGTGCGGGCTTGCCCGCGATAATGGGCGCTGGTTTTCGCGGGCAAGCCCGCACCTACATCCGGCAAATTATTAGCGCGCTTTAGAACGAGGGCTGTCTCTGCGCGCAGATGCGCTGCACCATCGCCGGTTTTGGTGCGTCCTGATAACCATCCTCATAGCCCAGTACGCGCAGCTTGCCGCGCACCATTTCCAGCAAATCGCCCGGCTTGAGCAGGAACGCCGGATTGGATGGTTTGCCGAAGCGCTCGTTACCCAGCGCAAAAGTCTCGTAAATCAGGATGCCGCCGGGGGCCAGCGATTCAAGCAGAAGCGGTAGCAAAGGCCGGTGCAGATAGTTGACCACGACAATGCCGGCAAACAGGCTTCCCGCATAAGGCCACGTGGCGCCTTCCAGATCGGCCTGCAATAGGCGCACCTTGCGCGGTGGGTCCTGGAACAGGGCGGTGTCGCGATCCACCGCATCCACGTCAAAGCCGCGCTCGGCGAGAAAGCGCGCATGGCGACCGGCGCCGCACGCCAGATCGAGCACGCGACCGCGCGCCGGGATTTGCGCCGCCCAGCGCACCACCCAGGAAGAAGGGGCGTCAACAAAATGATGTGAGGTTGTCATTACCCTGGATAATAGCCGCTCGCCAAGGCCACGTCATATAAAGCAGAACCTGCGGTGCCGTATTGCCTCATCGAAAAATGTAAGTGAAACGGGTATCGTTGCCTCACGTAAAAAGCTGAGTGAAATTTCTTTCTTTTTACTGGGGTTAACGGCGCAAAGCGCCGAAGGGGTTCGTCTGTAATCTTATATGAAACTTGCCAAGGCAAGCGAAGCGCGTCAGGCCCGAAGGGCATCGGCCTATTTGCGATGATGCTTGTTGCGGGCAGTGGTGGGCAGCTTGTGGGCAAGTGTGGGCAACGCCGCTTTTGGCGTTGTCCACACGCTCCTTCAGGATGCCCACAAGCTGTCCACCACTGCCCGGCCCCGGCGATACGGATAGGCTGTGCGTGGTGCGCGGCGCGCATTGTCGATGCCTCTCTTGGGCGTCCATAAGCCTCGTGAAGGCAGGGGAGCGTAGTCATCTTAGACCGATGGCGCTGGCGCGCTTTTTGACTGGCGGCGATGGTCAGAGGAAACACCTGGTGATGCGCGGGACGAGGACGACGTTCTCTTGCGGCGTACGGCGGCGCTTTTGATGAGCTTGTCCTGTAGTTGGCTGATCTTGCGTTTTAGTTCTGCGGGGTTCAGTGTTGCGTATTCCGCTTTTAGGTGTTTGCGGGTGACTTTATCGGTCGTTGGCGATTGCATGAGACGTTGATAGGGCGTTTGCGGCCGGTCGTAAGTTTTCTTCACCTTGGCGCCGGTGCGTTCCTTTTTGACGAGCTTCATGACGGGCTGAAAGTAGTTTGTGTAAAGCCGCAAGTGGCCATAGAGTTCGTTTAGGCGCGCAAGTTGTGTCGGCGTGTCGTAGCGCACGTAGCCTGCCGCCCGACGTACGATGGAGTAGTTTTTCTGCTCGACGAAGCAACCGTCGTTTTTCTTTCCGGCGCGTCCCCGCGTGAAGGTGATTTTCTCCTGCTGACAGTAGCGCAACAGGTGATGATTGATAAACTCCGAGCCATTGTCCGAGTCAATGCCCAAGAGGGGGAAGGGTAGACGGGCGCGAATGGCCTTCAGGGCATCAAATACCCAAACCTGTGCCTTGTTGATGACCGCTTCAGTCTCGGTCCAGCAACTGGCGACATCGGTCACATCCAGTGTTTGGCAGTAGTCCCCTTGGGCATTGCCACCATCGTGCCCTACCAAGTCGATCTCGACGAATCCGGGTACGGCGTTGTCCCATTGGCTAAAGGTGCGGATAGGGATTTGGTGCTTTAACAAGGTCCCCGGTCGGGTGCCGGAACGGCCGCGTAGCGTCAAGCGCTTGCGCGCAGGCGCAAGCAGGCGGTCAATGGTCGCAGCGCTGATCGAAATGAGCTTCTGCCGTGTCGTCGCATCGAGCACAATTTCCCCATGCTTCTCCAGCACGGAAATAATCTCCGGCAGAATCGCGACCAGTCGTTTGCCGCAAATGCAATCAAGGATCACCCATATCTTGGTCAGGGCCTCTACCACCGCTCCGTCATACACCCGTGATCGCTTGGGCGAACGGCCTATGTCGCCCTTAAGCCGCAGCCGTCGACCGACCGGGATCACCTTCCCGTGACCACGCAACAATCTGACTGCATACCAGCGGTTGTAGCCCGTCAAGGCGACCAACTCGTCCAACATCGGGCCCTTCTCCTTCTTCGTCGCCTTCCGGTAACGCTGCGCCATCACCTTGGCAACCGCTCTTCTCTGACTCATCGACAACCTCATCTGGACCTCCTGATTCACTGAACAGAAGAGTCATTTCGCTTACATTTTTCGGATGAGGCAACGAATCAATTTCACTTACATTTTCGATGAGGCAATTC
>JAYWAM010000343.1:0-3254 GCA_043782425.1 Betaproteobacteria bacterium
GTGCGGTCTTCGTTTCCGCCAAAGGTTACCGCGCGGCGGTTGCGCACATCCCACTCGGGCGCGGACCACTGACCGCCACGGGCAAATGCGTCCTGCCAGACGAAGAAAACCTCGTAGACGGTGCCGCGGGCGTTCATCTCGAACTCGTAGTAGCTGTCGCCGCCATCGACAAAGAGCTCGATATCGCTTTCGTTGAAGATAAGCGCATCACGCTCGGTTAAGTGGGCTTCGATGAAGGGCTCCTCGCTCCAAAATCGGGCGTAGAGGTTGTCATCATCCCAGAGCAGACGGACGCGCGTATCGAACCAGCCGGGGTTGCCGGTGACCATGTCGACAAAGCGATCGGACTCAACGGCATGCTGCCACGCGGGATCGGCAGGGTGTGCGGTGACGAGTGGGCGGATGGGTGCACGGTGGCAATTTAGAGGCGGCATGGTTGGGGATTATCGCCGAGGGTTTTGCGGGTGGCCTTGGGCGGCGTCCGCTGCGCCATTCTGGACGGAGACTGCGGCACGCCAGATACAAGATACGCCGCACATGTATGCGAAACCCTCACAGGGCTGGGAGTCCTGTGAGGGTTGGCGGCGGTGCCCGAAGGCGGGGGTGACGAGGCTGGTTGAAGCCAGCGCACTAGGCGCCGGCGATATATTTTTCGAGTTTTACGCGGGCTTCGTCGTCGGTGTATTGCTCCGGCGGCGACTTCATAAAGTAGCTGCTGGGTTCAAGCAGGGCGCCGGAGATGCCGCGGTCAAGGGCAATTTTGGCGCAGCGGACGGCGTCGATGACCACGCCGGCGCTGTTGGGGCTGTCCCATACTTCGAGCTTGAGCTCGGCGCTGAGGGGGACATCACCAAAGGTGGTACCTTCGAGCCGGATGTAGGCCCACTTGCGGTCGGTGAGCCAGGGGACGTAATCACTGGGGCCGACATGGACGTCGCCCGGGGCGAGCTTGTAGGGCAATTGTGAGGTGACCGAGTTGGTCTTGCTGATCTTCTTGCTCTCCAGGCGCTCACGTTCGAGCATGTTCATGAAGTCGGTGTTGCCGCCAAAGTTCAACTGATAGGTGCGATCCACGCGCACGCCGCGCTCGACGAACAGGCGGGTGAGCATGCGGTGGGTGATGGTGGCGCCGACCTGGCTCTTGATGTCATCACCAATGACGGGGAGGCCGCGCTCTTCAAAGCGGCGCTGCCAATAGGCCTCGCGGGCGATGAAGACCGGGATGCAATTTACGAAGGCGCAACCAGCCTGGAGAATCTGCTCGACATACCACTTGGTGGCCTGTTCACTGCCGACCGGGAGGTAGCTGATGACGACATCCGTCTTGGTGTCCTTTAGAATCTTGACGATGTCGCTGGTCTCGCCGGGGGCCTTCTTGACGATCTGGCTGACATATTTGCCGAGGCCATCATGGGTCATGCCGCGGTTAACGCAGACGCCACTGTAGGGAACGTCGCTGAACTTGTAGGTGTTGTTTGGTTCCGTAAAGATGGCCTCGCTGAGGTCCTTGCCGACCTTGTTGATATCCACATCGAATGCGGCGGTGAACTCGATGTCGCTGATGTGATAGTCACCGAGCTGGACGTGCATGAGTCCGGGAACGGTGTCACCGGCCTTGGCGTTTCGATAGTATTGCACGCCCTGGACGAGCGAGCTGGCGCAGTTGCCCACGCCGATGATGGCCACGCGAACCTTTTTCCTTTCGGTGGTCGTAATTTCTGGTAGTTGATTTTCTGGTTTCTTTGCCATGGCGTGCATTTTGGTCGCTTTTTCGGATCGCGGCCATGTTGCGCAACGATGGTTTCAGAAATAAGCAACGGTTGTTACAATATGGGTTTATGGAGCGTGGGCATCTTGCCCAATGGCATTAAGTTAAGGGCTGGACAAAAACAGAAGGATGTGAGAGAAATAGGGATGAAAGCATATCGCAGGTGATTGAACGACTGAGGACGAGAATACAGGCGACAGCAACCGTTGAAAGATATCGCAAAAGCGTGGGCGATTTCACGAGACGGCGAAGGTTGACGTTCGGGCGGGTGGTGGTGCTGATTCTTCGGGGGCATAAATTGTCACTGCAAACAGGGCTGAGCAAGTTTTTTCATGGGCTGGGTGACGTGCTGCAAACACCGACTGCGAGTGCGTATTCACAGGCGCGGCGAAAGATAGCGCCGGAGGTGTTCCGGGAGTTGACACGGCAAATGTGCGCGGACGTGTATGAGTTGTGTGGTGCCGACAAAGAAATCCGGCTGTGGCAGGGACATCGGCTGCTGGGAGCGGATGGAACGATGTTCAATCTGCCTGATTCAGCAGAGTTGCGCAAAGCGTTCACCGAGCAAGGGAACCAGCATAAAACATATCCGCAGGCGCTGGGGGTGGTGCTGTATGACTTGCTGAACGATATCGGGCTTGACGGTGAAATGGGGCCGCTGCAGCATGAGAAAAACATGTTGTTTGGCCTATGGGGGCAGACCCGGGCTGGGGATGTGGTGGTCCTGGATCGTTTGTTTGCGGATTATTCGGTGATTGCAGTAGCCAGCAGCACTGGACGGCACGTGGTGATCCGATGCGGTCGCAAAAGAGCACAGCAGATTGATGACTTCTGGAACTCGAAAGCAACCGAGCGGATCATTCATCTGCGGCTATCTCAGCATCGCGAAACACGCATCTACGTGACCACTCAAAATCTTCCGACCTCAGTGCGGGTTCGGTTGATTAAGTTTGAGTTGCCCAGCGGCGAAACCGAGGTGCTCCTGACGACCCTGTGTGACAAGAAAATCTACCCGACCGCGGTCTTTTACGAGGTCTACGGTGCGCGCTGGAAACAGGAAACCTACTACAAACGCGTGAAGTCGATCTTCGAACTGGAGCGATTTAGTGGGCTGACCGAACAAACCATTCGCCAGGACTTCCACGGCGTAATTTTGCTGGCCACCCTGGAAAGCATCCTTACACGCGATGCACAAGAAGAACTCGCCAGTGACGTGCCTGAAACGCCACTCAAGACCACGGCCGCAGTCAATCGCGCCGAGAGCTACGCGATCCTGCTGGATCGCATTGTCCATCTTCTGCTAAACAAAAACGTCTCGTTGCAGCGTCTCATGGAAGAAATGCACCACCTTTTCTTGCTTCACCCGATTCGCCACGCACCACATCGCTCCGCCCCACGCAGGCCGCCCACCTCCTCTGCCCAACTTAAATTCCATATGTATCGCAAGCGCCTCACCTGCTAACTTAATGCCATTGGGCAAGATGCC
>JAYWAM010000344.1:0-3246 GCA_043782425.1 Betaproteobacteria bacterium
CGACACAATCCTCCCAGCCGCCAATATCGCGAAGCGTCTGCCGGTCATAAATCGAGAATGCGCCTTGCGCGACCAAGGTACCCTGATAAAGCGACTGCACGCGCTTAGTCGCAGCAATGCCATGGAAATAATCCCACTCCTGCATTCTGGTGACCCAGTTCGTCCGAGAATTGTGAACCATTATCGCGCCCGCCACCGCGCGCGTATTTGCTGGATCCGCAACATAGCGCTCGACAAGGTGTTCCAGCGCATCGGCGTAGAGATACGAATCCGCATCCAGCGTAACGATCAGCGCAAAGCGCGCTTCCTTGAGTCCACGATTGAGCGCCGCTGATTTGCCCATGTTCTTCGGCTGGCGCAAGAGTGTAAGCCAGGGAAAGCTAATTGCATCAACGATGTCTGCTGTCGCATCCGTCGAGCCGTCGTCGATCACCATCACTTCGAAAGGACCGGGATAGCACAGCCGCTTGATCGAGTGGATTGTTGCGGCGATCGACGTCGCCTCGTTGAATGCCGCGATGAGGATGGTCACGGCCGGGTATTCTGTTAGCTGGCTACGCGGCGGACGCCGATCCATCATCAGGCTGGTGACTAGAAACGCATTCATGAAACCAGGCACGATGGCAATTCCACCGACGGCAAATACAGCGATCGCCCAATCGGACAGCCCAGCCAAATCGCGCATCCACGGTATCGCCACCCACAACGAAAACGCCAGCCAGGCGATACTGATTGCAAACGCGAAGACGAACTTTGTGTGTACGCTTAGATACAGCCCTTCCTGAATCGGGGAGTCGGGTGACGCCACAAACTCTCGCGCCCATTCGGGCTCCGGGAGAATGGCGGCGATGGATGCAGGGCTTTCTAAGAGAGTTGATGGCCGCGCCGCCAGCAGCGGCACGGAAACGGGGGATTCTGCTTTGATTCTTCTATTTGTGAGGGAGCGCAATGGGAGAGCCGGGTTTCAATGTTTCGAAAAGAAGCGCAAGGTTTACGCGCAGAAAGTAGTGCGAGAGTTAGCTTGTTCTGTAGTCCCGGGAGCTTTGGTGGGCTATGGATGCTTTTCATTCCGGGACCTCGAGACTACGCAGAATTGCATGCTGCGTCCGTGTCGAAATACGCAAAGGAGCGTAGTCCATCACCCCATAACGTCGTAGGTGGGTGCTAACGATGCAGGCGCCAGGCTAATCCGGGTTTCCGGTAAGGGCGAGTTGCTTTGATTCGTTCGCAAAACCTGCGGCGGATCGGGAGCACGAAGGAAAGTGAGGTGAGGCTTGAAAACTCTTGGTGTTTGGACCAATTTCCAATCAGTGCAGACCACCACTGGGCTTGTTGATTTTTTTGTTACTGCCTCTGCAGCGGATCGAGAAGTTCCGACAAACCGTTGTGATCGATCTCGCGCATCAGTTCGAGCAAACGACCCAGCTCGCCTTCCGGAAACCCCTTGCGCGCAAACCAGTGCAGGTAATTGCCGGGCAAATCGGCAAGCAGTCGGCCCTTGTATTTGCCGAATGGCATTTGCCATGTCACCAGTTTTTCCAGGTCTTCGGGGTACATGAATGTTGGTCGTTAGAAAAATAGTTCAAGCCTGGCTTCTTTGATTCTCGCTACGTTGCCTTTCAACTATCACCAATGCGATACCGCCCAATATCGCGAGCGACGCCAGGACCAGGCGAAGCGTGATCGGCTCGTCGAGAAAAACTATACCGCCAAACGCGGCCAGTACCGGAACACTCAGCTGTACGGTTGCAGCATGCGTGGCCTTCAATGCAGGCAACGCTGTGTACCAGACGGCGTAACCAATCCCGGAAGCGAACGCGCCTGAACAAACTGCGTACAAACTTCCAACGCTGTCGAGTGACACGTGGTCAGGATTCAGAAGACAAAGCAAGATCGCGATTGGCGCGGCGCGAAGAAAATTTCCCGTGGTGACTTTAATCGGCGCGCCACCCGTTCTCCCGCGTAACGAATACACACCCCAAGCCACGCCAGCGCCCAGCATCAGGATAGAACCCACTAGCGGCGGTGCAGAAATGCCGGGCAGCATTAGCCCGATGAGACCACTGAATGCGAGCGCCAAGCCGACGAGTTGCGATCCATGCAAACGCTCACCCTTCCAGATGCCGTAGCTGATCATCGTCGCCTGCACTGCGCCGAACAAAAGCAGCGCACCAGTTGCCGCAGACAGCGTCAAATAGGCGAAAGAAAATCCAGCGGCATACGCGAATAGTGCGAACGCAGACGGCCAGTTGCCGCCACCCGCGCGTTCATCGCGTCGCGCACTCGTCAATAACCAAAGCATCATGGCGCCGGAGACCAACCGAATCGTGGTGAAGGTGGCCGCATCGATGCCGGTGTTTTTGAGCGCAAGACGGCAAAGTAGAGAGTTGCCCGCGAATGCGATCATGGCTAGCGATGTCAGAAAAAATATGCGAGTGGATGACACGAAAATGGCCGGCGGAATTTGAGGATGCTGGTGCTTATTGATTTTTGCTGCGAAACCGCGCCGGTCAGCCTGTTCGCAACTGCGAACGACAGCATCAGGCTCGTGTTGCCGTAACTAATCGGGCAGGTTTACGGAATACACCACCGACGTAATTTTCCATCCGGTCTCGGTGCGCACCATCAGCCAGCTCTCTTTGCCGTGGTTTGTTTCTGCATTATCGTAGAAGTATGCATAGTCGAACGTCACCGCCGCGATGTCGCCGTCGGTGTGAATCTGGATGTTCCAGAACTTCTCTTCGTTGCGCTTCTCCTCGCTCGCAATCAGTTCGATAAACGACTTCGGCGTGGAACCCGGATCCACGTGCGCTTTGATGGCATCAGGGCGCTTTTCACGAATACTTGCAAGCGTGGCATCGCTCAAGACTGATTGCCAGACAAGCGGGCCATTGTGAAACAGCGCGAGGAAGCGGGGCTTGTCGCGCGCGATGATGGCGGTGCGGAATGATTCGATCACGCGATGGATTGCATCTGTGTCGCTGGCGGTTGGCTGGTGTGGGATCGAGCCGCATGCTGCGAGTAGCAGTGAGAGGGGAAGGAGAGTCAGGATTTTCATCGCGGGATGATTGTTGAAGGTGGCTATTTGCAACAAATAAACTATAGCATTGGCGCGGCGTTTGGGCAGAAAATGGCTGCGAAGTACTGTCAATGCTAGGGAATCTCTGATTAAGTCTACTTTTTTGTGGTTTTGTGCGTTTTGTATCGAAGCGATACGAATGGAGTGAGACGATCCATGAAACAACA
>JAYWAM010000345.1:0-8554 GCA_043782425.1 Betaproteobacteria bacterium
GAGATCCCTGAGAGCTAGTAACGCTCGCCTTCTGGCTTGTCGGTGGCGTAAGAGTGGATGGTGTAGCGCATGGTGCGGCCATCGGTTTCTTGACGCACCAGACCAAAGCCCGGCTCTTTCTTGGGACGATTAACGATGTAAGACATGGTCACGCTCTCTACCCCACGTACTGCGCTGAAGGCGATGACGCGGATGTAGTGACTCGGGAAGGTCTTACGGCAGTTGTTCACTTCCAGCAAAATCCCGGCAGGATCTTTCAGGTCGAACATCGGGTTGCCGAACATTTCCCAATAGGTGTTGCGCGGGTGCGGGTCGTCGGTGTATTCGACGCTCAGCGCCCAGCCTTTGCCCAGCGCGTATTTGATTTGTGCGGTAATTTGCTTATCGGTCAGGTCGGGCAGAAACGAAAACTGCCCTTGCGTGACGCGATTTCCAAGATTGGTCATCATAATTGCTTCTCCTTGAATGAATTAAACGCTGGCCGTGGCGGTCGTCACGAAGTCAGGGCTATCAGTGGATTCATAGTTGAATGAAATATCCTTCCACGTATCCAGACCGGCTTTGAGCGGGGCGCACCACTTGGCGGCGTCTTGCAGAATCTTCGGGCCTTCGTTCCAGATGTCGCGGCCTTCGTTACGCGCCTGAATCATGACTTCCAGTGCGGTACGGTTGGCAATGGCGCCGGCCTGAATGCCGTCCGGGTGGCCGATGGTGCCGCCACCAAATTGCAGCACCACATCGTCACCCAAGTAGTGCAGCAACTGGTGCATCTGACCGGCGTGAATTCCGCCGGACGCGACCGGCATACATTTATTCAGTGACGCCCAGTCTTGTTCGAAGAAGATGCCTTTTTCGAGTTGGATCGGGGTGTGCGTGTCGAGCAGCGTGTCGTAGTAACCGCGGATCATCAAGGGGTCGCCTTCCAGCTTGCCGACGACGGTGCCTGCGTGGATATGATCCACACCGGCCATGCGCATCCATTTACAAATAACGCGGAAGCTCATGCCGTGATTTTTCTGACGCGAGTAGGTCGAGTTACCGGCGCGATGCAAGTGCAGAATCATGTCGTTCTTACGCGCCCAGATGGCCATCGACTGAATCGCGCTGTACCCGATCACCAGGTCGATCATGACAATGATTGAGCCTATGCTCTTGGCGAATTCAGCGCGTGCGATCATTTCTTCCACGGTTCCGGCCGTCACGTTCATGTAGTGACCTTTGACTTCGCCGGTTGCGGCAGAGGCTTTGTTCACGGCGTCTATGCAATACAGAAAGCGGTCACGCCAGTGCATGAAGGACTGCGAGTTGATGTTTTCGTCGTCTTTCATGAAATCCAAACCACCCTTGAGCGCTTCGTACACCACGCGGCCATAGTTGCGGCCCGACAGACCCAATTTCGGTTTAGTCGTGGCGCCTAACAACGGACGGCCAAATTTGTCCATACGCTCGCGCTCAACCACCACGCCGGTCGCGGGGCCTTGGAAGGTCTTGAGGTAAGCCACCGGGATGCGCATATCTTCCAGGCGCAGCGCTTTCACGGCCTTCATACCGAACACGTTACCGATGATGGAAGCGGTCAGGTTGGCGATGGAGTTGCCTTCAAATAAGTCCAGGTCATAGGCGATGTAGGCGAAATACTGTTGCTCGGTCTTGGTGCCGGGGCCGGTGTTGGGAACCGGGTCCACGCGATAGGCCTTGGCGCGGTACATTTCGCAGGCCGTCAAACGGTCGGTCCAGACCACCGTCCAAGTCGCGGTGGAAGATTCGCCGGCCACAGCGGCGGCGCATTCGTCCGCTTCCACCCCCGCTTGCGGGGTCATGCGGAACATGGCGAGCACGTCGGTATCTTTGATCTTGTAATCAGGCTCCCAATAGCCCATTTTTTTATAGGGGATAACGCCAGATTTATAACGCTCTTTGGCATCGGTGATTTGGGGGTTCGTCAGGTCGTTCATTTACTTCTCCTCGACAATATGGCGGAGTGATTCAGGGAAACACAGGGAAAACGAAAGAAAATGCATGCAGCACTTTACAAACAATCAAACATAAGTAAAACTCAAACTTTCTTACACTATAGATAAGTAACGCTTATGCAAGCTCTACGCCACGCAACGCTGCGGCAACTGCAAATCTTCGAGACTGCCGCAGAAAACCTCAGCTTCGCACGCGCCGCAGAACAGCTCCATTTGACCCAGCCAGCCATCTCCATGCAAATCGGCCAGTTAGAGCAAAGCAGCGGCGCGGCATTATTTGAAAGGCTGGGGAAAAAGCTCTACCTTACGCCTACGGGAACAGAATTGCTAACCCATGTGCGGCGCATCTCGCAGGCGATGCGCGAGGCGGGCGAAGCGATGGACGCGATCCGCGGATTGGAGCTCGGCCGCCTGTCGATAGCCGTGGTGAGCACAGCGAAATACTTTGCACCCAAGCTGCTCACCATGTTCCGCGGCGCGCACCCAAAAATCGAGCTGCGCCTGAGCGACGCCAACCGCGAAGAGGTGCTTGCGCTGCTGCGCAGCAACGCGGTGGACCTCGCCATCATGGGGCGCCCTCCGGATGACATCGAAACCGTGGCCGAAGCATTTGCGCCGCACCCGCATGTCATCGTTGCTCCGCCAGGAAATCCTCTTTGCCTGAAACGCGGCATGTCGGTCAAAGCGCTCGCCAACGAGACCTTTATCAGCCGCGAGCCTGGTTCGGGAACGCGCTCGGCGATGGAGCGCTTTTTCGCGCAGCACAAAATCGCCCCTGAGATTGCCATGGTCATGGCCAGTAACGAATCGATTAAACAAGCAGTAATGGCGGGGATGGGCTTGTCGTTTATCTCTTCGCACACCATCGGCCTTGAATGTCAGGCGGGGCATCTGGTGCCGCTCGATATTGTCGGTCTGCCGGTGATGCGGCGCTGGTATGTGGTGCATATGGCTTCAAAACGCCTCACGCCTTCGGCCGAGGCGTTCAAGCGTTTTGTGTTCAGCGAGGCGCCAAAGTATCTGGAGGCGACGTTTCCGATTTCACGTGCCCTGCCTGCATCGAAACCCCTTACACTTACATCCAGGCGTCGCGGCAAATAGCGTTACGCGCGCGACTGCTCTGTCTGTGGCGGCGGTACAGATTCAGTGCGCATTGCTTGCGGCGGCGTGGCGGGATCCTCGCTGGCGAGGCGCTCGTATTCAGCGATTACCTGCGCGCCCAGCAGCAGTAGCGCTGCGGCGATTTCCAGGCTGAGCAGCACCACGATGGCGGTGGTGAGTGAACCGTAAACCACACTCACTTGCGATAGCGTGCCGAAGTACCAAACCAGGCCGTGCCGAATGACTTCCCATAACAACCCCGCCGTGGCGCCGCCGATCAACGCATGCCGCCACGAAAGTTGCCCCACCGGCATGACGAGATAGATCGATGTGAGCAGCAGAATCTCGAGCGTGACGCCGATTGCGTAAAGAACCAGGACCGACAATCCGCCCAAGGACCATATGTGGCCGAGCACGATGATGCTTTCCTGGCCGAAGGCGTGGATGCTGGCCGAAATCACCGTGCCCAGCGCCAACGCCAGCGCAAGAAAAAACATGTAGCCAAAGGGAATGAGGAGCGAGATGTATAAAGGCCGTTTACGCTCGGCAATACGGTGCAGGAAAATAACCGAGAAAGCGCTCTCCAGCACGGTAAACGCCATGGAGCTGAAAAACAGCATGGTGATCGCGAGCACCCAACTGATCACTTTACGGTTTTGCAAAAACGCCGCCAACTCCTGAACGATAGCTTTTGACTGACCGGGAACGATCCACTCCAGCGCACGCGCTAGAGTGCCCAGCAATTCGGCCTGCCCGACAAAGTACGACAGTGCGAGCACCATGAGTATCAGCAGAGGAACGAGGGACAGCAGCGTATTGAAAGCCACCGCGCCGGCCAGCAGCAGCCCCTGGTTGGCGCGAAATGCCTTAAGTACACGCAAGGCAAACGCAGCCGGATGCTTTATTACTTGCGTGGCGTGTTGAGGAAAAATATTCATGAGGCTTAGCGTACTCTGCGACGCAGATAGTTGAGAAGATCGTAGCGCGTGATGAGGCCGAGAAATTTTTCGCCATCCATCACTATGGCGACATAGCCCTTGTCGAAAACCGGCAGAAGCTCGTCTACTGCGGCGCCGGCCTGCAAGATTTCCAGTTTCGCTGTCATCGCTTCGCGCACCGGTTTTTTGAACTGGTCTTCGTGGCGATATACCGCCATGAGGATGTCGGATTCATCGATGATGCCGACCACTTTGTCGTTTTCCAGCACCGGCAGTTGCTGGAAATCGTAAAGCTTCATGCGCGCATACGCGGTCATGAGCATGTCGTCGGGCTTGATGATGACCGTGGCGAGGTCGCCGTGGCGGCGCGTAATCAGATCGGAAAGATCGCCTTTCGTTTCGCGCTTGATGATGCCTTGATCCATCAGCCAGTAATCGTTGTACATTTTGGAAAGATATTTGCCGCCCACGTCGCATACTATCGTCACCACGCGCTTCGGCGTTTTCTGCTCGCGGCAATATTGCAACGCCGCCGCCAGCAGCGTGCCGGTGGAAGAGCCGCCCAAAATACCTTCCTTGAGTAGCAGCTCGCGCCCCGTCAACATGGCCTCGGCATCGGTGACATAGTAGGCTTTCGATATCAGCGACATATCGCAGATAGACGGCACAAAATCTTCGCCTATGCCCTCGACCAGCCATGATCCGGGCGCGCCGTGGCTGCCGGTGTTCACCAGGTCGGCGAGGATGGAACCCTTCGGATCGGCAAGCACCATTTCCAACTGCGGCGCGGCGCGCTTGAAAAAATTGCCCATGCCGGTGAGCGTTCCGCCGGTGCCGACGCCGCACACCACGGCATCGAGGCGCTGTTCCATCTGCTGCCAGATTTCCGGCGCGGTCCAGGTTTCGTGCGTCAGCGGGTTGGCCGGATTGGAAAATTGATCGATGTAATACGCGCTTTGACCCCGCGCGCGCATCTCGTCAGTAAGGCGCTTGGCCATGTCTTGATAGTACTCGGGGTGTCCCTTGCCGACATCAGAGCGCGTCATCACGATTTCCACGCCCATTGCTTTGAGGTGGAAGATTTTTTCCTGGCTCATCTTGTCGGGAATAACCAGCAGCAGGCGATAGCCTTTGTGGATCGCCGCCAGCGCCAGCCCCAGCCCGGTGTTGCCGGCGGTAGCTTCGACGATAGTGCCGCCGGGCTTGAGATGGCCCTGGCGTTCCGCGTCCTCAATCATGCGCAGGCCGATGCGGTCCTTGATCGAACCGCCGGGATTGTGTGATTCGAGTTTGGCGAACAACTGACAAATTCCGCTATCGAGATTCTTCAGGGGAACGAGAGGGGTATTGCCGATGAGGTCCAGAACATTGCCGTAGCGGGTCATAGTCAACTCAGGGTAGAAACCGGCGCTTGTGGCGCGGGTTTTATTCGGGCTGCGAGAGGTGTCGCGCCGCACGGTGGTTTGAATGGCGGCTATCTTACACGCAATTTAGCGCCAAGCTGCGACAGCCCGATGCCCAGCACCAGCGCCATGCCGAGCAGGATCATGGCGGCGCCGAAAAGCGTCGTCAGCGTCACCACCTCATGCAGAAACAACACCCCCCACAGCACGCCGAATAGCGGCACCAGAAAGGTGACGGAAATCGCTTTGGTCGGACCGACATCGCGAATCAAGCGAAAGTAAATCAGGTAGGCGATGCCACTGCAAACAATCGCCAGCGTCAGCGCGGACACTATCACCGTTGCAGAAGGCATGCTCGTCGGCATGCTGCGCAGTGCAAAAGGCGTGAGCAGAACACCGGGAATAAACAGTGCGCCCGCAGCAAGGCCCAGCACCGGCGCTTTGGCGGTGTGCTTCTTGGTGTACACGCTGACGAACCCATAGCACGCCGTCGCCAGGGCACACGCCAGCGCGCCGATAATCACCTCGGGCGTGACTGGTACCGGCCCGAGGCGTATCAGCAAAGCAACGCCGACAAAGCCGAGCACAATACCAAAAAACTTGCGCACGCCAAAGGCTTCATTGAGCATGAAAAAGGCAAAGATTGCGCCAAACAAGGGAGACAGCGTGTTGATGATCGCGCCATAGTTAGCGGGCAAAGTCTTCATGGCAAAAGCGATCAAGGTGAAGGGCAGCGCCGAATTCAGCGTGCCGATCAACAAGTAATGTTTCCACCAGCGCCGCCATTCGAGCGCTGTACCGATGGCGTAGGCGTAAACGCACAGCAGCGCCCCGGTCAGAAGAATGCGAAACCAAGCCGTGCCCAGCCCGCCAAACACCGGCGCCACAATGCGCATCAACGCATAAGAGCCGCCCCAAATGGCGGCCAGGATCAGCAGGCGGAAAAGATCAGCGGGGCGCATGAAAAAGAGTTTCTTCTGCAAGGGTGAGATTCAAACTGATGTGGTGCATTTTCAATTTTCGATAGAAGCGTGAATGTATTCGCTTGATTTGTCATTCCCGCGAAAGCGGGAATCCATGTTCTGCTAGCAAAAAATGGTTCCCCGCTTTCGCGGGGAAGACACTTGTTTAAAGACTCTTTGTGGGGGACGCTCAAGAGAATAACTTTCGCTGGAGTTCAATGCGCCTCGATTCTTGCTCTCAATTCTATTGATCCTCGTGCTGCGGAATTCAAAAGCAAGAGTCGGAGTGCGGCCCCGAAGCCCTTGACTGAAGACGAAGAGCGCTGGGTCCCAGCCTGCGCTGGGACGACGGGTTCCGCTATAACCACGACTTTCATATTTAAGGCCGTTATCAATTCACAAATGAATGGTAACTGGAATTAGTCTCCTTCTAGGTGCTTGCGCATGACAACCCCTTCTGAAGAACCTTGAGCGTCGGCAGGAGCATAACCGAGGCGCAGGTAGAACTGCACTGCGTTAAGACTGGACTCGAGGACGGCGAGCGGGTGGCCCCTTTGCGCGATGTGGCTCTCAGCAAGCCTGACGAGTGCCGTGCCGATGTCTTGGCGTGCCGCCGTGGGCGAGACGTAGAGGCCTTCGATAGAGTTGGCTGCCAGATGAATCCAGCCATCAACCTGCGCACCGAGCGTTGCAACCCACACCTCGTCCTTGGCGATGGCCCGCTCCACGCGTGGCATGCCGCCGCGTTCTGCCCATGCCGCCGCCTCGCACTCGGACAGGTGCGTGAGGGTGAGCTGACGGATAGCCGCCTGCCGAATGTCGTAGAGGGTTGTTACATCGGATAGATCGGCGAGGCGAAAGTGCAGCGGTGGGAGCACGGTGGGCTAAAGTGATTTGGAAAGCGCGAGTGTACCTTTTCAGACGGGCGTGAGCGCCGAAAACGCGCATGGAATTTTGTTTATTGCGTGTAGAAATGGCCGGAGACCAAACAGGGAAGGGCATCTTCAGCCTATTTATTTCCCCAAAATATCTTTCGAAACTTTGACCTTCCCACCATCTTTTCTTTACCACTACATGTGAACGGGCGCTGGAATTTACATTGTTCGGTGTGAGTTGTGCGTCGGGAGTGAGCGCAGGGCGAATGAACGCTAAACTACGCAGACGTAACTACGAATGGAAATCAAGCCGCAATTTTACTGGGGTTCGCTTTCTCTATGAAACAGAAAGGCCTAATCTTGCGATCGAGAGGGATGCACCTAAAGCGGCGCACCCCTCAACTTTACGTTGGACCGCGATTCCAGCTGTACCATTGCAGACAATAAGAGGAGGCACACATGAAAATCACTGATCCAAAGAACCTCAACGAGCATTACAACGCGCTTTTCCGCGCTGGTGATCTCGAAGGATTGGTGGGCCTATACGAGACGAATGCAGTTCTTTGCCCGGCTCCAGGGCATCAGCTCAATGGGCATGAAAAAATTCGAGAGCAGATGAAAGCGCTGCTTACCTTGCAAGGAGAGCTGGTAGCTACCCAGCTTTCCTGTGTGCAACAAGATGACCTGGCGATGTTGCATGCCAAGTGGAGCTTTAAGGGCGCCGATGGCGCAGGCAACGCGGTAGATATTGGAGGTCACTCTTCCAAGCTGGCGAGAAGGGGTTCAGATGGAGCATGGCGCTACGTCATGGATCTGCCTGTCGCACTCTCATGAGCGCGGGCCAACCAATCATTCCACCGGACGCTACGCGATGAAGCCGCGCAGCGCCGGTTACTTTGAACGTTGGGCCGCAACAGCGACGCTGGTGCCAATTTCGCTCACGCAATAGATAAAGCAACTATGGCACGAGACAAAGGATTGGAAGAGCTTGTCTATGACGAACTCCGGTCAACGCCAGGCGTCACGGACAAGGCAATGTTTGGCGGCTGGGCATGGCTCCTCGGGGGAAACTTGCTCTGCGGAGCACGCGATGACGGAATGCTCGTACGACTGGGCAAAGGCAACGACGCCTGGGCACTCGCAGTCACCGGCATTGAACCCATGTTTTCGCGCGGCAAACACATGCACGGTTGGGTTCGCGCCGATGCTCGCGCGTACGGAGATGATGAAATGCGTCGCAAGCTCATAGCCTCAGCGCTTAAATTTGTTGGTCCACTACCCAAGAAGTAGCACTCATCTCCT
>JAYWAM010000346.1:0-8506 GCA_043782425.1 Betaproteobacteria bacterium
TTTTTTTAGCGCCGCCAGCAAGAGGAGGCAGTTATGGTGACAACGCATTACGACAACCCCATGGGTACTGACGGATTTGAATTCGTCGAGTACACCGCGCCCGATACCCAGGCGCTCGGCGCCTTGTTCGAGAGCATGGGTTTTACTGCGGTGGCAAAGCACCGCTCCAAAAACGTATTGCTCTATAAACAGGGCGAGATCAACTTCATTGTCAACGCCGAGCCCGACAGTTTCGCGCAATCGTTCGCGCGCGTGCATGGGCCTTCAGCTTGCGCTTTTGGCATTCGCGTTAAAGATGCGGCTGCTGCGTTCAAGCGCGCGCTGGCGCTGGGCGCCAAGGCTTACGATGGCCCGGTCGGCCCGATGGAGCTGAACATTCCCGCCATTCAGGGCATAGGCGGCAGCCTGTTGTATTTGATCGACCGCTATGGGACGCATTCCATTTATGACGTGGATTTCGTGCCTCTTACGGGTAGCAACCCGTCACCGCCGGGTGTCGGCCTCAAGTATGTCGACCACCTCACGCATAATGTTTACAGCGGGCGCATGGATGTGTGGGCCGAGTTTTATGTGAAGTTGTTCAATTTCCGCGAAATACGCTACTTCGATATTCAGGGCAAAAAAACCGGACTTACCTCGCGCGCGCTTACCAGCCCGTGCGGCAAGATCCGCATTCCGATTAACGAGCCTTCGGATCAGAAATCGCAGATCCAGGAATATCTTGACGCCTATCGCGGCGAAGGCATACAGCACATCGCCCTGGCTTGCGACAATATTTATGAAACAGTTGAACGCCTGCGCGCCAGGAAGGTGCGTTTTCTCGCTACGCCGGATACATACTACGAACAAGTCGCTACGCGCGTGCCGAATCATGGTGAAGATGTGGCGCGCTTGAAAGAAAATGGCATCCTCATCGATGGCGAGGGCATAGACAAGGCGCATCACGAAGACAAGCTATTGCAGATATTTACCGAGACCGTGATCGGCCCGATTTTTTTCGAGATTATCCAGCGCAAAGGCAATGAAGGTTTTGGCGAAGGAAATTTTCGTGCCCTGTTTGAGGCCATAGAGGCAGACCAAATGGCGCGCGGCGTTCTATGACTGGCATGGTGAAATATCTCTCAGGCTTCGGCAACATTCATGCGACCGAAGCCGTTGCTGGCGCGCTGCCCGAGGGCCGCAATGCGCCGCAGAAAGCAGCGTTCGGTTTGTATGCGGAGCAACTATCCGGCTCGGCTTTCACAGCGCCGCGCGCCACTAACCTGCGCTCCTGGCAATACCGTCTGCGGCCCTCGGCGCAGCATGGCCCGTTTCAGCGCATCGACAACGGCTTGCTGCGCACTGCGCCAAGCGCCGAGCAAGCGCCAGCGCCTAACCGGTTGCGCTGGAATGCGCTCGCTTTGCCTGAAGCGCCGACCGATTTCGTAGAGGGTTTGCACACCATCGCCACCAATGGCGACGCGCGCTTGCAAAAAGGCATGGCAGTGCATGTGTATTGCGCCAATCGTTCCATGGTGGATCGTTGCTTTTACAATGCCGACGGCGAGCTGCTTATCGTCCCGCAACACGGCGCGCTCAAGCTGGTCACTGAGTTTGGTGTGCTGGCTGTTGCACCGGGAGAAATTGCGGTGCTGCCGCGCGGCGTGAAATTTCGTGTCGAGATTGGCGGCGCAGCGGTGCGCGGTTATGTGTGCGAAAACTATGGCGCGCCATTGCGTCTGCCTGAGCTGGGCCCCATAGGCGCAAACGGCCTCGCCAACGCACGCGACTTTCTTGCTCCGGTGGCGGCATTCGAGAAGCATGAAAGAAAAACCCAGATCGTTGCAAAATTCATGGGCAATCTGTGGGCGGCGGCGTGCGATTACTCGCCGCTGAATGTGGTGGCGTGGCACGGCAATTACTATCCGTATAAATATGATCTGGCGCGTTTCAATGTTATCAACAGCGTGAGTTTCGATCATCCCGATCCGTCGATTTTCACGGTGCTGACTTCGCCTTCGGATACACCTGGCGTGGCCAACGTCGATTTCGTTATTTTCCCGCCGCGCTGGATGGTGGCCGAAAACACTTTCCGCCCGCCATACTTTCACCGCAACATCATGAACGAATACATGGGCCTGATTCGCGGCGTGTATGACGCCAAGGCCGAGGGCTTCGAGCCTGGCGGCGGCTCGCTGCACAACTGCATGAGCGCCCACGGCCCCGACGCCGCTACCTACCGCAAGGCGAGCGCCGAGCAACTCAAGCCGCACTACCTCGCCGACACGCTGGCCTTCATGTTTGAAAGCCGCTACGTATTCGAGCCGACGCAGTTCGCCTTGACTACGCCCGCCTTGCAGACTGATTACGACCAGGTGTGGCAGGGATTCGATAATGCAAAACTTTGAATATAGAACATGAAACTCGCCAGCCTGAAAACCCCCAAACGCGACGGCACGCTGCTGCTGGTCAATCGCACGCTGACGCGCGCCGCCGAAGCTTCCGGCATTGCGCCTAACATGCAATACGCGCTTGAGCATTGGAGCGAGGTCGAGCGCGCTTTGCTGGATGCTTTCGAAAGCCTCGAATGCGGCAGCGAACGGCACACCTTCGATTTTCAAGCTGCGCTGGCCGAGGGAAAAATCGCCGCGCCGTTGCCGCGCAGTTATCAATGGCTCGACGGCTCGGCCTTTCTCTCGCACGTCGAGCGCGTGCGCCGCGCGCGCGGCGACAAGGTTCCAGAAAGCTATTTCAGCGATCCGCTGATGTACCAGGGTGGCGCGGACGACATGCTCGGCGCGCGCGATGTCATCCGCGTGCTGTCCGAAGACTGGGGTGTCGATCTGGAAGCCGAAGTCAGCGTTATCACCGGCGATGTGCCTATGGGCGTCTCGCCCGCGGAAGCATCAAAGCATGTGCGCCTGCTGGTGCTTATCAACGACGTGTCGTACCGCCGCCTGATTCCCGCAGAGCTTGCCAAGGGCTTTGGCTTCGTCAACGGCAAGGGTTACAACACGCTCTCGCCGGTGGCGGTGACGCCGGACGAGCTGGGGTCAGCGTGGGATGGCGGCAAAGTGCATCTGCGCCTGGTCAGTCATGTCAATGGCGTCTGGTTCGGCAATCCCAACGCTGGTGATGACATGAGCTTCAGTTTTTACGACCTGATCGCGCACGCCGCCAAAACGCGCGAGCTCAAAGCCGGCGCGCTGATCGGCTCGGGAACGGTTTCCAATCACGACAAGGCGACGGGCTATTCGTGCATCATGGAAAAGCGCCTGGTCGAACAAGTGGAGTTGGGCGAAGCCAAAACGCCTTTCCTCAAATTTGGCGACAGCGTGCAAATCGACATGTTCGATCATCATGGCGAAACGATTTTCGGGGCGATTGAGCAGCGCGTTGAGAAATATGAAACTTAATCTCCCCACGCGAGGCAAGGTGTAGGCCATGCCCGGTGAAACCACTCACGTCTTGCGCGGTGACTACGCGAAAATGCGCCCTGATTACACCGTCGATCAGGAGTGGGAAGCGTACAGCGAAGCGCAGCACGAATTGTGGCGGCGCCTGTATCAGCGCCAGATTTCGTTGGCGCCTGCGTATGCCTGCGACGAATTCTGCACGGCGCTGGCAAAACTCAATTGCGGTGCAGGCATTCCGCGTTTCGATGTCATCAACCCTGTGCTCAAGCAGGCCACAAACTGGCAACTGGTGGCAGTGCCTGGCCTGCTGCCCGACGCTGTGTTTTTCGAGCACCTTGCCAAGCGCCGCTTTCCGGTAACGCGCTGGCTGCGCACACCTGAAGAGTTCGACTACATAGTCGAGCCCGACATTTTTCACGATTTTTTCGGCCACGCGCCACTGCTTTTCAATCCGCTTTTCGCCAACTATATGCAGGCTTACGGCAAAGGTGGGTTGAAGGCCGAGGGGCTGGACGCCCTGGCTTTTCTGGCGCGGCTCTACTGGTACACGGTGGAATTCGGCCTGATCGAAACGCCCAAGGGATTGCGCGCCTATGGTGCGGGGATTTTGTCATCGGGCGGGGAAATAAGTTATTGCGTTATCAGCCCCAATCCCAAGCGCATCGGTTTTGATGTGATGCGCATCATGCAGACGCGCTACAAGATCGACACCTTTCAGGAAACTTATTTCGTCATTAAAAGCTTTCAGGAACTGTTCGACGCCACCGCGCCGGATTTCACGCCTTACTATGAGGCGCTACGTGGCAAAGAGCCGCTTGCCGCTAGCGCTGTTTTACCCAGCGACCGGGTGCTGGCGGCGAGGCCTTCGATGCGGATAAATTCCACATAATGGTTGGGAGTATTAATAGACTTTGGCAGCGGGGACGTTGATTCGCTGAAAATACAAGAAGACTGGCCGCTACGCCCTCAAGAAGCCATGATCGCCACGGATACATTTCATTGCACAGAAAAGCCGCTGCAATAATACGAACAGCCGGGCATGGTGCTCGCCAACTCCGACTACGGCGATGAGGTGCTGCTGCGTGATCGATTGTCTGCGCATGGTCTGACTTATGCCGTGGACATACACCACACAAAAAAAGGCGGATACTGCCTAAATGGGTTTCCCCAGCACCTTCTTGCGGAGGGCGACATGAACATTGATGAACTAGTGATACTTTCGCCCGGAGCGATATGAGTCTACGCGCCCGTATTCTGTTGCTCGTCCTGCTAGCCACCCTCACGCCGGCCGCAGTGTTCGGACTTTATTTCTTCAACGAGCGCGAGCGCAATATTGACGAGGCGAAGCAGGCGCTAGGCGCGCTGGCGAACTATGCGGCCGAAAACCTCGACGACAAGATTAAGGGTACGGTGCAGTTATTGCACGGTCTGTCGCGCGCATCCGACATCGACACCGCAGATAAGGCCGCCTGCTCGGAATTTCTCGCCAGCGTGCTTGCGCGCTACCCGCAGTACACCGGCTTGCTCACCATCACGCCGCAAGGCGATCTGCATTGCGATTCGCTGCGTACTGGCCGCAAGCTTAACTTGACAGAGCGCGAATATTTCAAGCAGGTTGTTGCGACAGCGCAACCGGCTTTCGATGCCGTGTTCGGCGGGCTGACCGGAATTGCCGTGCTACAGGTGGCGTATCCCGTGCTCGATAGTCGGGGCAAGCTCAAATATGTGCTGCTCGCCTCGTTTAATCTTTCCGGTTACGCCCAGAGCTTTGCTGCGGCAAGCTCCAATCCCAACATCAGAGTGATGATCTGGGATCGGAAGGGAGTTCTGATGGTGCACAAGCCTGACGGCGCGCGCGCGGATTTGGTCGGCAAGGATTTTTCGACGTCAGAATTGTTCCGCTTTGTGGCTTCAGACTATGCCGACATGGCGGCCACCTTGCCCAGCGTGGAAGGCGTGAGCATGGTTTGGGCGCGCGGCATCATACCTGAGCCGCACAATGGCGGTGCGCGCATTGTGCTCGGCATCCCGCAGGGCGTGCTGGTGGAAAAAGCCAATAGAGATCTGCGCAACGCGCTGATTTTACTCATTGGCGTTACGCTCCTGGCATTCATAATCGCCTGGTACGTCGCTGAGACCGGCATCCGGCGCCATGTACTAAGCATCGCGAGCGTGGCGCAGCACATTGAGTCGGGAGATTTCGCTGCGCGCAGCGGCCCGCCCTACCCGCGCGGTGAACTTGGCGAGTTGATGGCGGTCGTCGATCGCACTGCCAGTGCGGTGCAGGGGCAGCAGACAGAATTGGCATCGAAGGGCAAAGACCTGCAAAAGCTGAACCGCACACTGCGTGTCTTAAGCGGCATCAGTACACTCATCGTACGCGTGCGCGACCGCGACGAGCTATTCAAAGAGGCGTGCCGCATCGTTGTCGAGGCGGGCGGCTTTCGCATGGCCCTTGTTGGCATTCTCGATCGCAGCACGATGCGGGTTGTGCCGGTCGCCTCGTTGGGCAAGGATGAAGAGCTTCTGAGCGCCATCAATGCCATTTTGTCCTCAAGTGTGGAGGCGTCAAACACCATGATTGTGCGCGCGCTACTGGAAAAAAATGCCGTTGTGTCCAACAATTCGGACAATGACCCCAGGGTGCTGTTCGACAGGAAGTACGCCGAAGCCGGAGTCCGCTCATTGGCAGTTTTCCCGCTGATTGTCTCGGGTGAAGCGGAAGGAGTGCTGGCGCTTTACTCCAGCGAGCCTGATTTTTTCCAAACGGAAGAGATGATCCTGTTAACAGAACTGGCTAGCAACATCGCCTTCGCCATCGATTACATCGGCAAGCGCGAGCGCATCGAATATCTCGCCTACTACGATGTGCTTACCGGGCTTGCCAACCGCAGCCTGTTTCTCGAACGCGTGGCGCAGTACCTGCGCAGCGCTACCAGCGGCGGGCACAAGCTTGTCTTGTATTTGATCGATCTGGAACGTTTCAAGAATATTAACGACAGCCTCGGCCGGTCGGTCGGCGACGCGCTTCTGATTCAAGTTGCGGAGTGGCTCACGCGCAACGCGGGCGACGCCAGCCTGCTGTCGCGGCTGGATGCGGACCATTTTGCCGCAGTGATGCCGGAAGTAAAGCAGAATGGCGACGTGGCGCGACTTCTGGACAAAACGATGAAAGCTTTTCAGGAGCATCCGTTCTGCCTGAATGACGCCGTGCTCCGCATCGCCGTCAAGGTGGGTGTAGCGTGTTTTCCGGCCGACGGCGCCGATGCCGACACCTTGTTCAAGAACGCCGAGGCGGCGCTAAAAAAGGCCAAGGCGAGCGGCGAGCGCTACTTATTTCATACGCAGACCATGACCGAAGCGGTGGCCGCCAAACTCACTCTGGAAAATCAACTGCGCCTGGCGATTGACAACGAAGAATTCGTGCTTCATTTCCAGCCTAAGGTTGATCTCACGAGCGGCAAGCTCACCGGCGCTGAGGCGCTGATCCGCTGGAACGATCCGCGTACCGGGCTGGCGCCGCCCGACCGCTTCATTCCGCTTTTGGAAGAAACCGGGTTGATCTATGAGGTCGGGCGCTGGGCGCTGCGCCAGGCGATCGAAGACTATCTGCGCTGGCGTGAAGCGGGCCTGGCTGCCGTGCCTATCGCGGTGAACGTATCGCCGCTGCAACTGCGCAATATCAACTTCATAGACGAGATCGAGCACGCCGTGGCTTTTGACGCGCATGCGGCGCAGGGGCTGGAGCTGGAAATTACCGAAAGCGTCATCATGGACGATGTTGAACACAGTATCGCCACCTTGCAGGCGATTCGCGCTATGGGCATCGCCATCGCCATCGACGACTTCGGCACCGGATTCTCTTCGCTCAGCTACCTTGCAAAACTGCCGGTGGACATAATCAAGATCGACCGCTCGTTCGTAATCGACATGACTAGCGGAGCTGAGGGGCTGGCGCTGGTGTCCACCATCATCGGCCTGGCGCATGCGCTGAAACTCAAGGCGGTGGCGGAAGGCGTCGAAACCGAGGAACAAGCGCGCCTGCTGCGCTTGCTGAACTGCGACGAAATGCAGGGCTATTTATTCAGCAAACCGGTGCCAAGGGATATTTTCGAAACAAGATTCCTAAGTTTCCCTTGATGCGCCGCAAAGATTCCTGGACGTTAAAAAACGCACGCCAGGAAAACATTTGCCCGAATAGCCGCTTAACCCTTCACGTTTGATTCTTCGCCATTGTGCCCATACACACCACTACATTATGTGCTTTAGCGCACAGAGAGCTAGGGGGCGCAAGGCAGATAATTTATTTCACGCTTTGCCCAGAGGTCAACCTTGTTCGATAAAAGCGAAAAAAACGGCGAATCTGCCGCTCATGGCAACGCCGCTACGGCGGATGTCATCACCGAGGTGCGCCGCGAAGAGGCTCTGCTAAAAAAGGGCGCCTTACAGAGCGCGATTTTTAACAGCGCCAACTTTTCTAGCATTGCCACCGATGCGAAGGGCGTCATTCAGATCTTCAACGTCGGCGCCGAACGCATGCTGGGCTATACCGCTGCCGACGTGATGAACAAGATCACGCCTGCCGACATTTCCGATTCTCAAGAAGTCATCGCGCGCGCCAAGGCCTTGAGCATCGAACTCGGCACCCCCATCACGCCGGGCTTTGAGGCCCTGGTATTCAAGGCTTCACGTGGCATTGAAGATATTTACGAGCTGACCTACATCCGCAAGGACGGCAGCCGCTTCCCTGCCGTGGTGTCAGTCACGGCTTTGCGCGATGACCAAGATGCCATCATCGGCTATCTGCTGATCGGCACCGACAACACCGCGCGCAAGCAGGCCGAAGAGGCGCTGCTCAAGGCGGGGGCCTTGCAGAGCGCCATTTTCAACAGCGCCAACTTTTCCAGCATCGCCACCGACGCAAAGGGTGTGATACAAATTTTCAACGTCGGCGCCGAACGCATGCTGGGCTATGCAGCCGCCGACGTGATGAACAAGATCACGCCGGCCGACATTTCCGACCCGCAGGAAGTGATCGCGCGCGCCAAGGCGTTAAGCGCCGAGCTCGGCACCCCCATCACGCCCGGGTTCGAGGCGCTGGTGTTCAAGGC
>JAYWAM010000347.1:0-22392 GCA_043782425.1 Betaproteobacteria bacterium
TGGCCTTCAAACGACGCGACCGAGGAGGTATTGACGATTACACCGCGCTCGCCCGACGCCAGCGCGGGCGCGCTCGACATAGCTGCTGCGGCAAGGCGGATGACATTGAAACTGCCGACGAGGTTGACCTCGATAGTGCGGCGGAAGCTCTCGAGCGCATGCGGCCCGTTCTTGCCGATTACGCGCTCGGCGCATGCAATCCCGGCGCAGTTGATGGCGCCGTGCAGGCCGCCAAAGCCCTGCACACACGCATCGACCGCAGCCTGCACGCTGGCTGCATCGCTGACATTGGTTTGCATAAACCTGGCCTGGGCGCCCAATTCTGCGGCGAGCTTGTTGCCTTGTTCCGCATTGATGTCGGCAATAACGACATTGCCACGATTGGCGATAAGCATGCGCGCCGTTGCCGCACCCAGGCCCGAGCCGCCGCCGGTAACAAGAAAAGTTTGCTTGAGTATTTGCATGAGAGTGAGGAGTGCAGAGATGATGAGGGGATAAGTATACGTCGGTCAGAGCCTCTCCCGGAAATCGTGCGCGCTTGCCGCAGACTATCTGGCTCTTATGAGTGATTCCAAGATTCGCCATAACGCTCTGCGGCCCACGCCGGCCAGGCGTAGGGTGGATTAAGCATAGCGTATCCACCAATCACCATCCGCGCGAAATTTAAACATTGCGGTGGATCCGGCCTTCGGCCTTGATCCACCCTACGCTACTACATTGAGGGGAATATCGTGCTCTGCGGCCCACGCCAGCCAGTGCGCGTTAGTCTCGCCCTGGAACGCCGCAGAAAATTTTGCGGCGTCAGCGCGCGCAAGCCCCAGCCCCTGCACCACGCGCTCCAGAAAATGCTCCTCCAGGGCAGCCAGCGCGATCCAGCCATCTGCTGTGCGATACAGGTTGTAACCCGCCATGCCGCCGCCGAGTATGCCGCCCTCCGAAGTTAGTCCATGGCGCAGCGGCCCGGCTAAATCGCGCGCCGCGTCCTCCAGCGCGATTTCAACATAACTGCCAGTCGCGCTTTTCTCGCTCAGGCGCAGCAGCGCCAGCGCAGCGCTCACGGCGCGTTCGGCGCCGCTGAGATCGGCCATCAAGGTTGGCGGCAAACGCGGCGGCTGTAACAGGCCCAATTGTGCGACATAGGTAAGGTCGTGCCCGGCATCGTTGTGACGCGGTGCGGCGTAGCCGACAATGGCAAGATGATTCAAGTGCGGCCAGCGCCCATGCACCGTCGCCCAGTCGAGCTTGAGGCGCGCCAGCGCCTGCGGGCGCTGCGCGCTAATCAGCAATTGCGCGCCATCAAGTTGCGCGGCCAACGCGGAATAGTCAGCTTTCTGCTTGAGATCGAGGCGTTGTAGCGTCACACCCTGATGCAATTCGCGGTAATACGCGGGTGAGTAAGCCTGCATCGGATCGCCGCCAGGCGGCTCGATCTTGGTGGCCTGGGCGCCCATTTGCAGAAGCCGCCGCAACGCAAATGGGCCGGGAAGATTCAACGCGATGCTGACAATGCGCACGCCGCGCAGGGCTTGGCCGAGGCTCGCGTGGGTGCTATCATCGGGCGGTGTGTGCATGGGCGCATTATAGCTTTGCTTCATTTGATGTTCGCGCGCGTTCAGTGCAAAATGCGGGAATTGTTGCCTTGCAACTAAACACCAGGAGGAGTAAAAGATGAACGACAAATTGACGCGACTCTTGGGGGCCGCGCAAGATGTTTACCCGCACCGCCTAGAGGCTTCTTATCCGCACGTTGTCGAGAAAATCGCCACGCTGTGGAGCGGTCCTTCGATGGACAGTTGTTTCACCGATCTGATGCTCGATCAGCGCGGTAACCGCCAGGGCTTCTCGCCGGAAATTCTGCTGGAAATTTTTGCCCTGCGAAATCATTACCATTCATTGAGGCCCGCCCCAACCAGGACATCGAATACCTGGACCGATCTTGTTGAGATCGAGCGTGCGCGCTCGCGTAAAGAGGCTCTATAATCCAAGCCCGAAATTTTCATTCCTGTCCCTCGCTATACACCCAGCCGCTCGCGTGACAGATACTGCTGCCGGTAAGCTTCAAACGGCAGCGTATCGGCGGCTTCGATTTTGCGTTGCTGTGCGAGCGACTCCTGCGCCAGTTTGACGAAGTTATCTACTACTTTGTCAGGCAGCGGCAGGCTCTGCAATGTTTTGCGGTGGCGTAGCGATTGGGCGACGACGAAGCGCACGTAGGTGTTATCGTAGTTCTGCGTTAATTCGGCCAGCACACGCGCCGAGGGCAGGGACGTGGCATCGCTCAGCGCGGCGCGGGCCTGCGCGAGCGCGGCGCGGTATGCGTCACCGCCGTGCACATTATCGAGCGCCGCAGCGATAGCCTCACATTCGGTGAGCACTTCGCCGCCCCATTCGACCAGCGAGATTTGCTGAGCGCCGCGTTCCAGGCGTAACCCCGGCTCGCGCCCGCGCGCTGCGGTGCGGTGCTGATTGCGCGCCAGCGCCGCGATTTCCTGCGCTGTGTCCGGCGGGCTGGCGCTGAGCAGACAGTGCAGCAGAAATATGTCAAGAAAACGTATCGTGTCGGCGTCTATGCCTATCGGGTAGAACGGATTCAGATCCATCAAGCGCACTTCGACATACTCAACGCCGCGTTCGCGCAACGCGTGCAGCGGCCGTTCGCCGGGCTGGATGACGCGCTTGGGACGGATGGTGCCGTAAAATTCGTTTTCGATTTGCAACAGTGTGGTGGCAAGTTGACGATAATCGTCGCCTTCCTTGATGCCGATGGCTTCGTAGGGCGCGTAAGGGCGCGTCAACGCATCCTGCAACGAAGCGCCGTAGCTCTCAATGCAGTTGTAGCTTACCGCGAGCGAGCTTTGCGCGTCGCTCTGGTAGCCCAGCGGCCCCATGCGCAGCGATGTGGCCCAGGGCCGGTACAACGTGCCGCTTTTCAGCTCCTGCAAATCGTGTTCGCGCCCGGCGATGAAGCTCGAGCACACCGCAGGCGAAGCGCCGAACAAGTAGAGCAGCAGCCACGAATGGCGGCGAAAGTTGCGGATCAGCGAAAAATATCCCTCGTTCGATACTTCCGGCAAGGAAAAATTGTAGTGGATGCCGGAAATAGTCTGCATGCGCCGCCCGTAGCGATGCGCAAGGCCCATGCGGTACACCGTCTTGGCGCGCCCGACATTCGAAGTACCGTAGCGCCCCAGCGGTATCGCATCATCGGCGGGCAGACCGCAAGGCATGCTCGCACACCACAGCATTTCGTCGCCGATATTGCGTAACACCACCTGGTGAATCTGCGTGAGTTCCTCAAGGCACGCCTCTACACCGGCGTGCACGCCGGTAATCAACTCAAGCTGTGATTCGCTGAAATCAGTGGTGATATGCGGGTGGGTAAGCGCCGAGCCGAGCGCGACCGGATGCGGCAACACCGACAGCTTGCCATCGCTGCGTACGCGCAAACTTTCTTTCTCAATTCCGCGACGTATGCCCTTGAGCACCTGGGGCGATAGGGCGAGTAGACGATCTTGGATATTGCTCATACGCGGGCCTTTTTTGAGATTCTTAAGTGAGCGACAGTCTTGCCAATTCTTGCTGCCTTATCCCCTGCCGACTTCGCTCTCCCCGCTTACGCGGAGGGTGGCCGACAGGCCGGGTGGAAAACAGTGTCAAGTAGAGCCTCTTGCAGAACCCCAACTGCGCGTCTAATTATTTTCGCTGCTGGAGGAGAAAATGGAGGGTGCGGGCTACCATTTATGGCATGACACGATTATCGAATTCTCATCATTTGAACCCGCAAAAAGAATGCTACCAAACGCCAACTAATCATGCAACGCTCCACCCGGAAGCAACAAAAGATAAGGGCGGCTAAGGCCGCCCTTATCTAGTACTCACCAGCTCTGTTCAGGGTCGCAGATACGCATAGCCTTCGCGCGCTTGCAGCTTGGTGATTTCAGCAACACCGGAGGGAACATAGGATACTTCAGGGATGAATTTGCTTTTTTCCAGTTTACGGTTGCGCAATGTGATCTCGCAAACATCAAACGTCACGCCTTTAGCCTTCAGCTCTTCAACACGGATGTTATAGGGGTTGCCACCTTTGTCTTTGGCGTCGTTAAACAGAAAATCCACGCCTTTTGCATGCGTCACCACCACGATCTTGGCTTGAGGGTTAACCTCAAGATGATTGCTGACATTGCGCAGCGCATCAACGGCTTGCTCTTCTGTATTGTTGATGTGGTAAACCACTTTATCCGGCGCGATGTCGCCCTTAGTGTCGGCCGCCGCCGCGAAACCCGAAAGTCCGAGCGATCCTGCGACTACCAGTCCCAACAGTGCATTTTTAAAACATTTCATCAGATGCTCCTCGTTTAGTTTAAAAACCTGCTCATAAAATGTATGCCAGACAGATTTACCGCCCGTTTCGGCAAACCAATATTACCAAAACGCTAACTGGCAAGCCGGGTCGCCCAAAATGGACTACCTGAGTCTAATACCAGAATTTCAGCCAATTTATTCCCAATCCTGAAATAAACCTGCGCGCGGGGAATAGAATAGGCTGGAAAGCAGTATAACTTAACAGGGAGAAGGCTTGAACCCTAAGCGTGCACAATTCGAGCGCTTGATTATTCCGCATCTGGACGCAGCCTATAACTTGGCGCGTTGGTTAATGCGCAATGACGCCGATGCCGAAGAAGCGGTTCAGGAAGCCTACCTGCGCGCCTACCAGTTTTTTGCGTCGTTCCACGGCGAAGATGGCAGGGCGTGGTTGCTGGCGATTGTACGCAATACCTGCTTTACGTTGGGAGGTAAAAAATTGGGCGACGGCGTTTGCGAGGAATTTGATGAGCAGATACATGTTGCCGATGAAGATGTTGCCGGAGCGAGCGCGTGTCAATGTCGCAATCCCGAGGCCATCGCCATGGCGCACGCCGATCAGGAACTGGTCAACCGCGCAATAGAGAATTTGCCCATGGTGTTTCGCGAGGTGCTGGTCATGCGTGAACTTGAGGACATGTCGTACAAAGAAATTGCGCGCATCATCGACGCCCCGCTGGGGACGGTAATGTCGCGCCTGGCGCGCGCTCGGCTGCTGTTGCAAAGGGCGCTGCTTGCGCCTATGAAAAAGGAGTCTCCACTATGAATTGTCAGGATACACAACGCTTGGCGCACGCCTATCTGGATTTTGAGCTTGATGTGATGACCAGCCTCGAACTTGAGACGCATCTTGCCGGCTGTAGCGCATGCCGCGCCCAACATGCGCAATGGCGCGCACTGCGCGATCTCGAAACACAGCATCTACATTTTTATGCAGCGTCTGGCGCATTGAAACAGCGCATCACCAACTCTCTGGGCGCTGCTGCCTCTGACAGGCAAAGACCCCGCGTGCGCGCTTGGCAGGCGGCGCTTTCGATAATTACTCTAGCGGCGCTATTGGCCTGGGTCGTTGCGCCTAACCTTCAGCCGGGAACTGTGCGCATCGCCGCCAAGCCCGAGGAGAAAATGGTTTATCACATTGCCAGCAGCGTCGACGTTAACAGTGCGTTGCGCAATGTCGCCAATCACCTTGCGGTCTCGCCCAATGCCAGGGTGATCGTGGTCGCACACAACCAGGGCGTGGATTTTTTGCTGCGCGGCGCCAGGGATGCTGACGGCATTACTTATGACGCTTCGGTAGCGCAACTCATCGCGCGCGGCGTATCGTTTCGTATTTGCAAGAACTCCCTGGATCGCCGCAATATCGGTGTGGAAGCGGTCATACCGCAGGTGCATATGGTGCCCTCGGGCATTGCAGAGATCAGCCGCCTGGAAACGCAGGAGGGCTATGCCTACATGAAACTCTGACAAAGCCGATGCAATGGAGTAGTGTTAATAAGTCTGATTTGCCAGCCCGCTTGCGCCAAGACACTTTTTCAAAGATTCCCAATTCTTGGGGTTTGTGACAAGTTTCATAGATTGCCTGGCTGAACGATGGGAAACTGAACGTGTTAAATGCTGGCTTGGGCTAACTTGATTGGTGTGCCTGACAAGAAAAGGACCAGCGAATACCTATGTCCAGGAGACACACCATGTTCAGGAAATCGCCATGACAATAATTATTCCCGCCACTGTTTTTTTTCGTGCTATAGCATTTTTCTTTGCAGTGCTCTCGGTGTTGTGCGCTCCTGGCGCGCTGTTTGCCGCTCCGGTGTTGAGTGTCAGCTCCGAAGCAAAAGAAAGTGATCTAACCTGGGATATTTTTGACAGCACCATTCCGCTGGCCCGCTATATCGGGAACGCCGCCGGATTTCCTGTGGTCGCCGAAATGACCCAGGATTTGAAACGCGAGCTGGCCGCCAGTCGCAATCCGGCGGGGTTTATGATGATGGGGCCTGCGCATGTAATCGGTAGCGCACTGCGGCATGGCTATGAGCCCGTTGCGCAAACTTCCGGCGATGTGCAAGTTGCATTCGTGACACTCAAAAGCAGCGGCATCGACTCGATGGCCAAGGCCAAAGGCAAACGCCTTTATCTGCCTGCCGAGGATTCACTCGCCACATACATGGCGCTTGGGCAATTCAATGCAGAGGGTATTACCCCGAAAACCTACTTTCAAACAGTCAACAATTCGCGTATTCACGGTGTAGCGTTATACGCGCTCACCATCAATCTGGCCGATATTGCAGTGGCCGACCTGGAGGTTGCGAAAAAATTTGTCGCCTCCAACAAGGCTGTCATTATCGAGACAACCAAGCCTGTTCCAGCATTCGGTATCGTTATCAGCTCCAAGATTTCAGCCGATATAAAAGAGAAAGTAACTGCCGCGCTTCTGGATGCCAAGCCGGGCGTTCTGAAGGCCGCTAACCTAGATAAATTTCAATTCAAGAAACTGGACAAGGAAAGCTATTCTTATGTCACCAAACTGGGCTACTTCACCCCCACGCTGCTGACTGGCGCCAAGGTATTAAGTGCCGAAGAGGTGCAAGATATGATGAGCAAGGGTGCAAAATTTTATGACGTGCGTAGTGATAAGGAATACAAAGCCGGACATGTGAAGGATGCCGAGTTCCTGCCATATCACGAAAAAAGCAAGAAAGAGATCGACTTCGACGCGACGCTCGATGAATTCAAACTCTCCGACACCATCAAGGACAAAAATGCCCCCATCATTTTCGCCTGCAACGGCGGCGAGTGCTGGAAAAGCTATAAAGCCTCCAAGGTGGCGTTGAACTCAGGATACAAGTCCGTTTATTGGTTCCGCGGCGGACTGCCTGAATGGCGCGACAAGAAACTGTCGGTCGAACAATAATCAATAGACTTGCACGAGCTAAGCTAACGCCGTGGCTCGTAAATATCAACACTAGCGCCGCTCGCACACTAGACGCTGTCCGGCATTGTCTATATTCAGGATCATTTTGCTGGTTTTGAGCTCTTCCACCTCGAAGCGCGTCTGACCATCGGCAAAAAACAGTAAAAGCGCGCGCCCCTGCAAGCTGTAACGGCCTTCAAATATCCTGCCCTCATAAACGAACGCCATCAGCCCGTCGCTGCGAAAAGCGTATTCCCCGTTCCGACCAGAGATGGAGCCGAAGCACCACCACTTGCCGAGTATTATGTCGCGCGGCTCGCTACTTTCGGCGGGAGGAGTTTGTGCGCCTTGCGTGCTGACCGAGCGGCCGACAAGCGTACCCGATGCCGCGCGCGTGCGCATCTCGCCTATCCAATCTGCTGGAACGGCGAAGTTGAGATTCTGTCCAGAGCGGGTCTGGAAAGTATTAATGCCTACCAGTTGCCCACCGGCATCGAATAAACCCCCGCCGCTTGATCCGGGTGAAATAGGCGCCGTGGTCTGAATGACCGTCCCGCCGGGAACTTCACGCAACGATGAAACAATGCCATTGCTGAGCGTCAGATCCAGACCCAGCGGCGCACCTATGGCATAGACGGTTTGACCGGTGCGTAGCGAGGCGACACTGCCTATGGTTACTGCGGGGGCAGATAGCCCCGCCACTCCAAGCCGACACAAATCGAATTCCTCATCGGCCACATCGACCGTCGCCGCATAAGTGTCTTTGCCGATTTTTACACTGATGCGCGCGCCGCGCGCCGTGACGTGACAATTAGTGATTAGCGTCGCCGCGCCTATCACCACACCGCTGCCGCTAGCGATAGGATTGCCGTTTGCGTCCGCGACATTGATGCGCGCGATGCTGGGAGCAAGCTCGGCGAATAATTCTTCAGCAGTACGCACTGTGGTTGCCGGGCGGGCGGCGGGCGCCTCTTGCTGGCGTAAAGCGGGCGTCTCATCCTCCGCCTGGGTAGGCGGCGCTACGTCGATGACGCGCCGTGCCTGCAACGCAACAATTTCAGTTTGCACTGGAATGGGGGATTTTTTCGCTTTCCACCAAATCAATATTCCGATTAAGAGCATCGCGCCCGCGGCCATCTTGAACCACTTGCTTGCAACGATATCTCCCATGGTCCAGGGCTGTAGATCATCTTGAACCGTGTAGTACAGCGCCTGCTGCGGCCTGACGGTTGTATCGTAAGATGCACGCAGCAGCGGATCAGACAGCGTCTGAAATGCCTTGCGCGCCAAAGCGCGCGCAGCCGGATCATCGACGTCGGCGCGCGCCAAATCCTCAAGGGTGCGCCGATAGGCAAAGGCGATTTCATCGGACGTCGCGTACGCTTCAATGCCTAAGACTTGGTAAAGGTTCTTTTTCATTCTGGCATTCCACTAAAACTTAAACGAGAATACCTCCTCACGGTCTCCGCCACAAGTCCAAATCCGCGCGCTCCATTACAGACCAGTGCTTTTCATGCTGACCTTTGTTGTTTATTATTCGCTTTGTGTCTCAAACAACCCCCAACTCTTATATCTCGCAGAACCATGACCCAAGTCAATAGAAATGCAGTTCGCATCGTCGAAATAACCGGCAAAAACCGTCTCACGCCCACCCAAAAACGTTTCAACAGTCTGATTAAAAAGATAGAAGAACAAAACCTTCTCTTGGCGCTTTGGCAGGAAACGCTGCAAAAAATCCAGCAAATAGTGACGGGCGAATTGGAACCCCACTGGCAAATCCTTTGCCATCACCGTAACGAATTTGTGCTTTTGCTGGATAGCGCTTACCCCAACAATGCGCTGACAAAATCCGAGCGACGCAAAGTGCGCAATATGATTTTGGATATGGCTGAAGACCTGCTTACCAGCGGCGCCCATGAGCACCTCAAGCCCATCTACAACAAACACAGCGGTAGCGATTTTGACAGCGAAACAGCCGCATCCGCGGAGGACATAAAGTCACTGATGAACGATGTATTTGGCGTCAATCTCGGTGATGATATCGATACCGGCTCCGCTGATAAATTTGCGGCAACCATGCAAGATCATCTGCTTGAAATGGAACGCGCAGAACAGCAACGCCTGCAAGCCGATAATGAGGCCGCTTCCAGACGCAAAAAAACCAAAAAACAACTCGAAAAAGAAGCCCAATGCCAGCAAGCCGAAGCCAATACCAACGCCTCAATGCGTGACATCTATCGCAAACTGACTGCCGCCCTGCACCCTGACCGCGAGCAGGACGCGGACGAACGAAAACGCAAGACCTCACTGATGCAAGAAGTCAATGTGGCGTACACCGAAAAAAATATACTGCGCCTTTTGCAACTGCAACTCAAAGTCGAGCAGATCGACCAAATCGCCATCAACGGCATCGCTGAAGAACGTCTTAAGCACTACAACACAATTTTGCAACAACAGTCCGAACAACTGCGCCAGGAGATTTCCAATATCGAATTTGAACTTTTGCTACAAGGCGATATTAGCCGACCTATGGCCACCACCCCGCAGTCGGCGTTGAAACAAGTGAAGGCGGAGGTGCGCGAGATCAAGCGGGATATTGCCACCATACAGCAGGAGCTTCTTGATCTACAGGACATCAAGCGCCTTAAAAAATGGCTGGCGAACTATGACAACCGCGATGAATATATGCATGATGAGTTTGATGAGTCTTTCTAGCCGACAATGATTTTAGAAGCAGCGCTACTAAACGTGAAGCCTGGCCACGAAGCCGCGTTTGAGAACGCCTTTCGTGAAGCGCAGGCTATCATCGCCTCGATGCCCGGGTTCGTCGCTCTCGAACTTCAGCATTGCATCGAAGCGAAGAGCCGCTATCTACTCCTGGTAAAGTGGCATAAGCTCGAAGACCACACCGTAGGGTTTCGTGAATCTGCACAATACCAACAGTGGAAGAAACTGCTGCATCATTTTTACGAGCCTTTTCCGGTTGTGGAGCATTATGAAAAGGTTTTCGATGTATAGCGCCACTTTTCAGGCCGCAAAATAAGTTGTACTTTTTGCCACGTTCTGAATTTAGACAAAATTCTCATGCTCAACCCATACGAAATCGCGTTTGCAGTCTTCTCGCCTATGGTGGCCATAGCCCTTTGTCGGAAGGTGAGCAAAACAACAATATTCATTGCATCCATTATTTGTGTTGCTGGCGGTTGGTTACTCTTGCTCGCTGCAAGTGATTGGTATGATGCTCGGCTGGCAGAGGCATTCGACACCATAAACAATCCGTCGTCGAATGTTATTGAAAAATACAACACAGACGGCGCATCAAAAGCTGCAACTCTAGTTTTCGCCTTACCTATTTCGCTGGCATACTTCGTACTATGCTTTTCGGTTGCACGGGCTGCAAAATGGCTCTAGTCAAAGCTTCGCCATGTCTGAACCTGCGCACATGTAGGCGGCGCAAGCACCACCGTTGGCGCTACGTTATTCCGATTCTCAACCATGAGTGTGTAAATAAAATGCTGCTCGAAGTCTAAAATATCCACATTACTCATCACAGCTCTCATATTTGAGACCATTATCAATGCGCTAGCGAATTGGAAATGAAGCGGGACAGTTATGGAACACTTGGAGGTATTAATCGGTATGGCGGCGACAGTTGTGGCGTATCAACTATGGGTATCCGTTCAACTTTTTCGCGCGCCACAGTTCGAGTGTCTTCAGAAGTGGTTACAGCTTGCGCTGATTTGGCTCATTCCGATCTTGGGTGCAGTTGTGGTCCAGTCCATGATGTGGTCGGAGGGGCGGCCTCCCTACAAGCCAGAGAAAGGCTACACCGAGCCAGGAGACAATGCTTCATGAGCATCATGACGTTCATTGCTGCTCAACTTTGCAGTCAGGATCGTCGGGATGCGATTCAAACTGATGTGGTGTATCTCCAATTCTCAATAGAAACGTGAATAAATTTGCCAGATTTGTCATTCCCGCGAAAGCGGGAATCCATGTTCTGCTAGCAAAAAATGGTTCCCCGCTTTCGCGGGGATGACAGTTGTTTGGAGATTCCTTGAATTCGTTTCACATCAGCTTGAACCGCGCCCGAAGCGCAGCTTCGCATAGATTGCAGGCGCGATAGTGGAGTTCGGTGTCCGTGTCTGCGGCGCTCAAACGCTTCACTGAAAACTGCTTCAACCAACCTGGCTGGTCAGGTCGAAAACACGCATGCCGCCGCCCAGGTCGTCCCCCTTCAGCCACACCGGGTTGCCCAGGCTGGCGCGCACGTCCTCAAGACCGCTTTCCCACAGAGTGCGCACGGTGGCGCGGGAAAATTCGTAATCCTTGAAGTGCGAGGTGTAGTCGTAACGACGATTGATGAGATGCACAATGTCGATGCGCGCATTGTTGCATTGCGCCAGCAACAGCTTCACGTCGGGGTCGGATTTGAGTTTGGCAGGCAATTTTTTGTACAGGTGCATAAAGGCGTTCTTGAGATTTTGCAGTTCGGCCACGCGCTTGGTGTTAAAGCGCGTTTTGCTGGAAAACATGATGTCTTTATGGCGCTCCATGACCTCATCGAGATTGACGGGTAATGCGCCGCGCGCGTTGAACAAATCGACCTGCACAATCAACGCATCCATGTGCGGATCCTCTTCCAGCACATAGGTCAAAGGCGTGTTGGATACGATGCCGCCGTCCCAGAAAAAATCATCACCTATTTGCATCGGCGCAAAAGCCGGGGGCAACGCGCCGCTGGCCATGATGTGCTCTGCACGCAGCGGCGTGTAATCGTCATCGCGATTGTCGAAATACAGCGAATTGCCACTGGCGATATTCACTGCGCCAACACTGAGCCGCACCTTGGCCTCATTGATTAAGTCAAAATCTACCAGCTCTTCCAGCGTGGCTTTGAGCGGCTGGGTATCATAAAAACTGGTGGCCTCTGCGCTGCCCTGCGTCGCCAGCATTCCGCCCACGCCGCGCGGAGAAAAAAAACCCGGCACGCCCAGGGTAACGCTCGCTGCCGCGCTGGCGCGGCTCAACGCCGGTCGTAGCGCCCCGCTGAACAGCGGCGCCAGCAGAGTGGTGCTGGATGACACGCGATCCCAGAATTCCTTGAGCCGCGCCACGCGCATGTTTTGCGGGTTGCCGGCAATCAGCGCAGCGTTAATGCCGCCAATGGAAACCCCCGCCACCCAGTCGGGAGAAAATCCGGCTTCAATCAGCCCTTCGTAAACTCCTGCTTGATAAGCGCCCAACGCGCCGCCGCCTTGCAGCACGAGAACGGTATGATCGTATTGGTCGTCGAACAAGTATGGTGTGATATTCATGTCTTTGGCTGTTTTTTAAAAAATAGTAACTATTCAGATCGTTCGGATATCCATTTTCTGCTGAGAAAAAATCCACAAAGCTTTGACTCTCCTCTGTGTTCCTCTGTGACATCTGTGGATTATCGCGCTTTTTTGTAGCAAGCAAACCAGTCTAGCATTTTCGCCTCGTTGCACTAGAGTCAAGGACTTTGCCCGTACAATGTCACCATGATAGAAGAAACGCCAAAAAATACAGCGATAGACCCCATCCCCTATGCCGGGCTGACGCCTGATCGCATGCTCGACGCGGTGGAAAGCGTCGGATTTCGCTGCGATGGGCGCATGCTGGCGCTCAACAGCTATGAAAACCGCGTCTATCAGGTCGGCATCGAGGAGGACGTTCCCGTGGTGGTAAAGTTTTATCGCCCTGGGCGCTGGAGCGATGCGCAGATACGCGAAGAGCATGAATTTGCGCTCGATCTCGCTGAGCTCGAGATTCCGGTTATCGCCCCGCTGGTGATAGACGCCGACAAAGCGCGCGAGGCGGATTCGCTGGGAACGTTGCACCATTTTGGCGGCTACCGTTTTGCCATCTATCCACGCCGTGGCGGCCGACCACCGGAACTTGAGGATCGCCGCACGCTGAAATGGCTGGGGCGTTTCATCGGACGCATCCACGCGCTCGGCGCGGTGAAACCTTTCGTCCTGCGTCCGCAACTCAACATCGCCAGCTTCGGCGAAGAGCCGCGCGACTGGCTGCTGGCGCACGACTTTATTCCGGCCGACATCAAGGACGCCTGGCAAAGCGTGATTGAGCAGGCGCTGGAACGCGTGCGCCATTGCTTCGAGCGTGCGGGCGAGCTGAAAATCATCCGCCTGCACGGTGATTGCTACGCTGGCAACGTACTGTGGACCGACGCCGGCCCGCATTTTGTCGATTTTGATGACGCGCGCATGGGCCCAGCAGTGCAGGATTTGTGGATGCTGCTCTCAGGCGAGCGTAGCGCGATGACGCGCGGGTTGGGCGACGTGCTGGCGGGCTATGAAGATTTTTGTGAATTTGATAAGCGCCAATTACATCTGATTGAAGCACTACGCACGTTGCGCCTCATCCATTACTCGGCGTGGCTCGCCAGACGTTGGGACGATCCGGCGTTTCCGGCGGCGTTTCCGTGGTTTAACACGCAGCGTTACTGGCAGGATCGCATTCTGGAAATGCGCGAACAGATTGCTCTGATGGACGAGGCGCCGTTGCTTTTAGTGGTTTGAAGCGCTACGCACCTCAATTCCCGCCATTCGTCGCCCTTTGCTGTAAAGCGTCGCAAAGGCGCTGCTTACTTGGCGCCTAATCGGCAAACTACCCGGTGTCGCTGTAGGGCTGGCGGCTTAACGTGGAAACGCACTGCCATTTTCCGTTGTAGGAACGGGTGCGATTCAAACTGATGTGAAACGAATTCAAGGAGCGGGCAAGCCCGCTCCTACATCCGCAAAAAAAAGCGATAATGCGCGGTTAGGCAAAGCATAGTCGATGAATCTCCACAAGAGTTCACGACTCAACAACTTATCCCGGGAAGACATATCATGTTGCGCCCCATACTACTCATCGTTCTTTTTGCAATCTCTCTTGCTGCATGCAAAAAGGGGCCTGAAAAATCCGACAGCGGCGCCTCGGCTGCCACGCTAGCGACCCAGCGTCCCTTGCTGATCTCGCCCGAAGACTTAATTACGGTGAGCAGCAATGCGCTTGCATCGGGTCCGTCGATTACCGGTTCGGTGCAGCCTGAGCGCCGTGCCGACTTGCGGGCTGAGGTATCGGCTGTGGTTTTGCAAGTGCTGAAAGAAAATGGCGACAGCGTGCGCCGAGGAGATTTGCTGGTGCGGCTGGACGACACCGCTATTCGTGACAGCCTGACTTCAGCCGAAGCCGCGACACGCGCCGCCAGTCAAGCCTATGAACAGGCGGAGCGGCAATTTGCGCGCATGACTACGTTGCGCACCTCGGGCATGGCTTCGGCGCAGGCGCTTGAGGACGCGGAGATACGGCGCAACAATGCGCAGAGTGACTTGGCGGCTGCCAAGACGCGCGCGGCGCAGGCGCGCCAGCAATTGCAGCGCACCGAGGCGCGCGCGCCGTTCGATGGCATTGTCAGCGACCGCAAGGTTTCCGCAGGCGACACGGCGCAGCCCGGCAAGGAACTCGTCAAGGTCATCGATCCGCGCAGCATGCGTTTTGAAGGCCTGGTTTCCGCCGACCATATCGGCGCCATCAAAGCCGGGCAGCCGGTTGTGTTTCGCGTCAATGGTTACGCTGACCAGGATTTCATCGGCAAGATCAGGCGCGTCAATCCTGCGGCCAACGCCACCACGCGACAAGTTGAAGTGCTGGTGGATTTCACCGATCCCAAACAACAACCGGCGCTGGCCGGTCTGTACGCCGAAGGCCGCGTTGAAACCAGCAGCACGCTCGGTCTGACGATTGCAGCGAGCGCCTTGGTCAGGGATGGCGACAAGGCCTTTGCCTGGCGCCTGAGAGATGATGCGCTAAAAAAGGTCAGCCTGGTCATCGGTGAGCGCGATCCGCGTAGCGGTGATTTCCTGGTTAAGAGCGGATTGGCGCAGGGTGATACTCTACTGCGCTATCCAGCGGCCACTTTGAAGGACGGACAGAAAGTCGAATTGGCGGCTAACCCCTCTGCGCCGGACGCCGGTGTCAAATCGCCCACGGCGGATACCGCAGTTACCAGGAAGTAGACCATGTTCCTTTCTGACTTCAGTATCAAGCGCCCGGTGACGACGGTGGTGGTGGTCATCATGTTGATGTGCCTGGGTTTGCTGGCGCTGAAAAATCTGCGCGTCAATCAAATTCCCGATGTTGAAGAGCCGGTGATGGTGGTCAACATCCCCTACCCTGGCGCGTCGCCCGAAACCGTGGAACGTGAAGTTATCAATCGTGTGGAAAAGGCCTTACAGAGCATTTCCCAGGTTAAACAGATACGCTCCACTGCTAGCGAGAGCGCCGCGCGCATCGTCATTATCTTCAACTTCAAGAAAAACATGGTTGAAGCCTCGGATGAGATACGCAATGCTATCGCCTCAGTGCGCCACAAGCTGCCGGTGGAAATGCGCGAACCCGTCCTCTACCGCTGGGATCCTTCGACGCAACCGATCATGGAGTTGGCGCTGTCCTCCAGCACTCAGACCCACGCTGAAATATCGCGCCTGGCCGAAGATAGCCTCGCCGACCAATTTCGCGCTATCAACGGTGTTGCGGAAGTCAACGTCTACGGCGCCCTGCGGCGCGAACTTTCGGTGTTGCTGCATGCCGAAAAGTTGCGTGAATATAACGTTTCGGTGACTGAAGTCGTCAGCGCGTTGCGCAATCAAAACACCACCGCCCCGGTGGGGCGCGTCAAGGGAGCGCTCGATGAGCAGAGCATACGCCTGGTGGGACGCATCGAGTCTCCTGCCGAATTTGAGCAGATCGTGCTCAAACGCCGCGGCAATGAAGTGGTGCGCTTGGGCCAGGTCGCCAGCATTGCAGACGGCTTCGCCGAGCTGTCCAGCTTTAGTCTACGCAATGGCCTTCCGAATGTCGGCATTTCCGTCACGCGCTCGCGCGAGGCCAGCACCGTCAGCGTCGCCAACGAAATTCGCAAGGTGCTGCAAGCGACCAACAAGATTCTGCCCGCAGGCACCAAGCTCGAGGTGACGCAGGACGGCGGCGAAAACGCGCAAAACAGCCTGCGCAATGTGATAGAAGCGCTGATGTTCGGCGCGCTGCTAACCATCTTTGTTGTCTACGCCTTCCTCAATTCGTGGCGCTCCACTCTCATCACGGCGCTGGCCTTGCCGACTTCAGTGATCGCCGCTTTCATCGCCGTATGGGCGTGCGGGTTTACCCTCAATTTCATGACCTTGCTGGGCTTGTCGCTAGCCATCGGCGTGCTGATCGATGACGCCATCGTGGTGCGCGAAAACATTGTTCGTCATATGGAGCGCGGTGCAGACCGCATGACCGCGGCGCGGCAAGGCACACAGGAAATTGGTCTGGCCGTGGCCGCGACCACCTTTTCTATTATTGCGGTATTCCTCCCCGTCGCCTTCATGGGCGGCGGCGCGGGCGAATGGTTCAGGCCGTTTGCCTTGACCGTGGCCACCTCGGTGCTGGTGAGCCTGTTCATTTCCTTCACGCTGGACCCGATGTTGTCGGCTTACTGGGGCGACCCGGTGGGTTATGCGCAGCAGCCCAAGACGGGTATCAGCCTGCGGCTGGCGCAATTCAACAAGTGGTTCGACCATCAGTCGGACCGCTATGGCAACGTCATTGCCTGGGCGCTGCATCATCGGCGCTACATGGCCGCCATCGCCGGGTTCAGCCTGGTGGGCGCGCTGGCGTTACAGGGCACGGTTGGCGGCAGTGATTTCCTGCCGATATCAGATGTAGGTTTCATCGTCATCGAAGTACGTACCCCGTCCTCCGCTAGCCTGGAATACAGCAAGTTGAAAGTGGAAAAAGCTGCCGAGCTGGCGCGCACGATAGCGGAAACCGTAGCCACTAACAGCAACGTCAATGCAGGCGGCGGACGCGTGTTTATTGACATTGGCAAAAGCACCAAACGCAAACGCTCTGCAAGCGAGATCGCCGTGAAGCTGCGCGAGCAAATGAAGCAGATAGTCGGCGCCGAATATACCGTGCTTGATGATTTGAACAATGGCGCGAGGAAGCCGGTGCAGATTCAGTTCTCCGGGCCGGATTCGCACCGCCTGATGGCTATCACCGGCGACTTCATGGAGAAACTCAGAAAGGTTCCTGGCGCTGTCGATGTCGGGCTTTCAGAACAGGAACCCAAGGACGAACTGAAGATCGATCTCAATCGCGGTCTCGCCAATTCGCTCGGTATTTCGGTGGGCGACGCGGCGCAAGCGTTGCGTGTCGCCTTTGCCGGTGTCGAAGTGGGCGACTGGGTTGACCCGATTGGGGAAACGCGCGATGTGTCGGTGCGCCTGCATCCCGATGACCGCATCAGCGCCGCCAACATCGAGCACCTGCCCATCGCGGTCTCGGGCAGCAATATGATGGTGCCGCTAGACCAGATCGCCACCATCACCATGGGTAAAGGCCCGGCGCAAATACAACACTCGGATGGCAAGCGCATGATCGCCGTGTCGGCCAACGCGCAGGGACGTTCGACCGGTGAAGTCACCGCTGACGCCATGACAATTGCCAAGAAGATCGACTTCCCCGAGGGCTACGGCCTGGAACTCGGCGGCGCATCGCGCGACCAGAAGGAAGTGTTCACAGAAATGGGAATTGCGCTGGTCTTGGGTATCGGGCTGATGTACTTGATACTGGTCATTCAGTTCGGCTCATTCACCGCGCCGTTGCCGGTCATGTTGTCGTTGCCCTTAAGTCTCATTGGCGTCGTTGTGGCTCTGCTTTTGACCAGGGGCACGCTCAACCTCATGAGCTTTATCGGCATCATCATGCTCATGGGGCTGGTCGCCAAAAACGCCATCCTGCTGCTCGATTGCGCGCGCAAAGAGGAGGCGCAGGGCGTCGCGCGCGAAGCCGCCTTGATGCACGCCGGGCGCGTGCGCTTGCGGCCTATCCTGATGACCACTTTCGCACTGATTGCCGGCATGATGCCGGTGGCCATAGGCCTGGGCGAAGGCGGCGAGTTCTACCGCCCCATGGCCATCGCCATCATCGGCGGCACCATTACATCAACGATCTTGACGCTGCTGGTGGTGCCGACGTTTTACGACAGCATCGAAATTGCGCGTGACAGAGCCATCGCCAAGTTTCACGCGCGCGCGGCGCGCCAGATTGCCTTTACGGCCTTCGTCGTGACATTGATCGAGGCGATTTTGACGCTGTTATTTTTGCGCCTTGCATATCGTCTGCTAAAAAAGGGCTGGGTGGCGGCGCGTATGGCTAGAGCGCCACACAGGCCGGTGGCGCCGGGGTAGGCGGATTAGTCGCTTCTGAGTGGTTCAGTGCCTTGTTGAAGAATGCCGGGTTAGGGGGCGTGACTTCGTTGGCGCCGCTGCTCTCGCCAACTAGTTTTTCGGTTTGTGTGCCGGATCTACCCAGATCTGACCGCTAGGTCCTGTGCCGCTAATCTCGATCATGGCGCCTTCATCCTTGGTGGCGACGAAGTGTGGAATGTTGGCCGGCTCGGTGTAGAAGCTACCCGCCGGCAATGCGATCAACTTGGTTTCGTCAAACTTCTCGCCCCAACCAATGTACCAAGTCCCCGAGAGGATAGTGTAACGGCGGTCGTCCGGGTGGCCATGAGCCTCTAGCTTGAATTTCGGCGGGAACTTTAATCGATACACATACAGACCGGGTTTGCTGTCGTCACCGAGCATGAATGCTCTCTCAGGGCCGGGTGTGACTCTTCCCGGTTTCCATTGAAGTTCAGTCGGCATCAACTTCACTGCCTCTTTGGGTATGTCTGCGGCGATTGCGCTGATGGCGAGGAGTGCAGCGGCGGCTGCGAGAAACTTTGTGATTCTTAGGCACTGCATGGGATAACTCCAAATGTTGGTGTGGAAGGTGGTTGATGCTCTATCTAGCAGCCAATGGGCTTGCCCCTGAAAAACGTATTTCTTAACCTGGGTGTAAATTTTGAGGGTAAAGAAGATAGAGATGATGACAGAAAAGGGCAAGTAATGGCTTACACGCTGGAATTCAAGCCTGAGACAGTACGCTTGGTAGAAGGTGGCCAAGCTCAGTTGATAGTCCTGCTGGGGTACAGCGTCATTCCCAAAGTGAAATTGCCTCTGCCTGTAGCGCGGAGGCGATGGATGGCCGCTGTGCGATCCTCTCAATGTAGCTCGTGTAAGCAGGATAGAGCGCCCTCATTTTGTATCCCTGACGAACGCCCCAGCGATAGAACACCAGCCACAACGGATCAACAACCGAGAAACCAGTTCCGACCGCGAATGCGTGACGACCAAGATGAGCTTCAATGTCTGAGAGACAGCGCTGGAAATTCGTGTTTCCGCTGGACTGTACTGGTGGAAAGTCTGCGGCGCTTGGCACGAACCTTTCGGGTCGAAGAATTTGGGCGAATGCGACTTGAACTGTATTAGATGACCAAACTAGAAGCTCAAGGCATCGCGCTTCGTTCTCTTCAGCAGTAGAAGGATAGAGATTAGCTTTGGGATATTTACGACCCAGGTAAGCAAGGATTGCCGCATTCTCGGTAAGCGTGAAGCCGTCGATGACCAGAGCCGGAATGCGGCCCTTAGGGTTAACGGCCAAGTACTCCGGAGAGTAGTTGCTACGGTCAGCAGTCGAGAACTTGCGAAGTTCAAACTCAACTCCAACTTCGCGTAGTACGACATGCGGCGCAAAAGAACAGGCTCCAGGGGAGTAGTAGAGAGCGATGGTCATGAAAGGTCCTATGACGTCGAATGTTTGATATGAGGGGTGCGCAAAAGGCGCAACCTTTTGGGCATCCCCTCGATGGAAGGTTTAGATTTCACGTTGATCCGCAAAGAACTGAGACAGTTCGGATTGAGGAACTTGTTGGGCGGCATAGGAGAATGTGCCAAGTTCGGCCATTTCTACAGCCGCCTTTCGGATCAGAGCGAAAGCCGCGCGCGCCAAGCTACCGCCGATCGTGACCCGACGAACGCCTAGTGACCCAAGCTGTTGCAACGTGAGCGCTGAACCGGAAAGGCCCATGACAACAGTAATAGGCCCGTTGATCTCGCGCACAAGTGCTTCAATAGACTCGGGGTCGGAAGCGCCCGGCACAAAGAGGCAATCCGCGCCTGCTTCGCGGTATGCATTGCATCGTTTAACTGCCTCGGCAAAGGGTTTGCTTGCACCGACGAGATACGCATCCGTTCGAGCTGTTAACACAAATGGAATGCCAGAACTGTCAGCGGCACTTCGGGCTGCCCGAATGCGCGCGGTGGCTTGCTCGATCGCGAATAGTGGTTTTGCAGGATTTCCGCTGTAGTCCTCTACATTTGCGCCCACGACGCCAGCCAGAACCGTGCTCGTGATCGTGCTTCCTACTTCTTGCGGATTCGCACCGTAACCAGACTGAAGGTCCGCACTGACTGGTACTTGGAGCGCGGCGGCAATGGCCCCGACTCGATCGAGCATCGTCTCCTTGTTGACTGCTGTTTCCTGGTCAGGAAAACCGAGTGAGAAGCACACTCCGGCGCTTGTTGTCGCTATGGCTGGAAAGCCAAAAGAAGCGAGCATCAGCGCACTACCTGCATCCCAGGCATTGGGCATGAGAAAGATGGAATTGGCCATGTGCAACTGCCGAAAACGAAGACCGCGCTGAATTTGGTTCATGATAGTAGTGGAAAAGCGTGACTTGTTTAGAGATTCCTTGAACTCGTTTCACGTCAGTTGCAATCGCACCCAGGAACTAAAGGGGTCATTTGTTTCACATCTCCAGCCTTCCTTGCCCCGGCAGCGGCGGCATGGCGGGTAGGCGTGGCCGCCCGCGCGTTCGCGCTTCTCGCCGCATGCCGGTGATCCTTTCGATCTTGGCGTAAAAGCGCGAATTGCCCAGCGGCTGAACCAGTGCAGGCAGCTGGAATAGTCTTCTTCGCCGAAGAAGCAAGGCTCGCGATTGTGCCCGCACTGGACAATATGCAGCGAAACTCCATCAAGCTGGATGCGCTGGCGTCGAGGCATGCAGGCACGAAATAATCGACCCCTTTCATGCTCTTTCATGCTCCTTTCATGCTTATCTGCGGGTAGGGGCGTTCGGCGGTGGGGCCGTATACGGTGATGCCCTCATCCGGCTGGTGGATCGGTTCCCAGGGGGTTGCATCCATCGGTTTTTTTACCTTAAAAAGATTGAGAATGAGGGGTCTGAATTGCTTGGTGTGTTACTTACGTTGGCATAGTCCTGCGCGCTGCCCAGCCGCACAATATAGATACGCCCCAAACCCTCCATGTCAGCCCGAAAAGTAAGCTCGGCCACGCGCGCATCGCCCCTGAACGATGCTACGTGCCGGAGATGAATGCAGGTCCATGACGCATCACATAATCGTTAACCAAGTCGGCCAATTTGTCTTCATCCTTATAAAATTTCTTGTCAAGTTGGTCTATGTGCGTCTGGTAGGCTTGTAGTTCTGAAAATACCTCATATTGATCCCATCGTTCCCGACGGTTTGTTGAAGGCGAAGAATTGGGGAATCTGCTTAGCGCCTGCCGCAGCAAATCTTGAGAGACTTTGGCCCCAATAATATCCAGCCCTTGCAGTATTTCCAAACAGTGGTTACCGAGGGTGTTGGTAAACAGTTGGTCAAACCCTCCATTGTGAATTTCGCCGTTAAAGCACCAAAGCAAGAAAACAAGGCGGCATTCCTTTGACAGCCGTTCAATGTATTCGCTGTCACCGTTTTCTTTGTCAAAAACGATGTCCAGCGCCACACGGAATATTTCATACGTTGGGTCTTTCAAGCCAAAGTAGTCGTGGAACTGCATTTTATGCCCAGCCCTTCTCAGTGCGTCAAGAGGCTCCCGCTCCTGTTCCGCTTTGGCTATCTGCTCACGGAGTTCCTGATTCCAACGTCGCGATTTCTCCATGGACTCGCGCGTTCCGTTTTTGCACGGCATGCAGAGACCGCCAGTTTTTTCTACGGTAGACGTTAGAATTAGTGCGCCACATTGAATGCAAGGAATTTTGCTCATTTCGATGTCCTAACAGCCCGCTAAAGATGTTTAAAGTTGACGCGCATGCCACTTAACGATTAGCGTTTATCTGTCGCGCCGCCGAAGCAAATAGAGCCACTGACCTCTCCCGCGACAGATAAACCTCGTTGGACTGAACCGCCTGT
>JAYWAM010000348.1:0-3221 GCA_043782425.1 Betaproteobacteria bacterium
AGAAAGAATAACTTGAACAATTGGCCGCTTGCAGACGAGATGCCAGGCAAGGCGCAGAACGCGCTGTGTGGCGAGCCACACAAGCGTTTTGCAACGAAGCATGGCGCTCGTATGCAAGATGGAAAATGTTCAAGTTATTCTTTCTCGGTGACTTAATCAGCCAACTTTCTGAATCCGCTATGAACCTCATCTCGCGCTTGCTGCCGCCCTCGAATGTCGTGCTCGACATGGACGTAAGCAGCAAAAAACGTGTTTTCGAGCAACTCGGCTTGTTGTTTGAAAATAACAACAAGATCGCCCTGGGCAGCGTATACGACAGCCTGTTCGCGCGCGAAAAACTTGGCTCAACCGGCTTGGGCTACGGCGTCGCCATCCCGCATGGCCGCATCAAGTCTTTGCGCGAGACTGTCTGCGCCTTTGTGCGCGCGCGTGCCGGGGTGCCGTTCGAGGCCCCGGATAGCGTGCCGGTGCAGCTTATTTTCGCCATGCTGGTGCCTGAGCACGCTACCGAGCAGCATTTACAAATTCTTTCGGAGCTTGCGCAAATGTTCAGCGATGCACAATTCCGCGATGCGCTGCTGCACTGTGAAGACAATGCCGAAGCACACCGCCTGTTAACACAATGGTCGCCCTATGCCCCGGCTCAACGTACAGCAGTTGTTTGACGATAGGCGCGAAAAGCTCCAGCTCACCTGGATCGCAGGGCGCTCTGGCGGCGCGTGCGAGCTGGCGAAGGATGCCTTGAAACGCGCTGGCGTCGGCCTGGTCGGGCACTTCAATCTCGTGCACCCAATGTTTACGCAGACGCTAGGCAAGAGCGATCTTGAGTATCTTGACAGCCAGCCGCAAGCGGTGCGTGAAGAAAGCCTGGTGACCTTGTTTACCGGCGAGACGCTGTGTGTATTTCTGTGCGACGGCGTCAACGCTCCCGCCTATCTCAGCGCCGCGGCGGATCGACACGGCACGGCGCTCATCGCCAGCACGCTGGCAAGCCGTGTGTTCGTCAAGCTGCTGCGCGCCTACCTACAGCGCGAGTTGTCGGAAATCAGCACCATGCACGGCGTGTTTCTCGATGTGCTCGGTATCGGCGTGCTGATCTGCGGCGATTCATCCATCGGCAAGAGCGAGCTGGCGCTGGAACTGGTGAGCCGCGGCGCAGGATTGGTGGCCGACGATGTGGTCGAGCTTTATCAGATCGGCCCCGAAGTATTGCAGGGGCGCTGCCCGCCGTTGTTGCGCGACTTCCTCGAAGTGCGCGGCTTGGGTGTGCTCAACATTAAATCGATTTTCGGCGAAACTGCGGTGCGCCCGCGCAAGACGCTCAAGCTCATCGTGCGCCTAGAGCGTCCCACGGAAGAAGCCAACCAGCGCGCGGACCGCCTGGCCGCCGATGCCGGCATGGAAACCATTCTCGGCGTGCAAACGCCGTCGGTAACTCTGGGCGTCGTAGCCGGTCGTAACCTCGCAGTGCTGGTGGAAGCCGCAGCGCGCAACTATATTTTGCAATCGCGTGGCTACGATTCGACCAGGGAATTCATCGAGCGCCACGAAGCCGCCATGCGCGCCGAAGCAGAAAGCGACGATCCGGCGCCCACTGGGGCTTACCGCGCTTTCGGGGACGAGTAATGCAACTGATATTGATCAGTGGCCTTTCCGGGTCGGGCAAGAGTGTTGCGCTCAAAGCGCTGGAGGATTACGGTTATTTTTGTGTGGACAATCTTCCTGCCACCTTGATCGCTTCGCTCATCGGACAATTGCGCGGCAATGAAGAAAAAGTGGCGATCAGCGTGGACGCACGCAGCGCCGCGACTATCGCCGCCCTGCCTGCAATCATTGAGACGCTGCGCGAACAGGAAATCGATTGCCGCGTCATTTTTCTGGAAGCCAATGTCGATTCCTTGGCGCGGCGCTTTTCCGAGACGCGCCGTCCGCACCCGCTGGCCGAGCGTATCAACGGCTTGACTGCGTGCATCGAGGAAGAGCGTCGCCTGCTTGCCGATATTGCCGAGCTTGGGCACCGCATTGACACCAGTGAAGCCGGCCCCAATGCGCTACGCGGCTGGATTAAAGATTTACTTCTCATCGACCGCTCGCGCATTACACTCAGTTTTCAGTCGTTCGGCTTCAAGCACGGCATACCGCTAGACGCTGACTTTGTTTTTGATGTGCGTTTTCTTCCCAACCCCTACTACGATCCGAAACTAAGGCCGTTGACCGGAAAGGATAAAGAGGTGATTGCCTTCATGCGCGAAGATTTAAGCGTGGCGCATCTCATCGACGATGTCGCCTCTTTCCTGTTGCGCTGGCTGCCTGCTTTTGCGCGCGACAACCGCGCTGCACTCACTGTGGCCATAGGCTGCACCGGCGGGCAACATCGCTCCGTTTACATCGTCAACGAGCTTGCCGAGCGTTTTGGTTCGCAACAGCAGGTGCTGGTGCGACATCGCGAATTGAAAGCGCCGTGAACTGATGGTGTCACCCATACCAAGGATTTTGCCTTGTTAAAAAAAATCCTCGATGCTGTATCCCGGACGGGCCAGCCCAAGACGCTTGAGCTGCCCATTTTTCCGCTCTCTAGCGTGCTGTTTCCCGGCGGTGTGATGCCGCTGAAAATTTTCGAGCAACGCTACATGGACATGGCAAAGTCTTGCCTGAAAAACGCTTTGCCGTTCGGCATCTGTTTGATTCGTGAAGGCCCCGAAGTCGGCGCGGTGGCGCTTCCCGAAACAATAGGCACAATGGCGCGCATTCAGGAATGGGACATGCAACAGCTCGGCGTCTTGCAGGTGCGTGCCGTCGGCGAGGGGCGTTTTCGCATCGTTGAACAGCGCGCACTGGTTTCCGGCCTCATCATCGCGCAAGTCACGACCATCGCCGAGGATGAGCGCAGCGAATGCCCGGAATTTGCACCTTGTAGAGATTTTCTGCGCAAGGTGTTGGCGCAAATCGGCAACGCTCGAATCCAGGGTGAAATGCGCTTCGACGATCCCAGTTGGGTGAGCTTTCGTATCACCGAAATCCTGCCTATCGCTCCTATCATCAAGCAGAAAATGCTGGAGCTGACCAATGCACGCATGCGCCTCGAAATTTTGCACCGCGTGCTGCGCGAACAAAAGCTCATTGCCTAATTCCATTTCCAATTCATTAGTGCATTAGTAATTACCTCAAACAGGAAAGTCGTATTGAGTAATGAGGCAACCCGTCGTCCCAGCGGAGGCTGG
>JAYWAM010000349.1:0-8477 GCA_043782425.1 Betaproteobacteria bacterium
GCGCATGGTATTTGAAGTGGGGCGCAGCACAGTGACGTAGAAAATCGGCATCGGCGAAAAAAGAGGTCATCGCAAAATCCACGAGATCAGGTCGTCTGATTCTGCTGCCGCTGTTCGGGCCGCAGGCGTTTGCAACCATTGCCGAGATCGGCAAAAACATCCATAACTTCGTCGGCCCGCTGTTTATCTTTAGCATTGTCGTGTTCTTTTTTATTTTTGTGAAAGATAACGCCTGGCGCGCTTATGACATGAGCTGGGTAAAGAGTTTCGGTGGACTGATGTCAGGTAAGCAAGTCCCTTCAGGGCGCTTTAATGGCGGCGAAAAAATCTGGTTCTGGGGAGGCGTGGTGCTGTTTGGGGTCATCGTCGGCAGCTCGGGAACCATGCTGCTGTTCCCAAATTGGAATACTGGTCGCCAGGTTATGGGACAGGCCGACCTGATTCACGCCATTTTCGCGTGCCTGTTCATGGCTGCATCGTTTGCTCATATTTACCTCGGCACTATAGGCGTGCAGGGCGCGTACCAGGGAATGCGCGAAGGTTTTGTCGATGAAATCTGGGCCAAAGAACATCACGAGTTGTGGCACGATGAAGTGATGGCCGGCAAGCGTCACGAAAAGATATTGGGCGCCGCACAACCCGCCGCAGGCGCTGAATGACAGGGAGCCGACAATGAAATTTACCCATCTGATTTTAGCAACAAATTTTTCAATCGTGAGCGCGCTTGCCGTGGCGAAGCTGCCCCCAGCCCCACCTGTAGATCCCAAGGCAGCGGCCGAAAATGCGGAGAAGGCCAAGGCTGGCGCCGAGAAAGATAAGGCGCTGCAAACTGCTGCCGAAGAGCGCAGCGTTAAAAATTTTCAGGCCAACATGAAGAAAGCAGGCCGCCCGATTCCCAAGCCCACGCCGATTGCAGCGCCGCCTAAGGCCACTACAGCCGCCGCGAAGGCAGCACCTGTTAAGACGCTGGAAAAGCCGCCCGCGAAGAAGTAATGGCCTCGCCGCTGCCCGATCAGACGGCGGCATGCGCAGAAGTCTTTTCGCGCACCACATCTACTTTGGCTGTGCTGACGTAGCCCATAGAGAAGTACCCTTCAACCATAAAGGAGTGTGAATTATGAAACGTTTTATCCTGGCTTCTGTAGCTACAGTTTTCCTCGCAAGTTGTTCGCACATGGCATCTACCCCGCCCGCGCCGAAACTTAAAGATGGTGAAGTCAAGCTCCCTGCCGATTACAAATCCTGGCCTAAATTCATTGGAAGCATTGATCGCGTCGACGCCAAACAAGTGCGCGACATTTATATCAATCCGCTTGGCGCCAAGGCCCAAGCCGGGGAGAAATTTCCCAACGGCACGGTTTCTGTGATGGAAATCTACAAAGCGCAAGAAGGCGCAGACGGCACGCTGACCAAGGACGCCAATGGCAGATTGGTCAAAGGCAATCTGCTCAAGGTATTCGTCATGGGCAAAGGTGAAGGCTGGGGCGAGCTTGCGCCCGTCGGCCTGAAGAACGGCGACTGGTCCTACTCGGCCTACATGGCCGATGGTAAGGTTGCACCCGATCCCACGGCTGCCTGCCGTGGCTGCCATCTGCCGCTAGGCGAAGCCAAGGATTTCGTGCATCGTTACGACGAATATTTCCAGAAGCGCTCGTAAACCGCTTGCAGCTCAGTCACCGCTCCCCCGCGTCGCTACGGCGCGGGGAATTTTTTTGCCGATTTTCTAACCCGGTTTGGCGGACAAGTCCGCCCTACACGCTGTGTGCGTTGCGTTACCAGGTATAGCGCACGGTGTAGCGAACGATGGCCTCGCCGCCCTTGGCGATGCGCAGTGGGAAATGGATGGTGCGCGCATCCTGCTTGTCGAACGAGTGGGTTTTTTTGATGATTTTCCAGTTAGTCCAGCGGTAGAGATTTTCTTTTACGATGACTGTCACTGGCTCATCTTTCTGGTTGCGCACTTTAATCTCGATTTCCTCTTCGATCCATTTGGCGCTGGTGTCGATGCGAAACTCTGCCTGTTTGCGTTCTCCCACTACATCGAAAGCGCTGCCGAGTTTGATCTGTATGGTTTCATCGCGCGGTGTGTGGTCGATGATGTCCTCGCCGATGAATTCCAGGCTGTTATCGGCGCTGTCAGACTTGCTGACACGCACCTTGCCGGCGGGAAAGGGGATGCCGAGGCTATTGTCTTTGGCGTTCTTGAAGCGCAGATAGACATCAACTTTTTTACTCGATTGGTTACCGAAGTTGCGATCCGTCACCGGGCTGGCGTAGCCGCCAAAGTATTGCCCTGCCTGGCCGTAGTACACCAGGCTCTTTTCGCAATTGACTTGTTTGGCTGTGGGGAAAAGCTCGATCTGTTTGGTGGAGTTGTTTAGCAGTGTCGCCGGGCGACCGAGGGTGTAGAGGTGGTACTCGAAGAAGCTTTTTTCTGCAAACCCTTCTTCTTTGCTCTTGGCGAGTTGCATCGGCGCTCGCAAGTAGTCGGCTTTGTCTGCGCGCGTCTGCGCGCGCTGCACATCCCCGGCGATCAATTTGAGTTTGGCGTTGTCGTAACCGGCGCCCGATTGGTTGACGATGGTGACCCACGAGCCGACATCGAGCTGGCAACTGTTGGCATCCGCGCCTTCCGAGTAGATCAGGTTGTAATCGGCCCACCAGGTGATGCCGCCGGTCTGATACGCAGAACGTGTGTTGTGCGCGCCGGGTTTTTCGGCGGCAATGTTCCACACCAGCGTCGGCTTGCTGATGAGCCCGCCCGGCAGCGTCGGCAACTTCACCTGGCTATAGTCGTTGACAATTTTGACAGAGCCGTCGGCGCCTTTGAGCACCAGCCCGCCCTGCGTTCCCACCAGCGTGCCGCTGATGGTTTCCGGCGACTGGCCGACAGATTGCACCACCGCAATATCCTGGTCGAGATATTTGTTGAGTAGTTTGCTGGTGTTGACCAGATCGAACTCAAAGCTCTGCTCAATGACGCGCGTATGTTGCGGGTCGGTGAGCGATTCAAACGACACCGTGGTCGGATCTATCTGCCCAGCCACATCCGAGAGGCGCAGCGTAGTGCGGCCCTTGTTCAAAGTGAATTCACGATCCTGACGCACTAAGGCGTAGCCGGGTACGCTGTAGCCTTCGCCGCCGCTTTTGAAAGTTTGCGGATTCAGCGTGCCGGGTTGGGCGCTGCTGTAAATGGTGATCGAGGTCTGACCTGGAGACTGGGCAAATATGGCAGGACAAAAAGCCAGGGATAGTGCGTAGCAGAGCGGTTTTAATGTCATGGTCGTAGGCTTTCAAGTGATTGAAAACATCATAGCTGCAAGGCTATAAACGATGCATGATGCAAAAAGGGTTAGCCAGGGCGAGAATCGTTTTTGATTCCGGCTCGTCCGGCTTAGGAAAATTGCCGAGGTGAGACAGGCTCCTAGCTTTCCGCCCTCTGCTGGCGCTGGTACTCCATGCGCTTCATACCTAGGTATTCGTTTTCCTCCATTTCATGTAACTGCCGTGGATAGCGCTCAGTGGCGGAAAACCAGGCATGCAGGCGTTTTTCAAGTTGCGCCTGGGGCGGTGAGGAGAGGGCGCTCAGGTAAGATTCGATAGCCAGGTAGTAGCGCATGGTGTTACGTTCCACCAGCCCGCGGATGCCGTCGATATATTCGGGATGGCCGTTGGGCTGTTTGCCCGTTACGCTGAACCCCACTTTGCTGTGTCCGATGGTGCCAAGATAAACCTGCATGGCGAGCTTGCCCGCCATGCCGAAGCCATACGAATACGACAAATGAATGAAAGTGCTATTACTGTCGAGCGCAACGGCTTCAAACATGATGCGGTAGTTGTTTGTCCCGAGCGGGCCGGAATCTGCGTTTAGCAACACCTTGATATAGTCCGGCGCTGCTACGGCGACGCGATAAATAAAATTGACTTGATAGGTGTCGGGCAAGGGCTGATCATATTTTTTCCCAATGTTGACGTGCAGCACTGTCCCTTGCGGGCCGGTATCTGGGCGGCAGTACTTGGTGTTGAGATGCAGGCTCAGAATGTCGCACCATTGCGCCTCTCCCTGGAGCGCGCCGCTTACTTTCGCAAACGGGTAATTGACGACGGCATGAATGTCCCCGTGCAGTTCATTTGAGGCCTGCGTGGAATCGAGATGAATCGGTCGTTTGAACTGGTTGCTGTTGAGCTGCTCTTTCAATTCGCTGTACTTGGCGCGCAATGCTGCGGCAGCATCCGGCGCGGAAACTTCTGCGTGCGCGCCTGCTGCACCCGCAAGGCTCAAGCAGGCCACAAGCATGTGAGCCAGACACGTCAGCGCTTTAGTGCGGTGTTTCGAGCTGCTAAAGTTTGCGGCAAACAAGATATTTCTCCTCAATTGGTCAGGCTGCTAAAGCCAGTAAACCCAGATACGCGCAGCCTGCTCTTTGAGGCGCAGGCTGAGCGGGCGATCCTGCCATTTGTCGAGAGTTATCGGTGTGGAAGATTGCAGGTCATTGTCGAACATGGTCTGCATTTGCGCAGCGAACTCCTGCCCGAGAATCACAGCATTCAATTCGTAGTTATGCAGGAAACTGCGCCAGTCGAGGTTGGTTGATCCTATGGTTGACCACACGCCGTCGATAATTGCAGATTTTGCGTGGAGCAGGGCGTCCTGACGCTCATAAATTTTTACTCCTGCGCTAAGCAGCTCGTGATAGTAGGATCGCCCGGCGTGAAAAATCAGTCCCGAATCGGTCTTCGAAGGCAGGATCAGTGTGACATCCACCCCTCGCTGCACGGCTTGTTTTAGCGCTGCGAGAGTCTGCGGGTCGGGTGCGAAATAGGCATTGGTCACGTGAATGCTCGTTTCCGCGCTACTGATTGCCGAGATCAGCGTGGCGTAAATCAGGCTGTAGGGTTCATCCGGGGCGCCGCCGATGGCGCGCACCACATCTTTGCCGCGGCTTTCAGGTTTGGGAAAATAGCGCTTAGGATCGAGGGGATCGCCTTTTTGTTTTTCCCATGATTCGATAAACAATTTCTGGAATTCGGTTGCGACCGGGCCTTCGACCCGCACCTGGGTGTCGCGCCACGGCAGGCTGCCGTCGCTGCGCGGCCGTCTGACAGCCGGAGCCGATCCGCTCGAATACACGCTGCTGATGTTGATGCCGCCGAGAAAAGCGATCTGGCCGTCAACAACGAGGAGCTTGCGGTGGTCACGCTGATTGACTTCCCAGCCTTTTCTTGCTGTCAACGGATTGATCGGATTGAACTGTAAAACCTTGATGCCGACGTCCGTCAGGCGCTTAAAAAATGCAGGCGGGGTATGCATCGATCCTACGCTGTCATAAATGAGATTGACCTGTACGCCGTTTTGTTGCTTCTCGATCAGCGCGTCGGAAAAGCGCTGTCCTGTGTCGTCGTCCTCGATGATGTAGGTTTCCATGTTGATGTGATCTTTGGCGGCTTTGATCGCAGCGAACATCGATTGGTAGGTGGCAGGGCCGTCGATCAGCAATGTCACCTTGTTGCCCAGCAGCAAAGGGCTGCCTGCAATTTCCTCTTCGAGTGCGAGGTGACGGTCAAAAATATTGGTTTCCGCGCCGCGCGCTTTGAGTTTTTCCAAAACCGCCTTGCTTTGCTGTGGGGAGAGCGGGCCGCGCGCGCCTTCGATGCGCACTGCATGGCGGATGCTCATGTCCGGGACTATAACGGGAAGAGAGCTACAGCCAGTCGTGTAGACAAGGCAGGATGCCGCGAGCCCGCGCGCGAGCGCCGAAAAAATTGCCAAGTGCTGTTGTACGCTGAACACCAATATCTCCATTGTTCTCTGAGACCAGGCCCGCATTACGGCGGCCCCACATTGCCTTTATCTCTTGTTTGCGCGCGAGTCCTTGCGCTTGTCAGGGTGTAAGTGAATGCAATTAGAGTGCCACACAAGGGTAAAGGTTGCGTAGGAAGGATAATAGACTTGGTGTCAGCCGCCTTACCGGGGGGTGCGATTCAAACTGATGTGGGAAGCAGGCGTAGGATGGGTTGAGCGCAGCGATACCCATCAATCCACCTGGCTCCGCGATGCGGCTACAGTGGTAATTGGTCATGGGGGTATGGTGGGGATGATGGAGACGGTGATGGGTATCGCTGCGCTCAACCCATCCTACAAGTCTGCATCTTGCACAGAGGCGCTGGAGGTTTGGCGGACAGGTCCGCCCTACGCGCCGCCGTTTTTTCTTTGCTTTCCGTAAATGGAAGGTGCGGTGGGCTTACTCCACATCAGCTTGAATCCCACCCCCTACCGGGTGGCGGTAAAGTTTACAAGGTAGTCGCGGCTATAATTGATCCCCTTCCTTTTACCTGCCCAACCCCAATGAAATTCACCGGAACCTCCTCCTACGTCGCCACCGATGACCTGATGCTTGCCGTCAACGCCGCCATTACCCTGCAACGCCCGCTGCTGGTCAAAGGCGAGCCGGGTACCGGCAAAACCATGCTGGCTGAGGAGGTGGCGCGCTCCTTGGGCAAGCCCTTGTACCAGTGGCACATCAAAAGCACCAGCAAGGCGCAACAGGGGCTGTATGAGTACGACGCCGTGTCGCGCCTGCGAGACGGCCAGTTGGGCGACGAGCGCGTGCACGACATTCGCAATTACATCGTCAAAGGCAAGCTGTGGGAGGTGTTTCACTCCGAAGAGCAGGCGGTGTTGCTTATCGACGAGATCGACAAGGCCGACATCGAGTTTCCCAACGACCTGCTGCGCGAGCTCGACCGCATGGAGTTTTACGTCTATGAGACGCGCGAAACCATAGTGGCGCGGCATCGCCCCATTATTTTCATCACCAGCAACAATGAAAAGGAATTGCCCGATGCTTTTTTGCGGCGCTGTTTTTTCCACTATATCCGTTTCCCCGATAAGGAGACGATGCAGAAAATTGTTGGTGTGCATTTTCCGAATCTCAAAAAAGATTTGTTGCGCGAAGCATTTGAAGTGTTTTTCGACATGCGCGATCTGCCCGGTTTGAAGAAGAAGCCCTCAACCTCCGAGCTGCTCGATTGGCTCAAGCTTCTAGTGGCGGAAGATATTCCGCCCGAAGCATTGAAGGGCGATAAAAGCAATCCTATCCCGCCGCTTTACGGCGCGCTCATCAAGAACGAGCAGGATGTGCATTTGTTCGAGCGCCTGGTGTTTCTTGCAAAGCGCAATCGTTGAATGCTCATCGATTTCTTTCTCAGCGTAAAACAAGCCGGTGTACCCGCTTCGGTAAAGGAATATTTGACGCTGTGCGACGCCATGCGCCAGAGCGTGATTCACGGCAGTGTCGATGATTTTTACTATCTGGCGCGACTTTGCCTGGTGAAGGACGAAGCGCACTTCGATAAATTCGACCGCGCTTTTGCTGCGTATTTCAAAGGCGTCGAATCGCTAGACGCAGCGCTTTCCTCGTTGATCCCCGAAGAATGGCTGAAGAAGTTGGCGGAGCGCGTGCTGAGCGAACAGGAGAAAGCCGAGATTGAAGCCCTGGGCGGCTGGGACAAGTTGATGGAAACGCTCAAGAAGCGCCTCGAAGAGCAGAAAGAGCGCCATCAAGGCGGCGATAAATGGATAGGTACGGCGGGCACTTCTCCGTTCGGCGCCTACGGCTACAACCCGGAAGGCGTGCGCATTGGCCAGGAAGGTTCGCGCCACCGCCGCGCGGTGAAGGTGTGGGACAAGCGCGAGTTTCGCAACTACGACGCTGACGCCGAAATCGGCGTGCGCAATCTGCAAATGGCTTTGCGGCGGTTGCGACGTTTCGCGCGCAAGGGCGCGGCCGAAGAGCTCGATATGGACGGCACCATACACGCCACCGCAAACAATGCCGGTTACCTCGATCTCAAGATGATCCCTGAGCGGCATAACAGTGTGAAGGTGCTGCTGTTTCTCGATGTCGGCGGCTCGATGGACGACTACATCCAGCTTTGCGAGCAGCTTTTTACGGCGGCTAAAAGCGAGTTTAAGCACCTCGAACATTTCTATTTTCATAACTGCGTTTATGAGCGCGTGTGGCGCAACAATCAAATGCGCCGCAATGAATTTCTATCCACCTGGGATGTGCTGCACAAGTACGCTCACGATTACAAGTTGGTGATCGTCGGCGACGCTGCCATGAGCCCTTACGAAATTCTTCAGGCCGGCGGCAGTGTGGAGCATCACAACGAAGAGGCGGGCGTGGTGTGGCTCAAGCGCCTGTTGAGTGTTTATCACCATGCGGCATGGATCAATCCTGCGCCTGAGGATCACTGGCAGTGGACCCACTCCACCAAAATCGTGCGCGAGCTGATGGGCGAGCGCATGTTTCCGCTCACCGTCAAAGGTATGGAAGACGCTATGCGTGAGCTGTCGTGAACCGATACACCCCGTCCGCACGGTAAATTTGTTCTCAAGTTCTGCGCGCCCCAGTTGCCGAGTTGTTTGTCATGCGCAAGTAGTCGAAGACCAGACGAGTACGGAAGCAGAGTTT
>JAYWAM010000350.1:0-22352 GCA_043782425.1 Betaproteobacteria bacterium
TTCGGAAGTTCCTGCTGCAGCACGAAGTCGAGCTGGATCGACACACCCTGTGCGATGGCGGCCTGCTTAATCTCGAGGCCGGTCGCGGTACGGTCGGGAAGTTTGACGGGCCGCTCGTTCACCGTCACTTCGACCGGGTGGGTGTGCTTGCCTTGGTCCTGCTGGTGCTCGATTGCCTGTTCCATGTCAATTCCTTTGAAAAATAGGTTGCTAAAAAGCCTCGCGATTGCTAAAGTGGAATCGCTTGATGCGCAATGTACTACTTGCGTATAAGGTTGTCAATTGCTATTTAGCAACTAAAGGAGGATAAATGTCTGATACAGACAAGGGTTTCCATGCTGAAGTGTTCTATGACGCCCTCGCCACCACCGTGAAAGCACGGCAACAAACATGGAAACAGGTGAGCAAGGAAACAGGGGTGAGTCCATCTACATTAACGAGAATGGCACAAGGGCGGCGGCCGGATGCCGGAAGTCTTGCCGCGCTATCGGCGTGGGCGGGAATTAATCCAGCCGACTTTGTGCGTATGCACAACAAACCAAAGACTTCGGAACCGTTGGTCGCGATCTCGGCGCTCCTCCGGGCGGACTCCAATCTGCGGCCGGATGCCGCTAAGGCGCTTCAGGCCATTATCGAGACCGCATACGAATCGCTGAAAAAAGAACGGACGGGAACCAAAAAATGACGTTTCCGCGTGGCTTCAAGTCAGAGGCGAACCGCATCTCTGTTCAAATGCGAATCGAACTGGGGCTTGAGCCTTACTCTCCCCTCTGCCCTTGGCGCCTCGCGGACTACCTTTCGATTCCCGCAATCCCGCTACGCAAGCTTGCAGAAGAGAACCCCGCCATAGAAGGGGAGGTGAACTACCTTCTAAATGTCGATTCTGGAGTGTTCTCCGCCATCACGATTTTCGACGGCAGCTATCGCTTCATCGTACATAATGATGGCCATGCGCCTACCCGTCAGCGCGCAAATCTTGCGCACGAGCTGGCCCACGCGCTTTTGAATCACACTCCTCACCCGCCGTTCTGCAAACACGGCAGGCGCGTTTTCGATCGACAGCTTGAGGATGAAGCCAGCTGGCTCGGGCCCACGCTATTGGTGTCGAATGAGGCAGCGCAATGGGCGCTTCGCTTCGGAATGACCGAAGAAACGGCAGGGCTCCATTTCGGCGTGAGTAGGGATCTGATGCGCTTTCGCTTGAACAAGAGTGGTGCGGTACGATTGGCGAGCTACGGCAACCGTACTGTTAGAACGTGAATACCACCACAGAAGAATTTAAGGCACGCATTTTCCGCAAAGTGCCCGCTCAGCTTGTAGGCAAAAAGGGGCCGTGGTTTTTTCCTGATCAAACTGTTCTCAAATAAGCTACACTTGTTCTCAATATGAGATCGATTGCATCCATACTTCGCCCACAGCTAGTAGAAGTTTTGTTTGGCGCTTATCGTCGGCAGATTCTGGCGTTGCTGTTGCTGCGTCCCGATGAAACGTTTTATGTGCGCGAGATCGCGCGGCTGACAGGCGTGTCGGCAGGTTCCTTGCATCGGGAATTGAAGCTCCTGACGGAGACCGGGCTGCTGCTGCGCACCGCGACGGGCAATCAAGTGCGTTATCAGGCTGCGCGCGATTGTCCGATCTTTGATGAACTGGCCGGTATTTTCAGGAAGACGACGGGCATGGCCGACGTGCTGCGTGAGCTGCTGGCCCCACTGGAAAGCAGGATTGCGCTGGCCTTCGTCTTTGGCTCAGTCGCGCAGGGCAAGGCGCAGTCCACCAGCGACATCGATTTGCTGGTGATCGGGCCGGTTGCGTTTGCCAAGGTGGTTGAGGTGTGCCACGCCGGTTCGGCGCGGCTCGGCCGCGAGGTGAATCCGGTGGTGATGACAAAGGCGACGTTTCAATCCAAGCATCGACAGGCTGAGCGCTTTGTGTCACGGGTCGCCCGTGAGCCGAAGATATTCGTGATAGGAGATGCCGGTGAGTTTGCAAAACTTGCTGAAGATCGGCCAGCTTAAGTCGCACCCGCCCGATGCCGGGGAGATCGAGCGTTTGCTCACTGCCGCGCGGCGCAACCTGCGCGATGCGCACGTCACAACCATCAGCCCCGAGACGCGTTTCGACGCGGCGTACAGGGCCATCATGCAAAGCGCACTGGCGGCACTGATGATGCACGGTTTCCGTCCCGATACGAACCGCCCAGGCCATCACATGACGGTGGTGCAAAGTCTGCCATTGACCGCTGGCTTGGACCCGAAACGCGTGGTGGTATTGGATGCCCTGCGCCGCCAGCGCAATGTCGCCGACTACACGGGCGATGATATTGACCATTCGACCGCTGACCACTGCATCGACGAGGCCAAACGTTTGATCGACGACGTTTTGGCATGGCGCAAGGTCAACCGGGTTTCGCTGGTGCCGCCGAAAGACGGACACAACTGACCGTACCATTGAGTGGCCATGGCATTCCTTTGGAATCGGGCGGCGCTCACAAATTTTCCGCAAAGTCCTTGTCCAGCTTTCCGCTCCAGCCATTTTCGTCCCGAGGACCGCGCCAGTGCTTGTTTTTCAACAATTTCAAAGGGGCAAAAGCAAGTTCATTTGCTATATTCAAATAGCTTATAGGCGAGAAGCCGGTTGGTTTTCCGTCTGAGGTTCTCCATTCTCGAATTAAGAATATTGACAATAGCGCACATAAGAAACTACCATTGCTAATCGACATTCTTAATTCAAGAATAAAGAACAATGGCCAAAGTCATCAACCAGCAGTCCGCCCTTAAGCCCCAGGACCTCTTCGTGCTCTTGGCATTGCTGAGTCGCGGCGACGCGCCCTGCAACTACGCCGAACTCGCCGCCGCAACGGGGTTGGCGGCCTCTGCCGTGCATGCATCGCTGAAGCGCGCGGCCGAAGCGCGGCTGGTGAGCACGCACGACGGTTGGCCGCTGGTACTCAAATCGCAGTTGAAGGAATTTGTGTTGTACGGCGCGAAGTACGCGTTTCCGGCAGTGTGGGGTGCGCTCACGCGTGGCTTGCCGACGGGCTATGCGGCTGCGCCGCTAAATAAGATCATCGTCAGCTCAAGCGATCCCGTACCCGTATGGCCGCACCCGAACGGACCCGTGCGTGGGATGAGCCTGGCGCCGCTTTACCCTTCCGTGCCGGAAGCAGCCATGCGTGACGAGAAGCTCTACGCGATGCTCTCGCTCTTCGATGCGCTGCGTTCTGGCATGGCGCGCGAGCGTGAGGCGGCCAAGCGGCTGCTGGAGCCGTATTTCAAGTGAGGATTGTTGGGTGACATTTCGCGGTTTGTTAGTAAAACCCTAGCACTGGTGCGATTCACAGGCCGAAAATGCCTGAAAGACCGCACCAGTGCTTGAGTTTATTAATCACGTTGCCGTCTTATCCCTCGATTGCCGTCCACTTATTTGATTCGTCCATGTTTCATGGATTCATGTAATTTGTGGGCGCCTCATGATCTCTAGCTAGGCCGGAGTCCTATTTGTCCATGTTTGACAGTTGTCCATGATTCATGGACAATAATAAATTATGGACACGCCAAACACCACCACTGAGCAAAATCTCCTCGATGCAGTGCTTGCGCGCCTGCATACGCTGGGCGTACAGGGCGTGATTGTCGAGCGCGAGCCAAACATGGGCCGCGGGCACACCAGGCCTGATGCGCTCGTTCGACTCAAACGGGGCAACGAAGATGTGTTGGTTACCGTGGAAGTCAAACGCGGGCTTCGGCCGGGCACCTTGGGCGCGACACTCATCCAACTGCAACGCATGGGCGAGACCGCCATGCTGATGGCCGATTACGTCACGCCGCAACTCGCTGAACAATTGAAGGCACACAAAATCGCGTTCGCCGATGCGGCCGGCAATGCATATATCGAGCGGCCCGCTTGGCTGATCTGGGTAAAGGGCGAGAAGCCGACCGAGGGTGCCTATGCTCCCGAACAGAAAGGCCGCGCGTTTCAGGCAAGCGGGCTGCGCGTGCTGTTTGCGTTGCTCTGCAAACCTAAGCTGATAAATGAAAACTATCGTGCGATCGCGATAGAAGCGGGTGTGGCACATGGCACGGTCGGCTGGGTGATGGCGGAATTACCCGGCTTGGGATTTGTTGCCGAGATTGCCGGGAAGCGCCGATTGTTGCAACCCGAGCGCTTGCTTCAACAATGGGTGGAAGCCTACGCACGCAAGCTGCGCCCAAAGCTAATGCTGGGCCGCTATCAAGCCGATGGCAACGAGTGGCAAGCAACGATCAATCCCTTGAAATATGGCGCGGTGTGGGGGGGAGAGACAGCGGCTGCAAGAATGACCAACATGCTCCGCCCCGAGACGACAACGTTGTACGTAAAAAAGCGCGAACCAACTCTATTGCATGCAGCACGCCTGAGGCCGAACCCGACCGGCAATGTTGAATTGGTCACACGCTTCTGGGAATTTGAGAACGAAAAGCCGGATCTGGCCCCTATGATTTTGGTATACGCGGATCTATTGGCCACCGGTGACGCTAGGTGTATTGAAGTGGCACGCGAACTGCATGGAGAAATCATTGCTCGATTTGGCCGATAAGAAAGACCTGCGGCCACTGGCGGCACTCATCCGCGATCTTCGCGCGGCTGCGCCTGAGGCGGATGTCATGCTGGTTGGCGCGATGGCGCGTGATGTGCTGCTGCTACATGCATATGGAATTGAATTACCGCGGGCGACAACGGATATTGACATCGCGCTGGCTGCGGACGACTGGGCTGCGTTTCACGAATTGCGCAATGCGCTACTGGCATCGGGAAAATTTGTCGCCCGAACGACGGCATTGCACAAGCTGGTTTATGTGGACCTCAATATCCCGATCGACCTCATTCCGTTTGAAGGTGTTGAAGATGACAAAGGGAACATTACTTGGCCCCCGGAAAATGCAGAGGTGATGCGCTTGATCGGTTATCGCGAGGCGCGCGCGAGCGCGGCTACGGTAGGCCTGCCGTACGATCAGCAATTGATGGTGGTTTCGCTACCCATGCTGGCGGTGCTGAAAGTATTTGTGTGGATTGAACGCCACCTGACCGAGCCGAGAAAAGATGCAAGGGACCTGGAGGCGATACTGCGCCACTACCTTTATGCGGGTAATGATGATCGCCTCTATACAGAAGCCGCGCACCTGTTGGATAGCCCGACCTATGACTACGATCTGGCCGGCGCCTGGATGTGTGGGCGCGATGCGCGAAACACGCTTGAAGCCCAAAGCAATCGCACCCCGCAAATCGTTGCACAAATGAATACGATGCTTGATCGTGAGGCTGATCCAGATGGGCCGCTAAAGTATGTTGGCGAAGTACAAAGTGGCAACCCTGACCAAACAAGAAGCATGCTTGCGGCATTCGCCGCAGGCCTTAACCTGAAACCCACGCCATGAACTCCGCAACTATCGTCCAGAAACTCTGGAACTACTGCAACGTCCTGCGAGATGATGGGATGAGCTACGGCGATTACGTCGAGCAGCTCACTTACCTACTGTTCCTCAAGATGGCCGACGAGCGCAGCCAGCCGCCTTATAACCAAAATGCGAGCCAGCCAGGCATGATTCCAAAGGCGTATGGATGGCCCGAGCTTCTGCGGCGCGACGGCGATGAGCTGTTCGACCATTACCGCCACACGCTGGAAAAGCTGGGCGCCGAAAAAGGCATGCTCGGCCTCATTTTCAACAAAGCGCAGAATAAGTTTCAGGACCCGGCCAAGCTACGACGGCTGGTGGTGGATTTGATCGATGCGGAGAACTGGTCCGCGATGGGCGCGGATGTGAAGGGCGACGCCTACGAAGGCCTGCTGGAAAAGAACGCGCAGGATACAAAGTCCGGCGCCGGCCAATACTTCACGCCGCGCTCGCTCATCAAGGCGATGGTCGATGCCATTTCACCGAAGCCGGGCGAGACCATCTGCGACCCCGCCTGCGGCACGGCGGGTTTTCTGCTCGCGGCGCACGACTATCTGGTGAAGCACAATCCCAACCTCACCAAAGTCGAAAAGAAACATCTGAAAGACACGTCAATGCGCGGCTGGGAGCTGGTGCAAAGCACGGCGCGGCTGGCGGCGATGAACATGATGCTGCACGGGATAGGGAAAACTGCGGGCTCCGAGGCGAGTGTGCCGATTGTGGTGGCCGATGCGTTGGCGGCAGACCCAGGCGACCGCTTCGACATCGTGCTGGCCAATCCGCCCTTCGGCAAGAAGAGCAGTACGCAAATCGAGGGTGCTGACGGCAAGCGATCCACCGAGAAAGACGTAATCGAACGCGATGACTTTTGGGCCACCACGTCGAACAAACAGCTTAATTTTGTTCAGCACATCAAGACGCTGCTGAAGCAAAACGGGCGCGCGGCGGTGGTGCTGCCGGACAACGTGCTGTTCGAAGGTGGGGCGGGCGAAACCATCCGCAAGAAACTGCTGCACGAATGCGACGTGCATACGTTGCTGCGCTTGCCGACCGGCTTGTTCTACGCGCAAGGCGTGAAAGCGAATGTGATCTTCTTCGACCGAAAACCCGCCTCCGAAACGCCGTGGACCAAGAAGGTGTGGATTTACGATCTACGCACCAACAAACACTTCACGCTCAAGACCGCGCCGATGAAGCGCGAAGACCTGGATGAATTCGTCACGCTCTACAACCCGGCGAATCGGCATGTACGCAAAGCAACGTGGAGCGCCGAGAATCCAGAAGGTCGCTGGCGCGCGTACGAGTATGCCGAACTCATTGCTCGCGACAAAGCCAGCCTGGATATTTTCTGGCTGAAAGACGATAGCCTCGCCGACTCCGACAACCTGCCGCCGCCCAACGTGATCGCGCAAGAAATTGTGGAAGACCTAGAAGCCGCTCTTGAGCAATTTCGACTGATAGCCGACGATCTGCGCGACAAAGACGCGGAAGCCACGACGGCTTAACACGAAACTCCCACCTCTGTCTGGGTGCGATTCAAACTGATGTGGGAAGTAAGCGTAGGATGGGTTGAACGCAGCGATACCCATCAATCCACCTGGCTGCGGCGATGCGGCTACGGAGGTAATTTGTCATGGGGCGTGGTGGGGATGTGGGGGCAAAATGGAGATGATGGAGACGGTGATGGGTATCGCTGCGCTCAACCCATCCTACAAGTCATTCCCGCGAAGCTTGCCCTCGACCTAATTGGGGGGCGGGAATCCATGTTCTGCTAGCAAAAATGGTTCCCCGCTTTCGCGGGGACGACAGTTGTTTGGAGGTTCTTGAATTCGTTTCACATCAGTTTAAATCGCACCCCCTCTGTCTTGGGACGAATGCCGTGCGATATTGGTAGCGCACACCTGAAATGTCACCGCCTCGGCGGCAAGCTCGAAGGCGTTCAGGCCGTCAGCATCACCGATAGCTATCGCATCACATTGACCATTGCTATTTCTAACAAAGAAATCATCCTGCTGGATGTCGGTAGCCATGATGAGGTGTACCGGTAGGATGAATAATGGCAAGGCATTCCCCGCTTGCCGCTTCAGCCTGGCGGCAGATACTTCGCAGGATCAACAGGCTTGCCCTGTTTGCGAATTTCAAAATGCAGTTTGACTTGATCGCTATCGCTTGATCCCATCTCGGCAATTTTCTGTCCCTTCTTTACTTCCTGTCCCTCTTTCACGAGGATGCTGTTGTTGTGGGCGTAGGCGCTGAGATAGGTGTTGTTGTGTTTGATGATGACCAGCTTGCCATAGCCGCGCAATCCGGTTCCGCTGTATACCACCTTGCCGCTTGCCGCCGCCAGCACCGGCGCGCCTAGGGAACCGGCGATGTCCATGCCCTTCGATGCTTCGCTGTAAGCGGCGAGCAGCTTGCCTTTGGCGGGCGCGCTCCAGTCGATATTCTCGTCATCGGCTTTGCTGGGCACAGCGGGCGCCAGCGGCGTAACGGGGACAGATGATAGTGCGCCGGTCACGGCGCGCGCTTCCGCTTCGAGTTGCGCAAGGGCTTTGTCGGAATAAGGAACCTTTTGCGCGCGCGGTTCCACTTTTAGAGTTGCGCTATTGGCAAGCGCCTGGGTTTCGGACGCCGTAAGCGGTGGCGCGCTCATGAGCGGGGTGACCACTACGCCGTTCTGTGCCATAGAAGTACTTTCAACGACGGGGAGTGGCGCGCTGACGCGTAACTCCTGACCTACACGGATGATGTTCAGTTTTTCGATGTTGTTCCAGGCAGCGAGTTCGCGATAATCCAGGCCGTACTGAAGCGCGATGGAAATAAGCGTTTCGCCTTTTTTCACAACGTGCAGCCTTACCACCTCCACAGGTATTTCAGGCGCAGACGTTGCCGCACCTGTTGCGCCAGGCTGCTCGGACCTGCGCTCCGTCATCGGCGCTGGATGCTTAGTCGCACAGCCTGCCATCAAGGCCAGTGTCAGCACTATCGGGATAATATTTTTTTTCATATTCAGCCTCAGCGTTACGCCAGCCCCGGCAACAAAGGAACGAAACGCACTTCTTCGTGGCGCGTTTCCTCGAAGCCATTTTCGGTACGATCAATCACGTACAAAAATTGTTCCTGCGTGCCCACCGGCAGAACCAGGCGACCGCCGACTTCAAGCTGATCCTTGAGCGCTTGCGGCACATGCGTCGATGCCGCCGTCGAAATTATGCCCTGGTAGGGACCGCCCTCGGCATAACCCAGGTGACCATCGGCGTGCTTGAAAATGATGTTAAAAAAACGCAGATCGCGCAAGGTGCGGCGCGCGCGATCCATTAACGGCTGGATGCGCTCGACTGTATGCACTTCCTTGACTAGCTTGGCGAGCACCGCTGTCTGGTAACCACAGCCGGTGCCGATTTCAAGCACCTTGGCGGGCAGCGTCTTGGCGCACAGCAGTTCAGTCATGCGCGCCACAATGAAGGGGCTTGATATGGTCTGCCCAAAGCCGATCGGTAATGCGTTTTCTTCATAGGCGCGGCTTGCCAGCGCCTCCTCGACAAAAACATGGCGCGCAATTTCGCCCAGCACCGCCAGCACGCGCTCGTTTTTTATGCCTTCAGAACGCAGTTGTTCGATCATTCGCGCCCGCGTGCGCTGCGATGTCATGCCGATGCCGTGAAGCTTGGTCGTCATGTTTATTTTCGCGGGGCTTGCGTAGCGAGCCAGTCCTTGACCAGAGGCAATTGATTGTAATTGGTCAGATCCATCTGTAGCGGCGTGACCGAGACGCGGCCTTGCTCGACTGCGTAAAAATCGGTGCCCGGCCCGGCGTCCTGGGCGGCGCCGGCGGCGCCAACCCAATACACGGTATCACCACGCGGCGTCTTGGCCTTGATGACGGGCTCGGCCTTGTGGCGCTTCCCCAAGCGCGTGGTCTCGAATCCGGTGATTGCCGCGACTTCAATGTCGGGGACATTCACATTGAGCAGAACGGCGCAGGACAACGGCGCAGCACGGAAGCGCTCCACCATTTGAGCCACAACCCACGCTGCGGTTTCGTAATGCGCCTCTTCCCTGCCGGAAAGAGAAACTGCAATCGAGGGAATACCGAGCAGGAATCCTTCGGTAGCGGCGGCAACGGTGCCGGAATAGATGGTGTCGTCGCCCATGTTCGCCCCCGAGTTGATGCCCGAAATCACCATGTCTGGCAGGGTATCGAACAGCCCCGTCACCGCCATGTGCACACAATCGGTAGGCGTGCCATTCACATAGTAAAACCCATTCACAGCGCGTCTCAGGCTGAGCGGCCGGTCGAGGGTGAGGGAATTGCTGGCGCCGCTGCGGTCGCGTTCCGGCGCCACCACGGTTACCTCGGCGGATTGAGAAAGCACTGTGGCAAGGGCGGCTATGCCAGGGGCATAATAGCCATCATCGTTGCTGAGAAGAATTCGCATAGGGCTTATTGGGCCATTGAGATGGTCCGACATTAATAAATCCAGTCAAATAGAACCGATTAACCACTAAGCGCACTAAGAGCACAAAGATTTCCTTGTGGCTTTTCTTGGTGTGCTCACTTCAACTCCATTCCAATAAGCAAGAAAACACATCCCCTCTCCCCGTTTTTGGGGAGAGGGTCAGGGTGAGGGGTGCTTGCGTAACTTGATGATTTGCAGCTTGATGAAGTGCGCCGACTACCCTCATTTCCAGTAAAAAAGCCGCCGAACAAAACTGCGCGGCGGCTTCGGTGAAGTATTGGTCGGGGCGAGAGGATTCGAACCTCCGACCCCTTGCACCCCATGCAAGTGCGCTACCAGGCTGCGCTACGCCCCGACGAGGGTCGAATTATAGCGTGAAAGACGGCAGCAGAGATAGAAAATAGCGGGAAAACTATAGGAAAAAAACACTAGCCACTGATCGGAGCAATAGCGATAACCGCCGGAGTTGTTTTTAATCCTAGCTTTGCAGCAGCGCAAGAACGCTTTTCAGTTCCTTACGAATCTGCGCGGACGTCAGGCCGGTCGCCTTGACGGGCGGCAGCGCCTTGGCTGTAGATGGCTCGTCAAGCCGGTTGCGCGCGCCATTGATGGTGAAGCCATGCTCATACAGCAACTCGCGGATACGGCGAATGAGCAGCACTTCGTGATGTTGATAATAGCGCCGGTTGCCGCGCCGTTTTAGCGGCTTGAGTTGCGTGAACTCTTGCTCCCAATAGCGCAGCACATGCGGTTTGACGCCGCACAGGTCGCTTACCTCGCCAATGGTGAAGTAACGTTTGGCGGGGATGGAGGGGAGGCTATGGGCTTGTATGGCTTCCATTGAAGGACTTCTCAACCAGGCTCTTCAGCTTCTGACTGGCGTGGAAGGTGACGACCCTGCGCGCCGTGATAGGAATCTCTTCTCCGGTCTTGGGATTGCGACCGGGCCGTTGTGGCTTTTCTCGCAATTGAAAATTCCCAAACCCGGAAAGTTTGACGCTATCGCCCTTTTCCAATGCCATGCGAATCTCTTCAAAGAAGGATTCCACCATGTCCTTGGCCTCGCGTTTATTCAGGCCCACCTTCTCGAACATCAAATCGGCCAGTTCTGCCTTCGTCAGAGTCATAAATTTTCTTTATATTCTGATGGTTGCGCCAAATTGTGAGACTAACACTTTGACAATTTTGCCTTTTGTTTCGTCGACCTCAATATCTGTCAAAGTTCTGTCAGTATCTTGCATAAGCACCCGAAACGCAAGACTTTTTTTCCCGTTTGGTATGTTTGGGCCGTGGTAAAGGTCGAACAGGGAAAAGTCGCTTACCAGCGTCCCCAAATGCGGTTTTACCGCATCCATAATGGCCTGCAAAGCGACGGCCTCATCGACCACGATGGCGATATCGCGGCGCACCGCCTGCATACGCGAAATACCGGCAAAGCGCGGGGTAATGCCGCACTGGAGCGGCTGGGTACTAAGTTCAAACAAAAGTGGTGCGGTAGGCAACTGGTGTTTTTGCTGCCACCTGGGATGTAGTTCTCCCATAACACCGATGGCTTCATTTCCCACCAGAATGCGCGCACTGCGGCCGGGGTGGAAGGCAGGATGCTCGCAGTTTTCAAAGCGCAGCGCCAAGCCACTGCAAAGCGACTCGACATCTGCCTTGAGCGCAAAGAAATCGACCTTCTCGTTTTTGTCTTCCCCCCATTGCTCAGGAAACCGCGCACCATAGGCTAGGCCGGCGACTTTCTCCGGCTGCACCGCCTCATCGGCAGTAGCGCTCAAGAAACAGCGCCCCACTTCAAACAAGCGCAGGCGCTCTTCACCACGATTCAAACTCGAACGCAGGGTGTGCACCAGCCCGCCGATGAGCGAAGTGCGCATGACACTCAAGTGGCTGGCTATGGGATTGGCGACACGCACCGGCGTGGTGTTGGCAGCGAAGTCGGCTTCCCACGCCTCCGGAATAAAGCTGTAATTGATGACTTCCTGATAGCCGCAAGCGACGAGACGATGCTTGACGGCATTGCGCGACATACCGCCTTCGCGCAGCGGTAACATGGTGAGGCTTGAGCGCGGTGGCGCGGCAGGAACATTTTCATAACCGTGGACGCGCGCCACCTCTTCGATGAAGTCCTCTTCAATCACCAGATCAAAGCGGTAACTGGGCGGTGTGACATAAAAATCTTCGCCGCGCCGCTGCACCGCACATTGCAGGCGGAGGAAGATGGTTTCCATCTCACTGGCAGGGATGGTCATGCCGATGAGCTTCACGGCACGCGATGGGCGCACGCGCACCGCTTCACGCTGGGGAAGCGCGCCTTGCGCCTCAATAAGCGGACCGGCTTCGCCACCGCAAATTTCGAGCGTCAGCCAGGTTGCGTATTCCAGACACTCGCGCGTGCTGGCGAAATCGACACCGCGCTCGAAACGGTGCGCGGCATCGCTGTTGATACCCAATTGGCGTGTTTTGCCTTGGATAACGCCGGGATCGAAATAGGCGGCTTCAAAAAACACGTTGCGCGTGGTTTCACTCACCATGCTTGCAAGTCCCCCCATCACGCCAGCCAGAGCCACCGGCCCTGCTTCGTCGGCGATGAGCAGCATGTCGGGCTTGAGCACCACATGTTGCTCGTTGAGCAGCGTCATTTCTTCGCTCGCGCCCTTGGAAAAAATCGGGAAGCGCACCTCTATGCCGCCCTTGAGTTTCTCATTGTCGAAAGCGTGCATCGGCGCACCGCGTTCGAGGGCGATGTAGTTGGTGATGTCCACCAAGGGGGAGATGCTACGCAAACCGGCGCGCTCAAGGCGGCGCTGCATCCATTGCGGCGTGGGCGCGCTGGCATTGATGTTACGGATAACGCGCCCGCAATAGCGGCTGCAAGCCTGGGGCGCGCTCAGCTTGATTGCGCGCTGCTCCTGAATTGTTGCCGCCACCGCCTGGGTCGCGGGAAGATTGAGAGGCGCAGCGCAGATCGCTGCGAGATCGCGCGCGATACCGAACATCGACAGACAATCACCCCGATTAGGCGTGAGCTTGAGGGTGAAATAAACGTCGTCAAGCTCGAGGTAGCGGCGCACATCCTCACCAAGCGGCGCATCTTCAGGCAGCACCAGCAGACCGGCATGCTCCTCGGACAGACCCAACTCGCGCGCCGAGCACAGCATGCCTGCCGACTCCACGCCGCGCAGTTTGGCTTGCTTGATTTCCAGTCCGGGAAGTTTTGCGCCAACCAGGGCGCACGGCACTTTCTGCCCTGGTGCAACATTGGGCGCGCCGCAAACAATTTGCAGCGCCGATGCGCTGCCGACATCGACCTCGCATACGCGCAGCTTGTCGGCATTCGGGTGCGGGTTCACGCTTTTAACCTGCGCCACGACAATCTTGTCGAACGCAGCGGCCACAGGGGAGACTTGTTCAACCTCGAGACCAGCCATGGTGAGCTTGTGCGCCAACTCTTCAGTCGAGAGATTAATTTCGACCAGTTGCTTGAGCCAATTGACGGAAACTTTCATGTCATCACCTGAATTGAGCAAGAAACTTCATGTCATTTTCAAAAAACAAGCGCAGGTCGTTCACGCCATAGCGCAACATGGCGAGCCGGTCCAGTCCCATGCCGAAGGCGAAGCCTGAGTATTGTTCGGGATTGATGCCGCCGTTGCGCAGCACTTGCGGATGAACCACGCCGGCGCCGCCGATCTCCAGCCATTTGATTGCGCCGTCTTTGCGCTCCCATTCCATATCGACTTCCACACCTGGCTCAACAAACGGAAAGTAGGAGGGACGAAAGCGAATCTGCATTTCTTCCTTCTCAAAGAAGGCGCGAAGAAACTGGGTCAACGTACCCTTGAGATCGGCAAGGCTGATGCCTTCGTCCACCCACAGTCCCTCGATCTGGTGAAACATGGGCGAATGCGTGGCGTCGTGGTCGCAGCGATACACGCGTCCTGGACAGATAATGCGCAGCGGCGGCTGGTGCGATTGCATATAACGAATCTGCACAGGCGAAGTATGGGTGCGCAGCACATTGCCCGAGCCTTCTATGTAAAACGTATCCTGCATGGAACGCGCGGGATGCTTTTCTGGCGTATTGAGCGCCGTGAAATTGTAGTAGTCGGTCTCGATCTCAGGGCCATCGGCCACGATGAAGCCCATGGAGTGGAACAACTGCTCTATGCGTTCCAGCGCGCGCGAAATGGGATGCAAACCGCCCTGCCCCATAGACCGCCCCGGCAACGTCACATCGAGTGTTTCATCGGCGAGCTTGGCATCGAGCTCGCTGGCCAGGATCGCTTCTTTGCGCGCCGCAATCAGCGCTTCAACTTTCTGCTTTGCTTCGTTGATAAGCGCGCCCGCTTTGGGACGCTCTTCAGGCGAGAGCTTGCCGAGCTGTTTCATTTGCTCAGTAAGCGAGCCGGACTTGCCCAGGAACTTCGCCTTGGACTGTTCCAGATCGGCGATGGTCTTTACTTGGCCCAAGATGGATTGGGCTTCGGCTACGATTGCCTCAAGATCTGCTGTCATATCAATTCTGTGGTTGTGTTGCGCCCGTTCAAAAAAACAAAGGGGCTCGCGGATGGTGTCTCGCGAGCCCCTAGGAGTCTGTCATAAATAAAGGATTAATCACCCGGTTTTGTCATTCCCGCGAAAGCGGGAATCCATTTCGGTTTGAAAAAAATGGATCCCCGCTTTCGCGGGGATGACAAATTAGGGATTAATCTGGTCAGCCAAAGCCGACGACATCCTCGCCAAGGTCACCCACGCACGAGAGAAGCTGCATAAGGACCATTCTGTTTGACGCACTACACTAGCGCTACTTACTTACGCGCCGAGACCTGCCTTGGCTTGCTCGATAAATCGGCTAAAAGCAGGCTTATCCATCACCGCAAGGTCAGCAAGCACCTTGCGATCGACTTCAATGGAAGCCTTCTTCAGCCCATTCATGAACACGCTGTAAGTCATGCCTGCCTCACGCACTGCGGCGTTAATACGCGCAATCCACAGGGCGCGGAACACGCGCTTCTTGTTGCGCCGGTCACGGTAGGCGTATTGCCCGGCTTTCATCACCGCTTCTTTGGCGATGCGATAGACATTATTGCGACGGCCGCGGAAGCCTTTCGCAAGGGCTAGAACTTTCTTGTGACGCGCTTTGGCTGTTACACCACGTTTAACTCTTGGCATGTCCGCTCTCCTTTATGCGTAGGGAAGCATCGCACGCACCGAGTCGGCGTTCGTTTTATGAACGCTCGTGGTGCCACGCAGTTGACGCTTGCTTTTGGTGGTTTTTTTGGTAAGGATGTGGCGCTTGAACGCCTGCGAGCGCTTGATGCTGCCGCTTCCGCGCACTTTAAAGCGCTTGGCCGCACCGCTCTTGGTCTTCATTTTCGGCATGATTCAACTTTCTAGATTTGACACCGCGTCAGGTGGTCGAACCTCTCGACACTTTTTGAACCTGGACACAGCTTATGTTTGCTGCATTGGCGCTGCGTTGCTACCGGGGCAGCGCGCCCTTGAAGCCAACTACTACCTCACTACTTCCGAGCTACTTCTTAACCACTTCCAACTTTTTCTTCGGCCCGATAATCATCACCATCTGGCGTCCTTCCATCTTGGGAAACTGCTCCACCTGACCGAACGGCGCCAAGTCTGCTTCCACGCGCCTTAACAGCGCAACGCCAAGCTCCTGATGCGCCATTTCACGACCCCGAAAACGCAAGGTGATTTTCGTCTTGTCGCCTTCTTCCAAGAAACGCGTCAGATTGCGCACCTTGATGTTGTAATCACCATCATCGGTGCCCGGCCGGAATTTTATTTCCTTAACCTGAATCTGCTTTTGCTTGAGCTTGGCCTCGTGCGCCTTCTTCGCTTCGCGGTATTTGAATTTGCCGAAATCCATGATACGGCACACCGGCGGTTTCGCGGTAGGCGCAATTTCAACCAAGTCAAGTTCCGCTTCGTCCGCCTGGCGTGTCGCTTCTACAAGACTAACGATTCCTATTTGCTGGCCTTCCGGGCCTAGCAGGCGAACCTCGGGGACGTTGATTTCCCCGTTGATTCGCACGTCCTTATCAGTAGCGATAAAACACTCCTTGTCTGTTGCCGATTTGCCTAGTAGACCTAGTCTTCCCAGGCACCTATTGTACCTATAAAACTTAACTTGCGTGAACTTGCTTTGGGGACTGTTCAGCCTGCCTGCGGCTGAACAGTCACTTTAAAACTTCATGCAACAGCGCTACAGGCAGCGAGAATTTAATGCGTGCCTGGCCCCTTAGAATTTCGGAAGATTTGATTTGGAACCTTTGATTTAATCGTGGTCTGTCCCCGATTGTTCTTCGGCAGCGAGAATTTAATGCGTGCCTGACCCCTTTAATTCTTCTTAGAGTTAATAAAACGTGGTCTGTCCCTATTTATTTCCAGATTCAAAATATATCGACCCTGGCCCCTTATGGCCCCTTATCGTTCCCCTCATTAATGTCGTTCGGAAACCTTGTTCGACGTTCTCGTTCGAATCAACTTGTCGTCGACGAACTCAAGCTCCCAAATCTCTGTAAATTCTTGAGTGGATCCAGAAACGGTTACGCTGGCGACGCTTTCCTTGCTTGTCCTCGCACGAACGCTCTTGTAGACAAGAACTGTCCCACCCGGATTAGTTCGTCGCTCGACGGGGGAGCCAAGGGCATCTATGACATCGCGAATGCTCGCCTTGTTGCGCTCAAGCGCACTGAGCACTTGGGGGTCGATTGGCTTGCCAGAGGCCTGCTCGAATGGCCCATCGTTTACAACACACGATGAGACTGTCCAAACAGTTGCCAATAGGGCAAGAAGGCGTTTGGCAATGCGAGCAGTAGAGTTCATTGCGAGGCCCTTGGGCAATTGAAACAATCCTTCTCCAACTTTCTGCTTGCACCCTCGCTGCCACTGCTTCCGCTATTGCGCAGATGGTTCGCCTCATGCGCGACAGTAGACGACAGGTCGCAGCACTTCTGGAACGAGAATGCTGAGCCGCCCAGGGTAATAGTGTTGGGAAATATCGGGAAACGATTTGCCGAGCCGCAATAGGGCGAGCTTGGGTCGAAGACGTAGTTCGCGTTATCCATCTTCTTGGTGATGTTGTTCAGGTCATCGCGCGTTCGCTCGCAATCTTCGAAACGACATTTGCTCAGCTTTTCTTTCGCATCCTCCAGCGCTTGGCGCATTTTTGCTTCGTCGCCTGGGGAAAACCCTTCGAAGGTAGCAAGTCCTCTGAGGTCGATGCCAGTGAGCGGTCGCGAGAACACATAGCCGTAGGTGCTTAGCCCCGCCTTTAACCCAATCGGATCACTCTCAATGTACCTCCCGAGCGAGGGATCGTAATCTCTGAAGTAGTTGTAGTGCGTCCCCGTCTCCTCGTCGTAATACTGGCCAGGGAAGCGGTTGTTGTACTTCATCACGCCAAGGCCGGAGGGGTTTTCGTTGGTTGAGCATCCCCCGACGTGAACTCGTCGTACATCAAGGCAATTTTCCGATGCGTGTCCGTAACTTAGGCTCACTTTGCCTGCTGCCCGGTTGCGTTTAAAGAACAAATTTTTCCAGGACGCGAGTTTAGCAGAATACGCGCGCGGCGGTAAGGAGCGTTTTTCCTTTAGCCGCTCGTTTTTCGTCTCAATCATCGAGATTCATTTTCGTTAAGCCACTCTCCACCTGGCATGCCGGCCGATGCTTATACCGCCACTTGTATTTCTACGAGCGTAGCGAGCTGACATGGGAGCCCCTTGGGGGCGGACGGGAGCGGGGACGGGCGCGCGGGAACGAGCAGCGCAGCGCGAGCCGCGCGCCCGCGCCCGCAGGGCGGGCGGGGGGAACCAACACCACACCGCGCAACGCGCTGACTTCACAACTGTGTTGGCGGAACGCGAGCACACTGACTTTTGCCGGGGGCGCCAGACATAACGCTCAATTGTGCGAACCCGCAGGGCGCGAAGCGGTGCGCCCCGTGCACTGCCGACCAACGGGCAGGCTTTGTGCACGGGGCGCACTTTGCATAATTGCGGCGTTATGTTGAGCGGCCTACAGCCGCTTACCCCCGGCCTCGTTGACATGTGGCGAGCGAAGCTGGCCACTCACTTCTTGCTTTGAGGCTAGACGGAGTAGCGCTGCCCGCATTCGTGACGCTGTAGCCTGGCGCGCGCGTTGCGCCCTGGATCACACGCCAGGGCCTTCGCAACGCGCGTGACAGGCGGTGAGAGTGCGAGTGATGCGTCCGCCGCCACCGGCGTGTCTACTCGCACCCTGCCTGGGTCAATCCTCCACCACCTCCTCTTCCAACGCCTCCAGCAGCGCCTCGCGCGCCTCGCCCCCATCTGGGATCACCGCGCTCGCGTTATCGCCTTCAGCGCGCTCTAATCGCGCCGGATGCGTGGCCGCGTGGATCTGCTTCAACTTCTGGATCGATACCTGCGTGTAGATCTGTGTGGTGTTGAGGTTCGCATGCCCGAGCATCGCCTGGATGTAGCGGATGTCGGCGCCGTTCTCCAGCATGTGTGTCGCCATCGCGTGGCGGAACAGATGACATGACCCCGGCGTCACGAAGCCGGCTTGCACGATGTAGTTTTTGACCAGATCGCCCAGCACGTTACGCGGGAAGCGTTCGCCGTAGTCGGTGATGAACAGCGCGCCGTCATCGACGACGCTCGCCAACTCGGGACGGACTTCGTCGCGGTAGCGCGCGAGCCAGGCGCAGGCTCTGGCGCCCAGCGGCACCATGCGATCCTTCCTCCCCTTGCCTTCGATGACGATGAGCGTGCCGCGCTCAAGATTGATGTCCTGCTCATCGAGATCAACGAGTTCGCTCCGGCGGATGCCGGTCGAGTAGAAGGTTTCCAGGATGGCGCGGTCGCGCAGACCTTGCGGCGTGCCCACGTCGGTCTGGTTGAGGATGGTTTCCACGTCGGCCACGCTGAAGACGTGGCGCGGTATGCGCATCACCTGGCGCGGCAGTTCGATGTCGGCGGCAGGGTTGTAGAGGATGTGGTGGCTGCGGGTGGCCCATTGGAAGAAGGCTTTGAGCGGCGTCACTTCAGCGCGCTGGCTTGAGAACGACAGCGGCTGGCCGTTTCTCTTGCGGTAGTGGTAGAGGTGGCGCTGGTAGCGCTCGATGATGGGCAGCGTCACTTCGCGCGGGTGCGCGAGGCCGCGCGCTTCGCACCACAGGATAAAGCGGCGCAACGCGCGGTAGCGGTAGTGCGTGGTGCGCTCGGAGAAACCCTTGGCCTTGGAGGCATCGACGAACTCGCGCATCAGCCAGGTGAAGGCGTTGTCGGGCAGGCCCCAGTCGTAGGGCTTGCGGCCCTGCTGACGCTTTTTTCTAAGCATGTGGTAGGGCGGCTAAGGGAAACACAGGTACGACATCGACCTGCGTGTACGACGGGGTTTTGCCGTTTCCTTTAGAGACGTGCTTTTTAGGCTCTACACAGGACAAACTCGCGGAAACCAGCGTGGATATTGGCTCTACAGGCATTTCGTCATCCCGCGACCCCCCCGCTATCGGGCCGCTATCGCCCCGCGAACGCCCCGCGACTTCGCCGTTTTGTCCCGCGACTTCGACCTCTGCCCCCCGCGACTTTTTCATCGTAGCGGTATCGATCAGTCCCGACAGGTGCGGCTGGGGATCGCACGCACCGTCATAGATGAGCTCATACACGAACTTGCCGCCCGCGCCTTCGCGATGCGTGAGCAGATACTCCATCTCGGTAAGGCGCGCCAGGTGCACGCGCAGTTGCGTATCGCTTAAGCCGGTGGCGTCGCGCACGTCCTTGCGGCTGAAACGCACCTCGCTGTTGCGCATCGCACCTGCGCCAGCACCTGCGCACGCCTCCACCAGCGCGACGACTTCGCCCAGCAAGCGCCGCGTCTGCGGCGGCAGCTCGTCGAGCGAGCGCCCCAGCACTTCATGCGCGATGTCGTTGGCGGTGGCGATGTCCGCAAGCGTCACCTCGATGTACTCGATAGCCTGGCCTTGATGGACGGCGGCCTTGACCTCACGCTGATGCTGGTGCAACAGCGCGATGGCGTCGATGAGCGTGAGATATTTCTCATGGTCGCGGCGCGTGCGCGTGCGGTCGCTCAAGAAGGTGAGCGCGTCGGCGTAAGGGTTGACAACGTGCAAGGGTTTTAACAGCCGCTGCGCGTTTTGATGCAACTGGATGAGGCGTTGCTTCTCCTGCTTGTCGATCAAGCCTTGCAACGTCCTTCTCGCGCGTTGCAGACGGTGAATCGCCTGCGTTTGTTCGCGGCCTTCATCGACGGACAGCACCAGGCAGCGGTTCATCAACTCTTCGTCGATCTCAATGGCAGTGGTGGTGAGGAAGATCATCACCGGCCCTTCGACACGGTATTCCTGCGTGATGAGGTTGCCGGTGGCGGGGTCCTTGCCGGTTGAGGCGATGGTGAGCTCGCCTTCGGACTGCAACAGCTTCAAGGCATAGCTCGCGCGCGAGGCCCCTTCTTCTTCGACGATGGCGAGTATCTTGTGTTTGAGATTGGTCTTGCCCATGTAGAACAAACTCTGCCCGGTCATGGCGCTGTACTTGATGCGCTCCTCTTCTGGCACGAAGGCGAGCACGGCATCCATCAGCGATGACTTGCCCGCCGCCGAGGAAGATTGAATCACCACCGCCAGCGGGCGGTCGAGCTTGCGGCTGACGGCGGCAAGATAACCGGTGAGCTTGTTGGTCGCCTCGCCGACGATGCCGCACGCCTCGAAGTCGGTGAGGATGCGCGCCATAAGCTTGGCATCGGTGAGCAGCGCCAGCGCTTCACTGCGCGCCGCCTCGCTCATCTGTAGCGCTGCCGGCAGCTTGGGTTGCAGCGCCTTGCGCAGCACCTCGTCCTGCAACGCTTCGAGCTTCAACAGCACGCGCCCCAGATCGGCCTTAAGAATGTCTTCCTTCACCTGCAACTCGATGGCCGCCAGGTTCACGAAGCCCGCGCGCTGCTTGGCGGCGCACAAGTCGAGCGTATCGACGTGGAAGCGCTCGCCGCCGCTCACCCTGACGTTCACCTTGAGCATGTCGTAAGACAGATTCTTGGCCAGGCCGCGCACGCGCCAGCGGCGTGCTTGTGCCCCCGGGCCGAAGTGCATGACGATTTCGTTTTCTGTCACCTCAGCCTGCGCCTCGCTCGCGGGCGCGGGGGGCACGGGCGAGGCGGGAAGCGCGGCAGGGATGGGGGAGGTCTCTTCCTTAGCGGCTACAGCGGCTAAAGGAGAGACAGCATCGACTTGCGCCGATACATCGGCCTGCGAGACAGTCTCCACGCACTCCGTGGCAGGCAGGCTCTCAAGAGGCGCATCCGGCCTGGCTTGCAGAGCCTGCCCCCGGCTCGATCGGGGGGCAGGCGCCGGGTGGATTTCAATTTCGCGCGTCGGCGCCTTACCCTTGCCCAACCACACGGCTTGGCGAATGGCGACACCGAGCGATTTGCTGGCAGGCGTCACCTTCAACGCATACTCGTTAGCATCCATGCCCTTGGGAAACTGGATGCGGAAACACTCGATGCCCTCACCCATCAGCTTGTCCGCCAACAGGGCAGCGGCCTTCTCGCCCCCCGCGTCGCGATCAAAGGCGATCAGCACGCGCTCTATGCCGTATTGCTTGAACGCGGCCAGGTGATCGTCGGTGAAGCCGCCCGTGCCGTAGGCGGCGGTGACGTTGCGATAGCCCGCGCACCACACGGTCATGGCGTCGATCAAGGCTTCGCACAGAATGATTTCCGTGGAGCAGCGCAAGGCTGCGATATTCCACACGCCGCGATGCGGCCCCGGCAGGTACAAGTGCTTGGGCGTGCCCTCGCGCAATCTGTCGGTGATCTTGCGCCCGTACATTTCCACCACGCGCCCCTCCGCGTCGAACACCGGCACGATGAGCGAGCCATTGAAATGCTCCCGGCCGGTGTCGCGGTAGAGGCCGACCTTTTGCAGGCGCGTGCGAATCTCTGCACCGGCGACACGGTTCTTTTGCGGCAGACGCAGGCCCAGCGTGCGGTTGGCGAAGCCCAGCTTGAAGGTGTCGATCAACTCGGGATGATCGAGACCGCGACTCTTGAGATAGGCCAGCGCCTCGGGCGAAGTCTTGAGCGTCTCGTGGTAGTAGCTCACCACCTGCAAGCGCAATGCCGCATCGTCGGCATCGAAGGCCACCGGCGGCGCCAGCTTGGGCACCGTGGAACCCTTGACCGGACGCGTAGCGGCTAAGGGAAGATCGTTCTTTAACAATTCGTAGGCGTGGCGGAACGACACGCCCTGGGTCTTCATCACCCAGTCGATGGGGCCGCCGCCCGCATCGCACCCGAAGCAGCGCCACAGGTTCTTGGCCGGTGTCACCGACAACGATGGCGTGTCGTCGGCGTGGAATGGACAACGGCCCTTCAAGTCATGGCCGACTTTCTTCAGCGCCACCCCAGACGATTCCACCAGCCGCTCTACACT
>JAYWAM010000351.1:0-3205 GCA_043782425.1 Betaproteobacteria bacterium
TTCTCGCGCCAAGACGCAAAGTTTTCAACCCATTCTTTATTTTTCTTGGCGTCTTTGCGTCTTGGCGCGAGTCGCCTTTTCTTTCTTGTGAATTCCCGGGTACGTAAGCACAGCTACGGAATGGCGAGTACTAGGGCACAGGCGGCGCTTGAATCAAGCGCGCAAAGCGTTCTATCTCGGCGCTATCGGTATCGGCCACCGCAGCGAAGCGCACGCCGCCTGAGGACCAGGTGGCGACGCTGAAGCCGTGCTGAATCTTGATAGCCAGCGGCTCATCAAGCGCAGCGCGCGTCATGAACAGGCTGATGACATGGTTGCGCAAGCGGTAAATCACCGCCGCAGCAGGCCGCTGTTCGAGCCGTTCCAGACGTGCGCCGTACAGCGCAAAACCGTGGCGCGCAAGGTCTGGCGCGGCGGGGGCAAAATCGAGCTTGCCCTGAAACCACGGCTTGACGACATGACGGTCACTGGATGCCACTTCAATCAGGTTCTTCGCGTCACTCAGAGCGCTGATATGGCGCGCCACGGCTTGCTCTATCCACGGCTGCTGCTGCGCATCGCCAGGAACGCGCAGCATCCACACCGTGAGCAGCGCGCTGGCCGCAGCGGCAGCACCGGCGTAGGCCGCCACCTGCCACCACGAAGCCGCGCGGCGCGGCGGCGAGCGTTGCTGCTGCGCCGCAAGCAAAGCGCGTTTGACACCGGGGCGCAGCTCAGGCGGTGCGTGAAAATAGGGGGCAGCGGATTTGAGATTTGCGCGCAATGCCTCGCGCTCGGCGCGCAGTGTGGCGCACAGCGTGCAGGTGTCGAGATGCTGAACGAGCTCGGCGCCAGTGGCGCGATCCAGTTCATGATCGAGCCAGGCATCGAGCATTTGACGGGTACGCGCGCAGTTCATGATGTGGCCTTTTGCTGTGCGGCGCGCAAATGATCGCGCAACAAATCACGCCCGCGCGCCAGGCGCGACATGACGGTGCCGATAGGGATTTTAACGATGGCGCCGATCTCCTTGTACGATAACTCTTCCAACTCGCGCAGCACTATCACTTCGCGATATTCAATCGGCAGTGCGGCGATGGCAGCGTGCACCTGTCGTGCGTCGTCGTTGCGCAACGCGGCGTGTTCAGGCGATTGCAGCGCCGCACTGGCATGCGCCTCATCCAGGTTGTGGCGCGTTTCATCGAACTCTTCCGAGCTGCCGCTGCGCCTTTGCTCGCGCAGGCAATCAAGACAAGTGTTGCGCACGATAGCCATGAACCAGGCTTTAGGGCCGGGGCCTTGCAATGCATCGAAGAAACGGAAGGCGCGCACGCACGCATCCTGCACCGCGTCCTGCGCGATCGCGTCGTCGTGCGTCAGCCAGCGCGCCAGGTTGTATGCGGCATCGAGATGCAGCAACACCGTGGCCTCAAAGCGCTCCAGTTTTGATTGTTCGAGCAAACGCAGTGCCTTTCTCTTACATCGAGCATTGCGAAATTTCGTGACACCTTTCCCACCCTCACCCCTGCCCTCTCCCTCCCAAGCGGGAGAGGGAGTTTTCTCCCTCTCCACTGCAACGCGGGAGGGGGATCACTCCCTCTCCCCCGGAATGGGGGGTTGCATAGGGGTTTCGGTTGGCATGCCAACCGCCTGTGCAACGGCTGTCCAGTGCATTGGACAGCGCGCCCTGCAAGGGAGGGCTGGGGTGAGGGGGTGTTCGCGCCGCGAAGTTGCCCCGCAATTCCTTAACCCTCAATAGACTGCCACCAACAGCCTTTTATTCCCAACTATATTTTACGCAACGTGGAATAAGCCTTCGCGCCGCGCAGTCTTGCACCTTGAAGCGCGCGGCATGGGCCGCCTGCTCACAGTCTTCTCGAAAGGGCGAAACATGGACGAACTCAGTTATAGCAGACGCGATTTTCTCAAGCTGGCAGGCATAGGCGGGGGGATAGTATTTGCCTCCAGCCTGCCGGGGTGCGCGAACCTTGGGGCGAATCTTGGGGCAGGCAAGGCAGCGGGTGCAACGCAGGATTTTTCTTTCGTACAGCTTTCCGATATTCACTGGGGCTATAACAACGCCTCGGTCAACCCCGACTTCAAAGGCACTTTGCCCAAGGCCATCGCCACCGTCAACAGCCTTGAGCAAAAACCTGATTTCGTAGTGTTCACCGGCGACCTCACGCACACCACCGACGACCCAAAATTACGCCGCGCCCGTTTGAAAGAATTCCGTGACATGGCCAGTGCGCTCACCGTTCCGGTACGTTTCTTCGCCGGCGAGCACGATGCTTCGCTGGATCGCGGTGAGGCTTATCAGGAATTTTTCGGCGAAACCTTGCGCTATACCTTCGAGCACAAAGGCATACACTTCATCGTGCTCGACAACACCTCGGATCCTGCAGCCACCCTGGGCGAAAAACAGTTGGCCTGGCTCAAGGCCGACCTCGCCACACTCAAGCCCGATCAGCCTATCGTGGTGCTGACCCACCGTCCGTTGTTTGCGCTTTATCCGCAATGGGACTGGAACACGCGCGATGGCCAGGCCGCCATCGACTTGCTTATGCCATTTCCCAACGTGACGGTGTTTTACGGGCACATACACAACGAACACCACCACATGACCGGCCACATCGCACACCACGCCGCCAAGTCGCTGATGTTCCCGCTTTCACCCAAGGGCACGTCAGAGAAAAAGACCATGTTGCCGTGGAACCCCGCCAAGCCCTACGATGGTCTGGGCTATCGCTCGGTGCGCGCCGACATGCAAGGCAAGGCGTTTCATTTGATCGAACAGCCTGCGGGTAAAGCATGAAACGTCGAAAGTTTTTATCTTGCTCGCTGGGCGCGGCGGCGGGCGTTTTCGCCTCCGCCTTCTCTGTCAAGGCGGCCACTACGCGGCGCATCGAGATCAGGGCCACTAAATTTGAATTCACGCCCTCTGAATTCACTGTGCGCAAAGGCGAGCCGGTGACACTGGTGCTGAGCACGCCGGATTTTCCACACGGTTTTAACTTGCCGGATTTCAACCTGCGTCGCGACCTGATACCCAACATGCCGCTGGAACTGACCTTCACCCCCGACAAGGCAGGACGTTTCACTTTCCTGTGCGACAACTTTTGCGGCGAAGGCCACGAGAAGATGAACGGAACGATGGAGGTGACGGGTTGATAAGGCTGACGTAATTCCACGACCTGATACGGGGTGGGACTACTATATTTCATCC
>JAYWAM010000352.1:0-3202 GCA_043782425.1 Betaproteobacteria bacterium
ATTGCTGATGCAGGCCGGCATCGATGTGCAGGAGATTGGAACGTTAAATGGACTAACGCTTTTAATTTTGCCAAACCGCAGTCAAGTACCGCTACCGCAGGGCACTGCCAAGATTACCTATACTTCCGGCACGACAGGGGATCCCAAAGGCGTGTGCCTGAGTCGGGCGCATATGGAAACCGTGGCGGATGCGCTGCTGCATGCCAGCGGCGCGAGCGCGCAGCATCGGCACCTGTGCCTGACGCCGTTGTCGACGCTGCTGGAAAATATCGGTGGGGTGTATACGCCGCTGCTGCTGGGCGCCTGCTGTTGTGTGCCCTCTCTGCTGCGCGTGGGCCTTACCGGCGCATCGGGCGTGCAGGCCGCCACCATGCTGCAAGCCTTGCACGAATTTGATGCCAGCACCGCGATTCTCGCGCCGCAGATGTTGCAAGCCTTGGTCGTCATGTTGGAAGGTGGCGCCGCGATGCCGTCACACCTGCATTTTCTGGCGGTAGGGGGCGCGCCGGTATCGCCACATTTGTTGGTGCGCGCCGCGCAATTGGGCTTACCGGTGTACGAGGGTTACGGGCTATCGGAATGCGCGTCAGTCGTAGCACTTAACACTAAGGACGAGCAGCGCAGCGGCACGGTCGGCAAACCTTTGCCGCAGGTGCATGTGGACTTTGCCGAAGACGGAGAAATCCTGGTGGAGGGCATGGTGTTTCTCGGTTATCTCGGTCATGACGTCGCCGTGCAGCCGTGGCCTACGGGGGATCTTGGCTTTCTCGATGCGGAAGGATTTCTGCACGTAACGGGACGTAAAAAAAGCATTTTTATTACGGCCTTCGGGCGCAATGTCGCGCCGGAATGGATAGAGCGCGAGCTCAGCCTGCATTCCGCGATAGCCCAAGCGGCGGTGTTCGGCGAAGGCAAAGCTTGGAACTGCGCGGTGCTGGTGGCGCGCGACAATGCCAGCGCCAGCAGTGTCGCGGCGGCCGTGGATCTAATCAATCATTTGCTGCCCGATTATGCGCGTATCGGGAAATGGCTGCTGGCGAGAGAAGCTTTCACGCCCAGCAATGGACAGCTCACCCGTAATGGTCGGCTACGCCGTGCCGACATTTTTGCGGCTTACGCAGATAGAATCGAAGTGCTTTACGAGGAAGATACACATGTCGTTTTATGTTGATCTGCAGCAAGCAACCCAAGCGGAGCAGGCGCAACTACAAGCGGCTCCCATTATTCGATTAGCCCTTAATGGTCAGGTCACGCGCGAACAGTACGTGGCTTTTCTTACGCAGGCCTACCACCACGTTAAACATACCGTGCCGCTGCTCATGGCGTGCGGTGCGCGTCTGGCGGGAGATCAGGAATGGCTGCGTACGGACATCGCACATTACATCGAAGAGGAAGTAGGGCACCCGGAGTGGATTTTGAATGACATCCGCGCCAGTGGCGGCAACAGTGAAGCCGTGCGCTATGGCGCGCCATCGGCGGAAACTGAATTGATGGTGGCGTACGCTTATGACACCATTGCGCGGGTTAATCCGGTGGGCTTCCTCGGGATGGTGTTTGTTCTAGAAGGCACCAGCACACAACTTGCCACCCAGGCTGCGGCCAAACTGCAAGCGGCGCTGGCCTTACCCCAACAGGCGTTCACCTATCTCACGAGCCATGGCGCGCTCGATCTGGAGCATATGCATTTTTACGGCAATTTGGTGGACCGGTTGGAATCAGCGGTGGATCGTCAATGCATTATTCATTGCGCCAAAATGTTCTTTCGCCTTTATGGCGATATTTTCCGTTCACTTCAGGAGTTCCCCGCATGAATCTTTTAAACAACCGTGTGCTTGTCACGGGGGCAACCGGTGGCATCGGTCGTGGTGTTGCGCTTGCTTTGGCTAAGAAGGGATCTGTGTTGCTATTAGTTGGGCGCAGTCAGGCCAAGCTCGAATCGTTGTGTGCAGAAATCGTGACGGCGGGCGGTCGTGCTCATGTGCTTCCCTGCGATTTGTCAAAAGCTGGTGCGCCTGAGGAATTGGCGCGTCAAGCACGCGCGAAGTTAGACGAAGTAGATGTGCTGGTGAATTGCGCCGGCATACTGAATTTCAATCAATTCGCGGAGGAGTCGGCGCACGATCTGGAAAAATTGTGGCGCACCAATGTACTGGCGCCGATGTTGCTGACGCGCGCGCTGCTGCCGTCGATGATCGCTCAGGCGCATGGACGCATTGTGAACGTAGGCTCTATTTTTGGCAGTATCGGTTTTGCTTGTTTCGCCAGTTATTCCGCCAGCAAATTTGCCATGCGCGGCTTTTCCGAAGCGTTACGGCGCGAATTGGAAGGGAGCGGGGTGGGTGTCACTTATGTGGCACCGCGCTATACCCGAACGGCGCTCAACGACGGTGCGGTAAGCCGCATGGCGGCCGCCGTCAATATGAACACGGACGAGCCGGACTGGGTGGCCGAGCGCATCGTGCGCGCCATCGAACTGGATCGCAAGGACTATTATCTTGGCTGGCCCGAGACCTTGTTCGTGCGCATCAACGCTATTTTGCCGCGCTTAGTTGATCTCGCATTACGCCGGCAGAACATGCAGATGCGCGAGTTTGCCGCCCCATCAATGAAGTGAGGAGATGATTAAAATGAATCCTATACAGCATAAAATTTCACGGCCTTTATTGGTATTGCTATTTGTTTACAGCGCGATGCTGCTGGGTTCTGGAGTCGCGCGCGCCGACGCGACCAGCGATGCCGTCATGGACTTACAGCATGCGTGGGCCAAGGCCTATTACCAAGTGCCGGAGAAACAAAAAGAGGCCGCATTCAAGGAGCTATCAAGCAAAGCGCATCAAGTCACCCTCGCCCATTCTGGACGTGTTGAACCCAAAGTCTGGGAAGCTATTATTTTGAGCAGCTACGCTAAATTTGCCGGGGGCTTGGGCGCATTGAGTCTGGTGAAAGAATCACGCGACCTATTGTTGCAGGCAGAAAAGGAAAAGCCGGATGCACTCAACGGTTCGATCTATACCTCACTCGGTAGCCTGTATTACAAAGTGCCCGGATGGCCCATCGGTTTTGGCGATAAGAAGAAGGCGCGCGACTATCTGGAGAAGGCACTCAAACTAAATCCAGACGGTATTGATCCGAACTATTTTTATGGCGATTTTTTGCAAGAGCAAGGCGAATATCCAAAGGCCGCCGAGTATTTGCAAAAAGC
>JAYWAM010000353.1:0-3202 GCA_043782425.1 Betaproteobacteria bacterium
TTCAAAAGTGATGTTGTCAGGACTGGGTCCCAGCCTTCGCTGGGACGACGAATATTTGAGATTTCGAGCAGTTTTTTACCAAAGTGAAAAGTTTAGAAATAGTAAAAAGTTACAGGCGCGGAGCGGGCTTGCCCGCGAAAACCCGCGCCAATTTATCGCGGGCAAGCCCGCTCCTACATCCGACCCTTAATTGATTCCTGATACTAGCATTATGCAAACAAGCAACAACGCCCCACCCGAACCCTCTCTCGCCAAGTCCTTCGACCCGCATACCATCGAATCGCGCTGGTATCCACTGTGGGAATCGCGCGGTTACTTCAAGGCTACGATGGATGCCGCCAAGAAAGATAACTTCTCGATTCAGCTACCGCCGCCCAACGTGACGGGCACGCTGCACATAGGGCATGCCTACCAGCAAACATTGATGGACATGATGACGCGCTACCACCGAATGAAGGGCGGCAATGTCCTGTGGCAGCCGGGAACGGATCACGCCGGCATCGCCACACAGATGGTGGTGGAGCGCCAACTTGAAGCGCAAGGAATTTCGCGGCGTGAATTGGGGCGCGAGCAGTTCGTCGAGCGCGTGTGGGCGTGGAAAGAAGAATCCGGCGCCACCATAACGCGCCAAATGCGCCGTCTCGGTGATTCGTGCGACTGGTCGCGCGAATATTTCACGATGGACGCAGCGCGCAGCAAGGCGGTGACCGAAGTCTTCGTACGCCTGTATGAAGATGGCCTGATTTATCGCGGCAAGCGACTGGTGCACTGGGACCCGGTGTTGCAGACTGCGGTATCGGATCTGGAAGTCGAAAACCAGGAAACGCAAGGTTTTCTTTACCACATTCTTTACCCGTTCAGCGACGGCCCGATTGATGGCCTGCGTGGAATGACAATTGCTACTACTCGTCCCGAAACCATGCTGGCCGACGGCGCTATCGCCGTCAATCCCAATGACGAACGCTACCAAAAATTCATTGGAAAAATGGTTGATCTGCCGCTTTGCGACCGGCAAATTCCAGTAATCACAGACGACTACGTGGATCCAGAATTCGGCACCGGGGTCGTCAAGATTACCGGGGCGCATGATTTTAACGACTATAAAGTCGCAATAAAACATAATCTGCCGCTGATCAACATTTTCACCCTGGATGCGCGCATCAATGAAAACGGTCCCAAACGTTTTCGCGCTATGGATCGCTATGCAACACGTAAAGCGATGCTGGAGGGATTGGCTGATCAAGGTTTGCTGATAAAGGAGCTGCCTCATACCATGATGCAGCCGCGCTCGCAGCGTAGCGACGCCGTGGTGGAACCGATGTTGTCCGACCAGTGGTTCGTGGCCATGGAGAAATTTGCCGCACTGGGGCTAGATGCAGTACGCGAGGGGAAAACGCGCTTTATCCCTGAGGAATGGACCAAGGTCTACAACCAGTGGCTGGAAAATATTCAGGACTGGTGCGTTTCGCGCCAACTGTGGTGGGGACACCAGATTCCCGCCTGGTATGCGCACGACGGCACACCGTTCGTCGCGCGCACATTCGAGGCCGCCCTTGCCAAAGCGCAAGCAGCAGGCAAAATTTTGCGCCCGGATGCGCGCGATCCAGACGTGCTCGATACCTGGTTTTCCTCCGCCTTCGTGCCCTTCTCCACCCTCGGCTGGCCGGACGAAGCACAGATGAAACACGAAGCGGAATTCTATTTGCCCTCGTCGGTGTTGGTGACCGCCAACGACATCATCTTTTTCTGGGTTGCGCGCATGATAATGACAACCCTGTATTTCACCGGCAGGACGCCATTCAAGGATGTGTACATCAACGCCATCGTGCGCGACGCCGAAGGTAAGAAGATGTCTAAGTCCAAGGCCAACACCATCGATCCGCTCGACGTGATCGATGGCATCAGCCTACCGGCGCTGATGGCAAAGTCCACCCAGGGCTTGATGCTCGCCGCTCACAAGCAGGCCGCAGAAAAACGCATAAAACGCGACTATCCCGACGGCATCCCGGCCTACGGCGCTGATGCGTTGCGCTTCACTTTCGCCGCCCTCGCTACTTTGGGCCGCACACTTAATTTCGATTTAAAACGCTGCGAAGGCTATCGTAGTTTCTGTAACAAGCTGTGGAACGCGACGCGCTTTGTGCTGATGAATTGTGAGGGCAAAGACACCGGTCTTGATATGAGCGACGCGCATTACCTGACGCACCAGAGTCCGGTGGATAAATGGATAGTCAGTTTGCTGCAACGCACCGAAGCTGAAGCGCACAAGGGTTTTAGCGAATATCGTTTCGACAATACCGCCAGCGCGCTGTACAAATTTGTGTGGGACGAATACTGCGATTGGTATGTTGAGCTCGCCAAGGTGCAATTACAAAACGGCAGCGCAGCGCAGCAACGCGCCACGCGGCGCACGCTGTTGCGTGTGCTCGAAACCACATTGCGCCTGGCGCACCCCATCATTCCTTTCATCACCGAAGAGTTGTGGCAAAAAGTTGCGCCGCTGGCGGGTCGCGCGAAAGGCGATGGCAGTGAAAGCATCATGCTGGCGCGCTACCCGCAACCCGATCTGTCAAAAATTAACGAGACCGCGGAAAACTTTGTCACCACGCTCAAGGAACTCACTGACGCAACGCGCAACCTGCGCTCCCAGATGAATCTCAATCCCGGCGAAAAAGTGCCAGGATTTGTTGCGGGCGATCCATCCTACGCCGCGTATCTGCCTTACGTACAAGCACTGGCGCGACTCTCAGCAGTAGCGCTGGTGACAGAATTGCCTGCGGGCAATGCGCCGGTGGCGATGGCGGGGGCTGCCAGGGTGATGTTGCAAGTGACTGTCGACGTCGCTGCGGAAATCAAGCGGCTTGAGGCAGAGCTGGTGAAATTGTCAGTTAAGGTAGAGCTATCTCAAGCCAAGCTCAAAAACGAAAGCTTCATCCAGCGAGCGCCTGCCGCCGTCGTAAAAGAGGAAGAAAAACGGCGCGATGATTGCCTTGCAAAGATGGAAGCTGTGCGTGAACAGGTGGCGAAACTGCGGTGAAATAGAACGGGAGCCTCTGAACAAGTAGTAATTTGTCATTCCCGCGAAGCTTGCCCTCGACCTGATCGGTGGGGGGACTCCATTTGTATTGCTGGGTAGGAGCGGGCTTGCCCGCGAAAAAAAATGCCAATTCATCGTGGGCAAGTTCGCTTTTATTATGCCTGT
>JAYWAM010000354.1:0-22245 GCA_043782425.1 Betaproteobacteria bacterium
GGTGAAACCCAATTTTGAAACCAATGTTCCGGGTCTTTTCATCGCCGGCGAGCTGGGTGGCATGGGTCTCATCCGCAAGGCGGCGGAGCAGGGCAAACAGGCCATTGCTTCGATGCAGAAATTTGGCAAGGGAAACACCAAGGAAAACGCCAGCGCCGAATACGATGCGCTAATCGTCGGCGCCGGGCCGGCCGGTCTGGCCGCCGGCCTGGGCGCAATGGAACGCAAAATGAAGTACGCGTTGATCGAGCAGGAAGACGGCCTCGGCGGCTCGATATATCACTACCCGCGCAACAAGATCGCCATGACCGCGCCGGTGATACTGCCGCTTGTAGGTAAGATCAGGTTCAACGAAGTGAGCAAGGAAGCGCTGCTCTCGTTCTGGCAGGATATCGTACGCAAAACAGGACTCAAGGTTAGTTTTAGCGAGCGCATGGAATCGATCACACCGGAAAAGGGTGTTTTCCTGGTGAAGACCTCGCGCACGACGTATCGCAGCAAGGCGGTATTATTGGCGATCGGCAGGCGCGGCACGCCGCGCAAACTTGGAACGCCAGGTGAGGAGTTGCCCAAGGTGGTCTATCGACTTTTGGATGCGGAGCAATACGCCGGGCAGAAAGTGCTGGTAGTGGGTGGCGGCGACAGCGCGCTTGAGGCTGCTCTGGCGTGCGCCGATCAACCGCGAACCAAGGTGACGCTATCCTACCGCGGCGAAGCCTTTGGACGGGTGAAAGCGAAGAATCGCACACGCATAGAAGAAGCGCAGAAAAAAGCACGCATTAATGTTCTGCTGCGCTCCAACGTGCTGGAAATCCGCGAGCACGAAGTCAGCCTTGAGCAGGATGGCGCACCGGTGTCCTTGCCCAATGATGTCGTTATCATTTCGGCGGGAGGTGTACTGCCCTCAGACTTTCTCAAATCAATTGGCGTGCAGATCGAAACCAAGTTCGGCACAAAATAATTCAAGCCAGGGTACAGTAATTGCTCTGAAAGCCAGACGGGGAACAGATACGTGAAAATAAATGTTCGCAATTTTATAAGTGTAAGAATCGAAATCGAACACGGCCCCTTTAATGCTCCCAATCTGGAGTGCTATTTTTGATCGCTTTGCTCGCCAACAAACTTCTGAATGCCTACAGACATAGCAGTCGCAAGAGCAAACGTAATCAGATAGTCTCTCGGCCAAATTGCCATCTTTGGGAAAGCCGCTACAAAGAGCATGCCGGCAAAAGTACCTAAAAATGCTCCTCCAAGAGAGCAAGCTATTTTTTAGTATGCCGGAAGTAGCTCCGCCAACTGATCAATTGCGCCTACTCTTGCTGCGTTGCCTATTACGTTGGGGATTGTTTTTGTGTTTGCGCCGCCGTTTGCGATAGCAACGACTCACTCATCGCCAGAAATTTACGCACTTCCGGAATCAAGGCATGTTGCGGATATTTTTGTATGATCGCCGAAAAAATGCGGCGCGCGGCATCGTATTGATGATGATGCTCCATCAACACTTTTCCGGCCAATAAGAAAACACCGGCAATATCATCATGACCAGGAAAGCGTTTGTCAAAGCCCCTCACCAGATTGAGTGCGGCGGCGTAGCGGCGCAACTCAACGGCTTGTGTCGCAAGGGGCAGCACCAGTGTGCCGTCAGCCACACAGAAATCGCTCACCTTCTTTTTGCAAGCCTCATACACCTCGACCGCGCGCGCGAGCTTTTTCTCGCGCACCAGCTTGGGCAAGTATTCGTTGGTGTGGCGCGCGAGCGACTTGGTCTGATTGTCCAGCGTCAACACGCGCTGATACTGGTCATGCAGTTTGTTGTTGTCCCAGTCGCGCTTCAATCTGGTTTCGATGCGTTGCGCCGCCTGCTCGAGTTGTCCCTCGGCAATCAAGTCCTGGGTTTCCGGGCCTAACAACTCATCAGCGCGGTTTTTAGACACACTCCTGGCTGCTGCACGCGGATCCACTTCTACGCTGACTTCCAGCGTCGCATGGTACTGGTAAAGAACGTAGCCCATGAGGTAATACATGGCGATGACGAAATACATTTCGACCATAGTCACCAACAGATCGGCGATCCATTCGGCCATGAAATCTTCCAGCGCGCCGCCAAGGATGTCAGACCCTTCGAGCATGAGAAACAAAAATGCACAAAGCGCAAAGTACGGCATGCCGATGCCGCGAACAAAAAAGATGATGCGCGCGGGGTTCAGCGCCGCGAGCAAGCTTTCTTCCAGGGCGATAATCATGATCGAAGCCGGGATGACGAGCGACAGAATGACATAAGCGACCTGCCCTGCCAGCTCGCCAAAAAAATGCGTCGCCAGAACGGTGAGCAACATCACCACAAACAGAAAGGCCATTTGCTTGTGCGGGCGGTAGTCCTCGCTGGCGCGCTCGTTGTCGTACACTTCCGCGGCAGTCAAGTGGCCGCGCGAAGTGCGCTCGAGAATGCCGAATGCATAACGCAGAAAGGCAATCCAGATAAAAATGGCGATCAACCAGCCCACCAAAGGAAGAAACGCCGCGACCACCACCGCCGCGAGCGCGTAACACACAATCTTGACCAACGCGTCCAGATTCGCAGGATAAGCCAGGATCTGTGGCAAACGTTGCCAGAATGGCGGGACCATTTGGCTGGCGCGTGTGGCGCTGAGTACTGGCGGCATGGACTTCTCCCCTAGTTATAAATCCCTTGTTTCCCCTTCTGCAAAGGAGAAAGTGTAATGCCATTTACGGTTCATTAGTGCATTAATTAAAAGCATCAAATACGAAAGTCGTGATGAGCAATGAGGTAACCCGTCGTCCCAGCGCAGGCTGGGACCCAGTCCGCTACACGATCTGATTATTGTTTCAAAGTGATGTTGATGGGACTGGGTCCCAGCCTCCGCTGGGACGACGAATACTTGAGGTTTCGAAAAGTCACCACTACTCCTCTATATATCAAAACGTATGCCCTGCGCCAGCGGCAGTGCGCTGCTGTAATTGATGGTATTGGTGGCGCGGCGCATGTAGGCTTTCCACGCATCCGATCCCGATTCACGCCCGCCGCCGGTTTCTTTTTCTCCGCCGAAAGCCCCGCCGATTTCGGCGCCGCTAGGGCCGATGTTGACGTTGGCGATGCCGCAGTCGCTGCCGGACGCGGCGAGGAACTGCTCGGCCTCGCGCAGATCATTGGTGAAAATTGACGACGACAAGCCTTGCGGCACGTCGTTCTGTAAAGCGATGGCTTCGCCAAGCTCGCGATAATCCATCACATAAAGAATCGGTGCAAAGGTCTCGCAGCGCACAATATGCGTTTGCTTGGGCATGGTGACGAGCGCAGGTTTTACGTAAGCTGCGCCGGGAAATTGTTGCGCAAGCACGCGTTCTCCGCCATACACCGCGCCACCCTCTTTGCGCGCCGTATCCAGCGCCGCCTGCATGCGCTCGAACGAAGCCATGTCGATGAGCGGGCCAACCAGCGTACCTGCTTCAAGCGGATCACCCACTGCAATCGCGGCGTAAATTTTTTTCAGGCGCTCTATGAGTTGAGCGTGAATGCTTTCGTGTGCAATCAGGCGTCGCAATGAAGTGCAGCGCTGACCTGCTGTGCCCACTGCGGAGAAGGCGATGGCGCGCGCCGCCAGCTCGAGATCGGCGCTGGGCGCGACTATCATGGCGTTATTGCCGCCCAGCTCGAAAATAGTGCGCATGAAGCGCGGCGCAACACGCACCGCCAATTCCTTGCCCATGCGCGTGCTGCCGGTGGCGGAGATCAGCGCCACGCGTGGGTGATCGACAAGTTGTTCGCCGACATCACGCGCGCCGAGAATGACAGAGGTAAGGGCAGTGATGTCGCTCATACCCGGGATGTCGCCCATACGTCGCGCGGCGCGCTCGAATAGTTTTTGGCAGGCGATGGCGCATAACGGTGTTTTTTCCGAAGGCTTCCACACCACACTGTTGCCGCACACCAGCGCCAGCGCGGCGTTCCACGCCCACACCGCTACCGGAAAATTGAAGGCGCTGATGACGACGTTTACACCGAGCGGATGCCATGTTTCCATCATGCGATGGCCGGGACGCTCCGAGGCGATGGTCAGGCCGTATAACTGGCGCGACAGACCCACGGCGAAATCGCAGATATCTATCATCTCCTGCACTTCACCCAGGCCCTCTTGCAAAATCTTGCCGGACTCTATGCTCACCAGGCGGCCGAGTTGCGGCTTGGCGGCGCGCAGTTCTTCTCCGAACAAACGTACCAGTTCGCCGCGCCTGGGTGCGGGCATATTGCGCCAAGCGAGAAAAGCCTGATGTGCGCGCTCCACCGTGGCGGCTATGGACTGCGGTGTGGCGGCCGCTAGCTCAGCGATGAGCGCGCCGTCGATGGGCGAGCGAGCGCTGACGCCGTGGCCTTTGAGCGCACTCAAATCAACGTCAAAATTCTGAAGAATTGTATGGATTTCCATTGGTGACTCTGCTGAGATTTTACGCATAGTAACGGCCAAAGCGGTTAGCAAGAAAAGCATCAAGCGGCGCGTCTTCCTGGCGCACGAAACCTGCTTGTGGCAGTTTACCCTCACGCAGCATATCTACCATAGCGCAGATGCCTGAGGCAGTGGTGAGCTGTATAGCGGACAGGAGCTTGCCGTTCACTTTTTGCGCGTAGATTTTTTTGGCGAAGGTCTCCTGCGTCAAGCGCCCGCTCTGCATGCCGCTCACGGTAACAAAGATCAGCACCACGTCCTGCAAGGTGATGGGAATGGCTGCCTCGAGCACATCCTTGAGTAGATCGCGGCGATGGTCAAGACGCAGATCACGCACCAGCACTTTGACAATATCGCGGTGGCCGGGATAGCGCACGGTTTTGTAGTTGAGGTTTTCCACGCGGCCCGCCAGCGTTTCCGTGAGCGTGCCCAGACCGCCCGAGGTGTTGAAGGCTTCGTAGTCAACGCCGTCGAGCGAAAAACTTTCCATTTCTTCCAGCGGCAGCGTTTCGATGCGCACGCCGTCGCGGATCGCCAGACAGGGATTGCAGTATTCGTTTATCAGCCCGTCCGTGCTCCAGGTGAGGTTGTACTTGAGCGCGTTGGTGGGATAGAGCGGCAGCGCGCCGACACGCATGTTCACTTCGCGCAACGAGTCGAAGCGCTTGGCCAGATCATAGGCGGCGATGGAAATGAAACCCGGCGCAAGACCGCATTGCGGAATGAACGCGCGCTTGGCGCCCTGGGAAAGCGCTTGCACGATGCGCGTGCTTTCGACATCCTCGGTAAGATCGAGGTAGTGCGTGTTGCACGCCAGCGCCGCCTTGGCGATGAGCGGCGTCAGATAATACGGGCAGGCGCTCAGCACCACATCCTGGCCCTTGAGCAAATTGAGCAACGTGTGCTCGTCGCCGATGTCCGCCAGGCGCTTGGTGGCCAGCCCATCGGGAATGAGCGCCAGCCTTGCGTCATCGATATCCGCAACGGTCAGCTCAAAGCCGCCAGCATGCGAGAGCAGGTGGATGATGGCATCGCCGATCTTGCCGGCGCCGAGTAGCGTGAGTTTGGTCATGATGTGTCTCCGGTAAATAATGGCGCTAGCGTAGCGCACAACAATGTCGAAAAGCAGGCTGCATTTTGACAAATCGATGGTGAAAATTTACCATTTCGATGGTAAATCCCGGCAAAATGGAAAACGCAAAGAACAATCGAAAAAAAATGACCCCCAAAGACCACGCCCTGGTGGCGCTTCTCAAGGCTGATGCGCGCGAATCCACCGCTTCGCTGGCGCGCAAGCTTGGCGTATCGCGCAGCACGGTGCAGGAACGCATACACAAGCTCGAACAGGCCGGTGTCATTACCGGTTACACGGTAAAACTCGGCCAGCCTGCGGTGCGCGCTTCGATCACCGCGCATGTGCTGCTGGCCGTCAACCCGAAGCGCGCCGAGATGGTGGTGCGCGAGCTTAAATCCCATCCGTGGATTCGCGCCAGCTACGCGCTGTCGGGGGTATTCGACTATCTGGCTATCGTTGAAACCGGCACCACCCAGGAAATGGACGACATCCTCGACCGCATCGGCAAAATCGATGGCGTAGACCGCACCCAGTCTTCCATCGTGCTATCCGTTAAATTTGAGCGCTGAGATGCCCCTCCAATGAAAGCCCGTGAACTGTTGTTAGGAAGTTTCAAAGCCGCACTCAGCGCTGCTGACCCTTTGCACATCGTCCCCGCACATCTGCCGCCCGCCGCACACTTCAAGAATGGCCGCGTGCTCGTTATCGGCGCAGGAAAGGCGGCGGCCTCGATGGCCAAGGCGGTGGAAGATTTCTACCCGCCAGATTTTGCCGTCACTGGTTTGGTGATTACGCGCTATGGTCATGGCCTGCCGCTTAAACGCATTCGCGTCGTCGAGGCTGGGCATCCCGTTCCTGACGTAAGCGGAGAAATTGCGGCGCGCGAAATTCTCGCTAGCGTTGCGGCGCTGACGCCGCAGGATTTGCTCATCGCACTGATTTCCGGCGGCGGCTCCAGCCTGCTCTCGCTGCCGGTGGAAGGCGTGACTATGGCTGACCTGAAAAGCGTGACCGAGGCGCTATTGCGTTGCGGCGCGCCGATTCAAAAAATGAATACGGTGCGCAAACATCTTTCGCGCATCCAGGGCGGGCGCCTTGCCGCGGCAACACCAGCACGCATTTTGTCGCTCATTATTTCCGACGTAACGGGCGACGATGCGACGCACATTGCATCGGGCCCGACGGCGCCCGATGCCAGCACCTTTCAGGATGCGCTCGACATTCTGGGTTATTACAACATTTCCCCTCCCCTTGCGGTGGCGCGCCACCTGTCGCGCGGCGCGCGCGGCGAAGTAGCCGAAACGCTCAAGCCCGGCGATGCGCTGTTTGCTCGTGTTGAAAATCGCGTCATCGCCACCGCGCACGCCAGCCTCGCCCTTGCCGCCGCTTATCTGCAACAACACGGCGTGACGCCGGTCATCCTGGGCGACAGCGTCACCGGAGAGTCACGCGAGGTCGCCAAAGTTTACGCCGCGCTGGCGCGTCAGATACGCCAGCATCACCATCCGATGAAACCCCCGGTGGCGCTGATTTCGGGCGGCGAAACCACGGTGACCTTGCGCGCTGGCGCGCACAGCATGGCGGGCACGGCGCGCGGCGGGCGCTGTAGTGAGTTTCTGCTGTCGCTGGCAATTGAGTTAGACGGCCTGGAAAACACTTATGCGCTGGCGTGCGACACCGACGGCATAGATGGCAGCGAAGAAAATGCCGGCGCGCTGCTGGCGCCCGATTCGCTGGCGCGCGCAGCGGAAAAAAAGCTCGATGCCAGCAAGCTGCTGGCGCAAAATGACAGCTACGGATTCTTCAGCGCACTCGACGACCTCGTGGTCACGGGCCCCACGCGCACCAACGTCAACGACTATCGCGTGATTCTTTTGCAGTAGCAGATTTGTAGGGTGGGTTAGCAGCGCAGCGACGTAACCCGCCAGCGGTGATCGGGAAAAAGGCGGCGGAAACATTCTGGGACAGAGTAACTATTCTTTATCATGGGTGAATGACAATTATCGTGCATACGTCTGAAAGAATGCTAACTCCGACCCAAGATTACCACCGCTCAAGGTGATTTAGTCAATCACCGGTTGGCGGGCGTGACCGAGAACACCGTAATCAAAAGCGCTGCCGCATCAGTTCAATCGTCTTCGACACGCCCTCGATCACGTAACTCACGCGCAGTTGCTGATCGGAGAAGTTCCAGCCGTGGAACTCCAGCGTCACCGTCCCCACTTCCTGATGCGGCCCGCCCTGGAAATTGGCGTCGCCGAAGAACGTTCCCGTGGTCTTGAACACCTTAGTCACATAACGCGTCGGGGTCGCCCAGGCTCCGGGGCCGATCAAGTACCACACCGGCTGACCGCTAGCGTTATAGACATACAGCGCACCGGCCAATAGGCGCGATTGCGTCTGCAACAAGTGTAGGCCCCACCCGGACTCGGACGGCGAATAATACGTGTCCGCGTAGTTGAAGCGCGGATACACGCCGTCGGTCAGGCTCTCGACCGGCGCCACGGTCAGAGGTTGGCTGCCGATCAACTGACCTTGCTCGGTCACAACGCGCAGCGTATACGTTCCCGCCGGCAGCGGGCCGATGCGATAGGTCCGGATGCATTCAATGCAGGCTGGGTTAGGCCCCCAATCGAAGGGCGAGCTTGGGCCGCTGCACCCTGATACCGTATTGAGATAAGTAATGTCGATGTTGCCTCCCGACATTGAGATTCTTACCCTTTGCGGCCCGAACAATTCGCAACTATCCGGAGGAGCCACCCTGCTCAAGGTGATTTCGTCAATTGCCGTGGGATTGGCAGGCGTGACCGAGAACACCGTAGTCAAGGGCCACGTGTATGGCTGCGCCTGCGCCGTCAAGCTCAGGAGTGTGGTGGAAAACAGCAATAGCCAGCGTTTCATAGCAGTTCCTTTCTAGAACGTAACAACAGTAAGCATTTCATCACGATTCCTCTCGTATTTTTTCGCACCATTAATAGCTGGGGCGGCCGCCGTTATTGGGATAGACCCAACCCAGAGAACTCCGGTAATTGATAATCTGCGTATAGCCTTGCACTTCCATCGCCGCCAGCTCCGATTCGGGGAAAATCGCGTGATCGTCACGCGTGGCACTGTAACGCCGCAACAGGCGCACCATGCCCGGCTGCGGAGTCAGGGAATCGGGATACACATACCCCTCCACCCCATCGACCATATAGCCCACTTGAATGAAGGAGTTCTGCTCGCTCGGGTCGGTCAGATAGGCACGATCGACATGCGCCGGGTTGCCGACGCAGATGGGGTTCTAGGCCGTGGCGGTATTGCATGCATAGGACAGGCGCACCAGGGGCAACAGAGGGTTATTGGCATCGAAGGGATTGTTGCGCGTGGTAAACACCCACGTTTGTGCGCGCGGCAAACTAGCCGACGGGCGGAACATTCTGCGCCAGGCAAACGCCCTGTACCGCAAGCGCGCAAAACAGTAGAAAATTTCCTAAACGGATGGCTGACATGGCTTGATTTCTGGTTATGGTAGGTTGGGAATAAATACCTAATTTAACAGCCTGTTGTTCTGACAGCGCGAGGTTAAAGTGAATGTTATTTTGCGTCCGTCTGCTAACGCACAGAGTCAGGTTTTTTAGTGCCCAAGCAGATCGCCTGCGGGCTTGAACGCTTCGACGCGATCACAGATCACCTTGGCAATCGTCACCAACGGCACCCCGAGCAGCAGACCCCAGATGCCCCACAGCCAGCCGAAAAACAGCGCAGAATTGTAGGGCGGGTAAGGAGTGTAGCGACGTAACCCGCCAGCGGTGATCGAAAAATAGGCTCTGGAACATTCGGAGACAACATTCGGTACTTGAGTTAGCTGTTGCCACTTCAGTTCCAGCTTTGATCTCGCCCCTAAGCGCCTTGCTCAACCACCTTCGATCGAGCTAACTCCAGTAGCGCATCCTGCACGCCAGCGCGCCTTACGGCGGACATTGGTATGCAATGAACAGAGCCTGGCGCGAAGAAGAAAAGCAAATAACGGCCAGTGCTCTTAACTCGGGTGATGGCAGACCACCTATGCGTGTACTCATACGATCAAGAAATGTATAGGGGAAATCGAGTTTAATACTGGTTTCCATTCAGGCTCCTTCGGTTGCATTCGGGGTCAGTGCAGCGTCCAAGTTGCGCTTTGCTTCATAAGCTTCAAGTTCGGCGTCAGTCATGGGCTTAGTCTTCGAGGGCACGGCGAATCTCCTTTAATTTGGGGCCGGTCAGGTTGTCCGTTTCGGCCTTGGCGTACAGCGCCAACAGCGCCAGTATGAGTGGCCGCATGTGCATGCCCTAGACCTTGCAAAGAATCTCCGCCGCCTTCGCGAGCGTTTCTTCTTTTTTGGCAAAGCAGAAACGTAGCACCTTGTTGTCCTCGCCATCGTGATAAAAGGCGGAAACGGGAATCGATGCCACGCCCAGGTCTGTAACAAGGCGCCGCGCATATTCGACATCAGCGCGCTGGTTCAGGTGGGCGTAGCTTGCGCTGACAAAATAGCTTCCCGCGCTGGGCATCCATTTAAAGCGCGATGTCTTGACGCGATCGAGAAAATAATCGCGCTTGGCTTGATAAAAATTGCACAGGTCAAGATGCGTCGCCAGCTTCATATACTCGGCGATGGCGTACTGTGAAGGAGTGTGCACGGTAAACACCACAAACTGGTGCGCTTTGCGAAATTCCTGCATCAACTCTTTTGGCGCGAGGCAATAAGCAATTTTCCAGCCGGTGACGTGATAAGTTTTTCCAAACGATGAGATCACGAAAGCGCGCCCAGCAAGCTCGGGGTAGCGCGCCACGCTTTCATGCCGTCTGCCATCGAATACGATGTGTTCGTAAACTTCGTCGCTGATGACAATGACATTGGTATTGCGCGTCACCGCTATCAGGCCGCGCATATCCGCTTCCGACCAGATGGTGGCGGTGGGATTGTGCGGCGTGTTAATCATGATGGCGCGCGTACGCGGCGTGATGAGGCCGCGCACTTCATCCCAATCGGGCTTGTAGTCGGGATAGCGCAGGCGCGCATAGACAGGAACGCCGCCATTGAGACGGATTGCAGGCTCGTAGCTGTCGTACACCGGCTCGAAAATAATTACCTCATCGCCCGCATGGGTGATGGCCGCCAAAGCAGTTTGTATGGCCTGGGTCGCGCCTGCCGTGACTGTGATTTCGTTCGAAATATCATATTGCCTGCCATACAGAGATTCGACCTTGGCGGCGATGGCTTCGCGTAGCGGCGCGATCCCCGCCATGGGGGGATATTGATTCAGCCCAGCGCGCATGGCGTGGTTCATCAAGTCCAGCAGGCGCGGATCGCAATTAAAATCAGGAAAACCCTGACCGAGATTCACCGCGCCGCGCTCTGCCGCGAGCGCCGACATGACGGTAAAAATGGTGGTGCCGACTTGCGGCAGCTCGTAGGATATTTTGATGGGGTTCACGATATACAATCACCGCTTATCGAGAATTACGAAATTTCGTGGCGCTTTTCCCACCCTCACCCCTGCCCTCTCCCGTCCAAGCGGGAGAGGGGGTTTTCTCCCTCTCCTCCGAAAATCGGGGGAGAGGGCAGGGGTGAGGGGGTAACCACGTCGCGAAGTTGTCACACAAATACGTAGTTCTCAGTAGTTTGATCGACATGTCCATGATCTGTGGCACGCTGTGTTTTTTCCTTCCTCTTTTCTGAACATACCATGCAACCCGATTCACAGTTCACCGTCATTGATAAGCTGCTGCGCCAAGGCGCGCTGAACGAGGCAAACGCGCTGCTTGAAGGCATGCTGCGCATTGACCCGGGCAATCGCGACGCGTTAATGCATCTGGCGGAGCTTGCGCTACATTGTAAACAGCCGGTGACCGCCTTGCAGTATGCCGACCTCCTCCTCGCACAGAATGCCGCCGACGCTGATGCGCTATTTTTCAAAGCCAAGGCAGAGCTTGCAAATAATAATCCGGCGGCGGCGCTAGCGCTTATCAATGCGCTCGAATCACTACTCGCGGTCAAGACTGCGCCATTTTATCTGCTAAAAGGCAATATCCTGTTGGCGCAGGATAGTCATGCCGACGCAGCGCAGGCATTTGCAGCAGCCATCGCAATCGATCCGGGTTACGCGTCAGCCTATATGAATCTGGGGCAGGCCATGCGCCGCGCAGGAAACCTCGATGCGGCGCTGGCGGCCTGGAATCAATACGTGTTGTTGTCCCCGCAATCCATGGACGGTTGGATACAGCTTGCCGCAGCCGCCTCGGCGCTGGGGGATACGCAACAGGCCCAGTCTTACCTTGAGCGCGCCGTCGCCCTCGATACCAACAATCTGCCGCTATGCTTGGCGTTGGGCAAGCTGCACGCTGAAAGCCGGGATTTCGCCAAGGCTAGGCAATGCATTGAAAAAGCGCTGATGATAGACGCCCATAACGATGAGTGCGCGAGCCTGCTTGGATGGATCAGCAACGAGCAGGGGGATGCTCACGGCGCACGTGCAATATTGAATCCGCCCTCTGATCGCAGTGTTGCATTTGCGCGGCGCACGCGACATGCGCTGCTGCTGCCGCAAATCTACGCAAGCAGCGAAGATTTGCTGCAATGGCGCGAGCGCTACACCGCCGGGCTGGCTGACCTGGTTGCCCACCTTGAAGAATATTGTCCCGACCCGAATCAGGTTTTTACACTCGACCAGACGAACTTTCTTCTCGCCTATCAAGGCTGTGACGACCTTGTTTTGCAGACGGACTACGCCAGTCTTCAACGACGCCTGATAGAAAAGGCAAGGCCGGATTTGACAGAGCGTTTCAAGCCCATCAAGCGTAACGGGAACAGGATCAAGGTTGGCTTTGTTTCGAGCTTCATGCGCGAATGTACCGTCGGACATTATTTTGCGTCCTGGATTGAAGGCCTCGACGCGGCGCAATTTGAGCGCACGCTGATTTATACGGGCGCCAACCCGGATGCGCTTACCCACAGAATTGCCGCACGCTGCGAACATTTTGCCGTCGCTCGTGGCACGACGCTTGAAATTGCCCAGGTCATTGCGGAGCGCGAGCTGGACATTCTCATCTACCCGGAAATCGGCATGGCCAGTCTGAACTATTTGCTCGCCAATATGCGCCTCGCGCCGCTTCAATGCGCGGCGTGGGGCCACCCTGTTAGCAGCGGAAGCAGTCTCATTGATTTCTTCTTTACCTGTTCCGCCATGGAACCCGCCGGCCACGAGCAGCACTATGCCGAATCGTTGCTCTATTTACCTGGGATTGGCACGTGCTACAACCTGCCGCAAGACAGCGACGAAAGCCTTACACGCGAGGCGCTTTCTCTCCCAGCGGGTAAGAATTTATACCTCTGCCCCCAGTCGCTGTTTAAGATTCACCCCGACAACGATGCGCACTACCTGGATATTCTTGCGGCGGATGAGAGCGGCATACTTGTCTTCATTCAGGACAGCGCGCCGCTGGTCACACAGACATTTGCACAGCGCCTCATGCACGGCATGGCGACACGCGGCATAGCGCCGCGCAACCAGATCAAATTCCTTCCACGCTTAAACACTGCCGCATTCCGTCAACTGCTGTCACTGGCAGACGTGGTGCTCGATACCCTGCACTGGTCAGGTGGCAATACTTCGCTTGATAGCCTGGCGGTCGGCGCCCCTATCGTCACCTTGCCGGGCGCGTTTATGCGTGGTCGGCAAAGCAGGGCAATGCTGGAACTGCTGGGGGCGCCTGAACTGATCGTGGCGGACGCGGCGCATTATGTGTCAACTGCGGTACAGATGGCGACCGATCCTCAGGCAAGGCAGAAAATTCGCGCGCGTATTCTCGCTGCGCGCGGCGATCTGTTTGACCGCGCCGAGCCGCTTAAGGCGCTTTCCGAGCATCTCGTACGGCTTTATGAATCACATTGAGGAACGGTGGTAAGCTTTGCAACCGAGTTGAAGGAGGCGCCTCAATGCGACACCTAATGCAATACCCAATCCACACTTGCCGTGTTTCAAGCGGCGTGGCCATGTTTTTGTTCGCCGCGCTTGCGGCGCCTGTAGTGCTCGCCCAGGCGAGCCTCACAGGAACCTGGAATGGCGCAGTCCTTGAAGCGCGCAGCAATTGTTCCAGCGCGCAGAACAACGGCGACCACGGCACCTACGCACAGTACGATATCGGCATCGCCAACGGCACGATCTCTATTTCGCAGGCGGGGATAACCGGTTTGCAATGCGACTATGTTGGTACTTACAGCCAAAATGGCGCCGCGCAACAGGCTTCGGGGACTTTCCTTTGTAGCGACGGCAGGCGCGGCACTTGGCTGGCGACACAATTTCTTGTCACACAAAACGCCATGTCACTCAACTTCTCCGAGCAGTTGAATGGCAATGAAACCTGCACCATCAATGCCGTTCTGGGCGGAACGCGCCTAAGCGCCACTCAAGCGCCGCTGCCGTCTATCGATTACACCGGGGCGTGGTACAAGGCGGATGAATCGGGCTGGGGCGTCTCCATCGTCAAGGGGACGAATAACGTCCTCGGCGTCATCATTTATCACTACGACCCGGATCATTCGCCCGTCTGGTTTCTCTTGCTAAATGGCGCCTGGCAAAACACCACGACCTACTCAGGGACGCTGTACCGTTACGCTGCTCCTTCCTATAGCGAGACATTCAACCCCGGCGCAGTCACCAGTGCGCCGGTTGGCGCGGCGACGCTGAACTTCACCTCTGCCACTGAGGCCACGCTTAGCTACTCTGTCAACAACGTAATGCTGACCAAAGCCATCACCCGCTTATTTTTTTGATGCGCTTCTCTGATGCCCGGATAAAAATTACGAGCGCCGCGTTATGACCACACCGCAATTCGGCACCCGCGCCATACACGCGGGCCAGCATCCCGACCCCTCCACCGGCGCAGTCATGACGCCGATCTACGCCACTTCGACCTACGCTCAAAGTAGCCCCGGCGTGCATCAGGGTTACGAATACGCGCGCACCCAGAACCCAACGCGCATGGCGTTCGAGCGCTGCGTGGCGGATCTGGAAAACGGCAAACACGGTTTTGCGTTTGCCTCGGGCCTGGCGGCCTCGGCGACCATTCTCGATTGTCTCGACAGCGGCAGCCATGTGGTCGCGCTTGATGATTTGTATGGCGGCACTTACCGCCTTTTTGAGCGCGTGCGCCAGCGTTCCGCGGGGCTGGCATTTACTTTCACCGATATGTCGCAGCGCGCCGCGCTTGAGGCCGCCATCACGCCAGCCACGCGCATGATCTGGATCGAGACGCCGAGCAATCCGCTGCTCAAGCTGGTGGACCTTGAAATGGTGGCCGATGTCGCCAAAAAACACGGCATCATCGCGGTGGCCGACAACACCTTCGCCACACCGTGGATACAGCGTCCGCTCGAATATGGTTTTGATATCGTGGTGCATTCGGTGACCAAGTATCTCAATGGTCATTCGGATATGGTCGGCGGTGTCGCCATTGTCGGCGGCAATACCGAGCTGACCGAGAAGCTCACATTTCTGCAAAACGCAGCGGGCGCCATTCTTGGCCCGTTCGACAGCTTCCTCGCGCTACGCGGCCTCAAGACTTTGCATCTGCGCATGCAGCGCCATTGCGACAGCGCTTTGCACATTGCGCAGTGGCTGTCGCGCCACCCCAAGGTAGCCAAGGTGCATTATCCCGGTCTGCCCGAGCATCCGCAGCACGCCCTAGCCAAGCGGCAGATGCGAGGGCCTGCCGGATCAACGCCTGGCTCAGCGTTTGGCGGCATGGTGACAGCGGACCTCAAAGGCGGGCTGGATGAGGCGCGCAGCTTTCTCGAACGCCTAAAAATCTTTGTCTGCGCGGAAAGCCTGGGCGGCGTAGAAAGCCTGGCTGAGCACCCGGCGATCATGACCCACGCTTCCATCCCGGCGCAAATTCGCAGGCAGCTTGGCATAGGCGACAGCTTGGTGCGGCTGTCGGTGGGCGTGGAAGATGTGGAGGATTTGGTTGCTGATTTGCAGCAGGCGTTGGGCTGAATAGACGCAAAGATACTTCCCAAACAGGGGCAGCGATTGCGCAGATGCTTACGCACTTTTACATTAGGTGCGCAACGCTTCCAGTAACTCGCTCTCAAGCGCGCGCAACGCGTCGACTTGCCTGAGCTTTTCACTTTCCACGATGAAAATATCCTCGGCGCGGTTACCCAGCGTATTGATGCGCGCGTCGTGCAGGCTGACACCGTGCTGCTGAAAACAACGCGCCACACGGTATAGCAGGCCGGGGCGGTCGGCGGCGATGATGGCGACATTGAAATAGCGGCCCTTGGGTTCGGGCGAGACGGTGACGCTGGTTTCGATGGGAAAATGTTTGACCTGGCGCGACAGGCGCCCGGTAGTCGGGGCATCGAGCGCGCGTTGCTCGCGGATGCGGTTGCCCAGATCGTTTTCTATCATGGCGATCACCTCGCGGTAATGCCCGCCGAGATCTTCAGCGCGCCGCGCCCTCGAAAGAATCTGAAAAGTATCAAGCGCGTAGTGGTCGGCAGTGGTGAAGATTTTTGCTGCGGCAATATCGAAATGGATGCGCTCGAAAAAGTCGCAGATACGCGCGAACAGACCCTCCTGGTCGGGCGTGTAGATCATCACCTGTATGCCTTCGCCGATGGGTGACAGACGCGCTTTCACAATCGCCTTGTCGGGCGCGGGGCGCGACCACAGAATGCGCGCGTGCCAGCCGATCTCGGTGGCCTCGAAGCGCTGGAAATAGCTGGCGTCGAGTTTCTCCCACAGCGCTTTTTCCTTGCCTGGCGTGGGGACATACTGGCGGAAAATACGCAGCGCCTCAATTTTTTTCGCTTCTATCCAGGCTTGCGTGGGCGCGCGTTCGCCGCGCAACACGCGGCGTGTGAGATTGAAAAGATCTTCAAGCAGCTTGCCTTTCCAGGCGTTCCAGACATGCGGGCTGGTGCCGCGAATATCGGCGACGGTGAGCAGATAAAGCGCTGCCAGGCGGCGCTCGGTTTCGACCTTGGCGGCGAAGGCGGCGATGACATCGGGATCGCTCAAGTCCTGCTTTTGCGCAGTGGCCGACATGCCCAGATGATTTTCCACCAACCACACGATCAACTCGGTATCAGCTTCTGAAAGTTCGTGTTTGCGGCAAAAGCGCCGCGCGACGTGGCCGCCCAGCTCGGAATGGTCCCCGCCGCGACCCTTGGCAATGTCGTGGAACAGCGCGGCGAGCACCAGTGTTTCAGGGCGCTCGAAGGCGTTAATCAAAGCGCTGCAAAAGGGATATTCATGAGCGAACTCGGCCGCCATGAAACGCCGCAGATTGCGCACCACCATAAGGATGTGCTCGTCCACGGTGTAGACGTGGAACAGGTCGTGCTGCATCTGTCCGACAATGCGCGCGAACGCCGGAAGGTAGCGCGCCAGCACGCCATAAAGATTCATGAAGCGCAGCACCAGGGTGACGCGGCGCGGTGCGCGCAGGATTTGCAGGAATCGTTGCCGGTTGACACTGGCATTGCGAAACGCGGCGTCTATCCTGGGCAGCGCACGCCACAGCGCGCGCAAGGCGCCGGGTGATAAGCCTTCCAGTTCAGGATGCTGCTGCAGGTGCAAAAAAGCCTGGAAAATAGTTGTGGGCGTGCGCGTAAATACCTCGTCATCGAGTATGTCGAGTGAAGTTCCGCGCTTGGCGAAATGCTCATCGATAGGCACGAGCTTGACATCGCGCGGCGGCGCGATGCGCGCCCAAAGGTTTTGCAGCAGGATGGTATTGAGACGAAAAATGCTTTTTGCGGTGCGGTAATAGCGCTGCATGAGCAGCTCCGAGGCGCGCTTGCTGGCGCTACCGCTGATGCCCATTTCCTGCGCCAGGCGCGCTTGATGATCGAACACCAGGCGATCCTCGCGCCGCCCCGCAAGGTAATGCAGCCTGATGCGCAAATCCTGAAGTATGCGTTCGTCGGCGGCGATGCGGCGCGCCTCGGCGCTGGTGACCAGACCCTCGGCCGCCATTTTGCGCCATCCCGGGCCGCAGCCTGCGGCGTCGGCTACCCAGTGGATAGTCTGCAAATCACGCAGGCCGCCGGGGTTTTCCTTGAGATTGGGTTCGAGTTTCAGGGCGGCGTCGAGCGCGCGCGCGTGGCGGTTGCGTTGTTCGGCCAGCTTGGCCTGAAAAAAATCGCGCGGCTTAAGATGGCGGCGCACTTGTTTGCGCATATCAGCGAACAGTGCGCCATCGCCGACGATGCTGCGCGTTTCAAGCAGGCTGGTCAGCACTGTGACATCGCGATCCGCCTCTTCAACGCACTGCGCGATAGTGCGTACGCTGTGGCCCGGCTCCAGGCCACAATCCCACAGCAGCCCGACGAAAGGCTCGGCGGCGGCGACGCTGTGCGCTGTCTCAGGCACCAGAATCAGAACGTCGACATCGGAATGCGGAAACAAGCCGCCGCGGCCGTAGCCGCCCACCGCCACCAGCGTCCAATCTACAGGCAGCGCGCATTGCTTCCACAACGCCGCCAGCATGTCATCAACCAGCTTGGCATGCGCCGCAATCAGACGGTGCGGTTCAGGCTTGTCGTAGTAGGCGGCTTTAAGCGCGCCGCGCCGCTCGGCCAGCCAGTGACGCCAGCTTGCCGCAGTAGGGGTTGCTTCAGGGTTTAATTCCATTTCAACAAGCAAGCAGGTCATCCCCTCTCCCCGTTTTCGGGGAGAGGGCATTAAAAGAGAAAGCGACTCGCGCAAAGACGCGAAGACGCCAAGAAAAGCAAAATGAAGAATGGGCTAAAAACTTTGCGCCTTTGCGTCTTGGCGCGAGATAGGTTTGGTCTTGATGGATTCGTGTAGTTGATTTGAGAGGATAAACATGGCCGATAGCCGCGTAGATATTCGCTTTTGGCGACATAGAAGGGGGTAAAAATGCTCTTTTGTTTTGAAGATGGAATAAGTCGGCGGACATTTTTGAGGGCTAGGGAGGTTGGGCATTGAACGCAAAATCCGCAGGGCATTGCCGATGCCTTGTCGTTAATCTACACAATCCAATCATCCCGGCGCTACAGGCGTGCCGACAGACTGGGTGAGAACTTCAAAGCCGCTTTCCGTCACCAGCACGGTATGTTCCCACTGTGCCGACAGGCTGTGGTCGGCGGTGACTATGCTCCAGCCGTCGCCGAGTTGGCGGATGTCGCGCTTGCCGGCGTTGACCATAGGCTCGACGGTAAAGATCATTCCGCTTTTGAGCGTGACGCCAGTGCCGGGACGGCCGTAGTGCAGGATCTGCGGCTCTTCGTGGAAATTTTTACCGATGCCGTGGCCGCAGAATTCGCGCACCACACTATAGCCATTGCCCTCGGCGTGCTTCTGGATGGCGTGGCCGATGTCGCCCAGGGTGGCGCCGGGCTTGACCATGCGTATGCCGTGCCACATGGATTCAAATGTGCTTTCGCACAGGCGTCTGGCCTGGATCGAAGGCTCGCCGACAGAGAACATGCGGCTGGTGTCGCCGTGATAACCGTCCTTGATGACGGTCACATCGATGTTGACGATGTCCCCCGGCTTCAATATCTTGTCGCCCGGTATGCCGTGGCACACCTGGTGATTGACCGACGTGCAGATCGACTTGGGATAGGGGCGGTGCCCCGGCGGCGTGTAGTTGAGCGGCGCCGGGATGGTTCCTTGCACATTGACCATGTAGTCATGGCACAGCTTGTCGAGTTGCGCGGTGCTGATGCCGGGCTTGACGTGCGGCGTGATGAAGTCCAGCACTTCGGCTGCGAGCCGACCGGCAACGCGCATTTTTTCGATGTCTTCAGGGTTCTTAAGGGAGATAGCCACAGTGGTTCAGTTCTTAGTGGTTCAGTTCTAAAGCAACGGCAAAGTATAGCAAGAGTGTGGGGTTTTTGACTGCGATCCTGCTATAATGCGCGGCTAACTTGTCTCAATTCTGCGGCAAGTTAAATCCGCACACTCGCACCGTTAAGGTCCCTGCAATGAAAATTGAAGGGCGCCGCGAGTGGAGGCCAACCTTAACCAGGAGTTTTATTATGTCTGTAACCATGCGTGAAATGCTTGAGGCGGGAGTCCATTTCGGACATCAAACCCGTTTCTGGAATCCTAAAATGGCGCCGTTCATCTTCGGCGCACGTAACAAAATTCATATTATCAACCTTGAGAAGTCGCTGCCGATGTATCAGGACGCGATCAAGTTTGTGCGTCAACTGGCGTCGAAAAAAGGCCAGGTACTGTTCGTCGGCACCAAGCGCCAGGCGCGTGACATTATAAGGGAAGAAGCCACCCGCGCCAGCATGCCTTACGTCGATCACCGCTGGCTGGGCGGCATGCTCACCAACTTCAAAACGGTGAAAGGCTCAGTCAAGCGTCTCAAGGACCTTGAGCAAATGGCTCTTGAAGGCGCTTTCGAGCGTCTTACCAAAAAAGAAGGTCTGATGTTCCAGCGCGAGATGGAAAAACTGGCGCGTTCACTCGGCGGCATCAAGGAAATGGGCGGCGTGCCGGACGCCATGTTCGTCATGGACGTGGGCTATCACAAAATCGCCGTGACCGAAGCGCGTACGCTCGGCATTCCGGTGATCGGCGTGGTCGATACCAACAACTCGATGGATGGCGTGGACTACATCATTCCCGGCAACGACGATTCGACCCGCGCCATTCGCCTTTACGCGCGCGGCATCGCCGATGCAGTGCTGGAAGGCAGGAGCCTGGTCATCCAGGAAATGGTCGAGGCGACCACTGAAGAGTTGGTTGAAGTCATAGACGAAGAAAAAGTGAGTTAAACAAATGGCCGAAATTACCGCCAGCATGGTGAAAGAACTGCGCGAAAAAACCGACGCGCCGATGATGGAATGCAAGAAGGCCCTGACCGAATCGCAGGGCGACCTCGCCAAAGCGGAAGAAATTTTGCGTGTGAAGCTCGGCAACAAGGCGAGCAAGGCTGCGGGGCGCGTTGCGGCTGAAGGCATGGTCGCGCTGCACCTTTCCGCCGACCGCAAGCTGGGCGCCATGGTCGAGCTCAATTGCGAAACCGATTTTGTCGCCAAGAACGACGATTTTCAGGCGTTCGCCAAACAGCTCGCCGAGTTAGTGGCAAGCAGCAATCCCGCTGACATCGATGCGCTTTCTGCGCTCCCCGCAGGCGGCGGCAGTGTGGAACAAATGCGCAAGGCCTTGATCGGCAAGATCGGCGAGAACCTTTCGCTGCGCCGCTTCGTGCGTATCCAGGCCAAGGGTGCATTGACTTCTTATATTCATCCCGGCGCCAAGATTGGTGTATTGGTGGACATTACAGGTGGCGATGCAACGCTGGCCAAGGATATTGCCATGCATGTGGCTGCGGCCAAGCCCAAGGCGTTGGATGGCTCGGGTGTAAGCGCCGATCTGATAGCAACTGAACGCCGCGTCGCTTTAGAAAAGGCCAGAGAAGCGGGCAAACCCGAGGCGATGCTGGATAAAATCGCCGACGGCAGCGTACAGAAATTTCTCAAGGAAGTGGCGCTCATCAGCCAGTCGTTTGTAAAAGACGACAAGCTGACGATTGAAGCCCTGCTTAAATCCAAGGGCGCCGCGATTAACTCTTTTTCGCTCTTTATCGTCGGCGAAGGCATCGCCAAGAAAGTAAACGACTTTGCGGCAGAGGTGGCGGCGCAGACCGCAGCGGCCAAGAAGAAGGAAGAGGAAGAGAAGGAACCCAACTAAATGGGTCTTGTTCCGTTGAGAATTCAATAGCGCTCTGGAATAGCAGCGTATAGGGTGAGTCAGGCTGAAGGCGGTAACTGGTCGTCTTGCTTTAAGGTGTCATAGCCAAACTGAGGATGGAGTCCAAACCGAATGAGCGCCGTCAAACCCAAATACAGCCGTATCCTCCTCAAGCTTTCCGGCGAAGCATTGATGGGCGACGACGCCTTCGGCATCAATCGCGCCACCATCGAGCGCATCGTCTCTGAGGTGAAAGGTGTTGCCGCCCTCGGCGTGCAGATCGGTATTGTCATCGGTGGCGGCAATATTTTCCGTGGCGTATCGCAAGGCGCGGCGGGGATGGATCGCGCCACCGCCGATTACATGGGCATGCTCGCCACCGTCATCAACGCCCTGGCGTTGCAGGATGCGCTACAGAAGGCCGGCCTGACGCCGCGCGTGCAGTCGGCCATCAATATCGAGCCGGTGGTAGAGCCCTACATTCGCGGCAAAACCATGCGCTATCTGGAAGAAGGCAAAGTGGTAATTTTTGCCGCCGGCACCGGCAACCCGTTTTTCACCACCGACACCGCGGCGGCATTGCGCGGGCGCGAAATGGAAGCCGACATCGTCCTCAAAGCCACCAAGGTTGACGGCGTTTATACCGACGACCCCAACAAGAACCCGGCCGCGACGCGTTATGACAAGATCACTTTCGATGAAGCCATAATCAAGCATCTTAAAGTCATGGATGCGACAGCTTTGGCGCTATGTCGTGACCAGAAATTGCCTATTTGTGTATTTAGCATCTTCAAGACCGGCGCGCTGAAACGCGTTGTCATGGGCGAAGACGAGGGCACGCTGGTACACTCGTAAATTGTATTATTGAGAATTCCGAAATTAGTGACAGCCCACCCTCACCCCAGCCCTCTCCCGCCCAGGCGGGAGAGGGAGTTTTCTCCCTCTCCACCGGAACGGGGGAGAGGGTCGGGGTGAGGGGGTCGTGGAGTCAAAAAAGCT
>JAYWAM010000355.1:0-3179 GCA_043782425.1 Betaproteobacteria bacterium
GTTGAAAAACTGGTGGGCCGTGAAGGATTTGAACCTTCGACCAACTGGTTAAAAGTTAGGAACGCTGATTAATCCCTATGTTAAATCAATACCCTGCAACGCCCGCATTGTTTGGTACAAAGTCTCAGAAAGCCGGAAATACAGGTATTTTCAGATAGCGTGGTTACGATTTGGCTACGCTACCTCTTGGTTGCGCCACGACTGGAAAACGATCACATATCAAGCTACCACCATCAATATCCAGCCGATGGGTCCGGGGTGACATTGTGGACGCAATCACCGTTTCAATTCGCGCCCGCTCGATTGGCTGGAAAAAGACATGCAGGGCGGCTGACATTTTGACGGCGGCATTGTACAATTACTTGTACAATGCAACCAGGCCGTCAGGTGAACCCATGAAAACGCTTTCCTACTCTGCTATCCGCAACAATCTGGCCAAGGCCATCGATCAGGTGACCGAAGACCACGCGCCGATCCTCATCACCCGCCAGAAGGGAACGCCAGCGGTGTTGATCTCGCTCGAAGACTTCGAGTCTTGGCAGGAGACCGCCTATCTGATGCAAAACCCCGCCAATGCCACGCACTTGCGGCGCGGGGTCGCACAAGTGAAGGCCGGCAAAACGCGCCGGAGAAAGTTGCTGAAGTGACCGCGCGCTGGACGGATGATGCCTGGGCGGATTATCTGCGCTGGTACCGCGAGAACAAGCCGGTGTTCAAACGCATCAACCGTTTGATTGAGGCCATCGAGTCAGACCCGTTCCGTGGTATCGGCAAACCGGAACCACTACGCGGTGAGTTGTCGGGGTATTGGTCGCGCCGCATCACTCAGGAACACCGGCTGGTGTACAAGGTGGCCGGAAAGACCGTGCACGTCATCTCGTGCCGCTATCACTACCGGAAATAACTGACATTCCCATAATCAGACTGATCCTCTAGGGCGCGCCACTGGGAGGTGAAGTGGTCTTACATTACAACACGCAGGCAGACTCTCATCGCGCACCACCCAACCGGCCTCTGCCGGCAGCTTGTCGATTGAAACCTGGGTCAGAGTGACCCCGTTTTGCTATATCAACGGATTCTTGTTTCCTAACCCAAGCGATGCAATACAGACAAGACATAGAACTCGGCTGCGAGGTTTGTGTTGTAACCGCTCTTTGCCATGCGCCCTCCCCCTATTAACTCTGGATCCAACAGCACCATGGGCTGTCAAAAAACTACAGTTTTAAGTCATCGAGGAATTCAGAAGGCGTATCACCACTTGTCACCAGCAGGTGATCTCTTGCACGTGTACAGGCAACATAGAGCAAGTGGCGCTCTGTGTCGTAGACTTCAGCCAGATCCGCGTCGTCGGCTACCGTTTCTATCCTTTCTTGCAAGGGGATAACCTCGTCGTCGCAAGCCATGACGGCGACGGCCCGAAACTCCAGCCCTTTGGCCAAGTGCATGGTGCTGACCGATACGTACCCACTCACTGTCTCGACATGTTCATCGAGCACCTTGTAACGCAGGCCTGCCTGCTCAACGGCCTTGCGGGCTCGTTCCAGTTGCGCAGCAGAGCGCACGAATACACCGATTTCATTCGGTTTCATGCCCTCATTCGTCAGGTGTGAAAGCCATTCGCCGACGGTCTGAATTTCATCCTCCGGCGTGGGCAGTATCCGGATGGCAGGTTCCGGTCCATTGAATACGGAAACCGTGCCACGCCGGTCCTCGGTGTTCCCATCGACATCCGATAAGTCCGGGCCGAGAAGATGATCGGCCTGCATTCTGATCTGGTGTGAGGTTCGGTAATTGATGTGGAGATTTCGTGAGCGGCCTCGAATATCAACGCCGAGAGATTTCCATGAAAAGGCTTGTTGAAAAATCCGCTGACCCAGGTCGCCGGCAAAGAAAAGGCTGTTTGGTCTGGCGCCGCCAAGCGCGGCAAGAAAGCGCAATTGCGCCACATTGATGTCCTGCGCCTCGTCCACTACTGCGAAGTCGAATGGCATCTGTTTGCTGTTCGCAAGGTGGGTGGCCAGCCTGCCGAAAACGGCTGCATGAGTGATCAAATTGCGCGCCTTCAGACCAGCCCGCGCCTGATCGAAGATCGACCAGAGTACACGCCGCTGTTGTTCCGGCAGGCGGGTTTTGCGGCCCAATCGCACGACATCACGGTACGACTCCCAACTATCCAGCTGCCATGCATCCACTACTTGCTCCCATTCAGTCAGCAGGAAATGCGGACTGAACTTATTCTCTTCGACATTGCCGGCTGCTTCTTCCAGCAGCTGCCCCAATACCTCGCGTGAAGCGATATTGAGTTTTCCAAAGTTCAGCTCATAAAGCCGCTGACCAATAGCGTTCATGGCATGTACTTCCAGACGTTCGCCGAGGCGCGGTTCATTACTGATGAGGCGTCTCAATTTCGTGCGCAGCGCATTGGCCAACGTGTCGGAAAAGGTGGCGAGCAACACCCGTGCATCGGGGTTTGTACGGGTCAGGAAAACCGCACGGTGCAGCGCAACGATGGTCTTGCCGGTACCCGCCGAACCGGAAACCCGCGCAGGACCACTGTAATCCCCTTCCACCATCTGACGCTGTGCGGGATGAAGAAAGACAGTCCATTTTTCCCATGGGTAATCAAGTGCGCGCGCCAATTCTTCCACATCGTTCATCACGCGGAAGCGACGCTGGGCATCAGGATGTGCAAATGGGTCTGTGTCGCCTGCGACGGGCTGCGTGACTTGTGGTGTTACGCCAGTCGCCAGGTCGAGCAAGGCCTCAGCGGCTTCCGCGGGAAGATGGTCGGCCAGTTCCAGAATCGTATCTTCGTTTGCCTGGCGCACATCTGCCAGCCACTCGGCCGGTACCCCATAACTGAGCAACTCACCATCCGACACATGCGTGAACAGCAGTGGCTTAGCCTGCGCGGCTTGCGCAACCTCGACGTATTTGGGAACCTTGATCTCCTCAACCCGTTCGCGGATTTCCACCAACTGCGCCGCGCCAGTCTTGGGATGCGTTTCAAGCTTGCGCCGCTCTGCCCAGTGATACGCCTTGTCGTGGTGATCGACATAGCACAAGAGCAAGCTGGCCGCCGTCTTGTGCACAATCAGCCGAATGTCGCTACTTACACGCACCGACCAGAAGTTCTTGTCGCGCGCCTTGTCCAGCTTGTGGAAGCTCATGCCCGAATT
>JAYWAM010000356.1:0-8351 GCA_043782425.1 Betaproteobacteria bacterium
CCCTTTTTTCATTAGGGTTCCCTATGCCAAAGTTTTATCCACCCAGTCAACTGCCACCAATGAAGATGGCAAAGCCAGAACCCGATTTGCTCCCCGTAGAGCCTCCGTCGTACAAGCGCATCACCCTTTACCTTTTAGGCTTTGCTCTACTGGGTGCCGTCTCGGCAGTTGGTGGTTATAATCTTTCTGGCAACCCGGTGTGGTTTGCTACGCTTCCGATCTCTCTCGCCATCGGTTGGTACATCGCCGCCAATCCGAACAAGCCAGCCCTCCCGCCCAACAGGCAGAACCGAGGGGGTGGGAATGTCATGTGGTAGCGCTGTTTACAGCGGAATCGTAATTGATTCTATTGATCGTTTCCCAATTCAAGACAGTTTCCTGGCTCCGCCACCCCCTCACCCCGACCCTCTCCCCCGTTCCGGTGGAGAGGGAGAAAACCCCCTCTCCCGCTTGGGCGGGAGAGGGCGGGCGAAGCAGGGGTTTCAGTCGGCATGCCGACTGCCTGCGAAGCGGCAGTCCGATGCAGCGGACAGCGCGCCCTGCAAGGGAGGGTGGGGTTATCATGCAATAGGGAATTCTCAGTAGGCGAATTAACTTTTCCTGAAGTGACTGCGATGTGTAGGCAATAAGACATCGCGCCCGCGTCTATCCACCCTGCAAGCCGCCCCCCTCGCAACGGTATACTACTAGCCTGTTCTCAACGCCATTGAGATGCCCATGAATCCGCTACTCGATTTTTCCGGTCTGCCGCGCTTCGGTGCGATCAACGCTGCTCATGTTCAACCCGCTATTGAAACGCTCATCGCCGAGAACCGCGCGCTGGTCGAGCGCCTGGCGGCGTCTGACGCTCTGCCGACATGGGATAATTTTGTTCGCCCTCTTGATGATGCCAACGAACGCCTGTCGCGCGCCTGGGGCCAGGTTGGTCACTTGAATGCGGTGGTGAATACGCCCGAGTTGCGCGCCGCGTATAACAGCATGCTGCCTGCGGTGACGCAATACTTTTCCGGACTGGGCCAGGACGAACGCTTGTTCCGCGCCTACAAGACGATACGCGCCTCGGCTCAATTCGCCAGCCTAGATGCGGCGCAAAAACAGACGCTGGAAAACGAGCTGCGCGATTTTCGCCTGGGTGGCGCGGAATTGGCGGCGGATAAAAAGGCGCGCTTTCTAGCAGTGCAGGAAGAGCTCGCTGCACTGTCGTCGCGCTTCAACGATAACGTGCTTGACGCCACCAACGATTTTGCCCTCTATATCGCCAATGAGAACCAGCTTAGCGGGCTGCCTGACGATGTGAAGCACACCGCCAGGGAAGCCGCCGCAACCGATAACAAGACTGGGTGGAAGCTCACACTGCATGGCCCCTGCTATCTGCCGGTGATGCAGTACGCTGATTTTCGTCCGCTGCGCGAGCAGATGTATCGCGCCTACGTCACGCGCGCCTCGGCCCTTTCTCTGGCAGACAAAGCTGCCGACTGGGACAACAGCAACGTCATGCTGCGCATACTGGCACTGCGTGCCGAAGCCGCACAACTGCTTGGTTACAACAATTTTGCCGAATTATCGCTGGCGACCAAGATGGCGCAGTCGCCAGCACAGGTGATCGAATTCATTCGCAATCTGGCGGCGCGCGCCAAGCCTTTTGCGGAAAACGACATGGCCGAGCTCACGCTGTTTGCGCGCCAGACGCTCAACATGGCGGACGTGGAGGCCTGGGATGTGCCCTATCTGAGCGAGAGACTGCGCGCCGCACGTTATGCTTTTTCGGACATTGAGGTGAAGCAGTATTTTCCCGAGCACATCGTGCTTGCCGGTATGTTCCGCGTGGTGGAGACGCTATATGGCGTGACGATTCGTGAGACGCAGGCAGAGGCCTGGCATCCTGCGGTGCGCTTCTTTGAAATCATCAGCAAGGATGGCGCCTTGATCGGACAGTTTTATCTCGATCTCTATGCACGCCAGGGCAAGCGCGGCGGCGCGTGGATGGATGATGCCATCAACCGGCGTCGCGTCGATGGCAAATTGCAACATCCTGTCGCCTACCTCAACTGCAATTTCTCTGCGCCGGTGGGTGATAAGCCCGCGCTGTTCACCCACGATGAGGTGATCACCGCGTTTCATGAATTCGGCCACGGCCTGCACCAATTGCTCACCCAGGTCGATGAGCTTTCCGTCTCTGGCATCAGCGGCGTCGAGTGGGATGCGGTGGAACTCCCCAGCCAGTTCATGGAGAATTTCTGCTGGGAATGGGATGTGGCGCGCCACATGTCCAAGCATCTCGATAGCGGCGCACCTTTGCCCAAAGCTTTGTTCGACAAAATGCTGGCTGCGAAGAATTTTCAGAGCGGCATGCAGTTTGTGCGGCAACTCGAATTCGCACTGTTTGATATGCTATTGCACAGCGACTTTGATCCCGCCAAGGACGACATTCTGCAACTGCTCGCTGCAGTGCGGCGCGAGGTGGCGGTGATGGTTGCGCCTGCTTTCAACCGCTTCCCCAATCAGTTCAGCCACATTTTTGGCGGCGGCTATGCGGCGGGCTATTACAGCTACAAATGGGCGGAAGTATTGTCCGCCGACGCTTACAGCGCTTTCGAGGAAATGGCTGGCGAGCAGGGCGTGCTCAACCCGGAAATCGGCGCGCGCTTTTGCAAGGAGGTGTTGGGCGCGGGCGGAAGCCGCCCGGCGTTGCAGTCGTTCGTGGCTTTTCGCGGACGCGAACCCAATATCGATGCGTTGATCCGGCATAATGGTATGACAGACGACCTGAAAGCTGCGGCGTAACGGGTCCGGCCATACTAGCCGGTGGCTCCCGCAGCGCGGGCAAACTACTCAGCGTCATCAAATGTAATGGAACGCGGATGAATATGATGAACGCTGATAATTATTTTATGCAGAAATCAAACAAGAATAATCTTATTGAATCATAATTATCAGCGTCATCAGCGTTCTATTTTTGACTGCTAAGCGGTTATCTAGGAGGAGTCATGAAACACTTGGTTTTTTTGTTAGCACTGACTTTGTCTACTATGAGTTTCGGACAAAGCGTATATCGCTGGGTGGACAAGGATGGCAAGGTGTTTTACTCCGACCAGCCGCCGCCGCTCGATGCCAAGAGCAGCCAGCAAAAGCGTCTCGGCAGCGGCATCACCATCGATGAGGACCAAACACCATATGCAGTTCAGATTGCCGTGAAGAAAAATCCCGTCGTCGCCTATCTGACCAACTGCGGTGAACTGTGCGACAGCGCCCGCGCGCTGCTGGCCAAGCGCGGCATCCCCTACACTGCACGCGATCCGGAAAATAATGTCAATGACGCGGCGGAACTCAGGAAGCAGATCGGCGGCCTGCAAGTGCCGGTGCTGATGGTGGGCGAAACACAGGTCAAAGGTTATGAAGAAAGCAACTGGAATTCCGCGCTCGATGCCGCTGGCTATCCGCGCGTGAATCCGTTCACCAAGCCGCCAGTGCCCAAGAAAAGCGAGCCAGCAGCGGCGACACCACCTGTCGCGCCGCCCGCGCCTGGCGGCCAAGAGAACGTTCCACAAAAATAGCGCAGGCACTTGAAACTCGCCACCTGGAACGTCAACTCTCTCAATGTGCGTCTCGGGCACGTTGTCGCTTGGCTGAAAAGCCAGCAGCCCGATGTGTTGTGTTTGCAGGAACTCAAGCTCGACAACGAACGCTTTCCGCGCGCGGACATCGAGGCGCTGGGTTATCACGTTGTGTTCGACGGACAAAAAACCTACAACGGCGTCGCCATCATCAGTCGCGCGCCGCCACAGGATGTGGTGCGCGGCATTGCGGGATTCGATGATCCGCAAAAACGCACCATCGCCGCGACCATCGATACGCTGCGCATTATTTGCGTCTACATCCCCAACGGCCAGAGCATCGATTCGGACAAATACCAATACAAGCTTGCCTGGCTCAAGGCATTGCATGGATACCTGGCTGAAGAGCTTAGCCGGCATCCCGCACTCGCGCTGCTGGGCGACTACAACATCGCGCCCGAAGACCGCGATGTCTATGACCCCAAAGCGTGGGAAGGCCAGGTGCTGTGCTCCGAACCGGAAAGGCAAGCCTTACGCGCGCTACAGGCGCTGGGACTGAAAGATTGCTTTCGCCTGTTCGAGCAGCCGGAAAAAAGTTACACCTGGTGGGATTACCGCATGAATGGATTCAAGCGCAACCTTGGCCTGCGTATTGATCATATTCTGGTAAGCGACTCTCTGGCGCAACGCTGCAAAAGTTGCGTTATCGATGTCGAGCCGCGCAAACTAGAGCGTCCTTCGGACCATGCGCCGGTTTTTGCGCAGTTTGCATAAGCCTGATTAACAAAGAAATCCACAGAGAACACAGATGAACACAGAACCCGTAGGATGGGTGCAACCCATCACCCCTGTTCACCGGCGGCGTTGTCATGGGCGTATGAATATCATGCGATGCAATGAAAGGCTGATGGGTTTCAACCATCCTACGTAATCCGACGCCGTATTGCGGCGACACCCATGAACCCCTCTACACCTTCGTCACAGCGCACAGCGGCGCAGCTCTACGGCATTCTGGATACGCCGACTGAGCCGGCGTTTGACGATCTTGCGCGCCGTGCCGCTGAGGCGGTGGGGGTGACGATGGGGGCGATCTCGTTTTTTGATCACGGACGCGAGTGGTTCAAAGCCTGCCACGGCATCACCTTGCAGGAATGGCCGCGTCACCTTTCTTTTTATCAGGAGCAACGACCGTTCTCGCGCGTTCTGGTCATTGCCGATGCAAGTCTCGACGAGCGCTTTGCACGGCATCCCTTGGTGGAAAGCGCGCCCTTGCTGCGCTTTTATGCAGGTGTAGCCCTGGTAGCAAGCGACCGCTCGGTGTATGGCGTGTTGGCGGTGTTTGATACCCAGGCGCGCCAGCTTAACGCGCGTGAAGCAGCAGCCCTGACCAATCTTGCAGACCTGGTGCAGGCGCGGCTGGAAGCGCGCCGCGAGCATTTATCTACGCCCTCAGCTTCAAGCGTCCTCAGAGCGCCGGTGCAAGCGGGCAATACGACGCAAAGCGCGGCACAAACGCATGTCATGGCGCTAACCGACGAGTGCGCGCGGCTCAAACAGCTTTTGGAAGAGGAAGCCAGCGCGCGCAAAGCGCTAGAGCATCGCCTGCGCCAGGAAAAAGAATTTGCCGATGCGGCGATAGAGAGTTTGCCTGGAGCGTTCTACATGTTTTCCGCCAACGGCAAGATGTTGCGCTGGAATACCAGCTTCAAGGCAGTATCCGGCTATAGCGCAGAGGATATTCGCGCCATGCATCCACTTGATTTTATGGTCGCAGCGGATCGCGCGACGGTGGCTACGGCCATCCAACGCGTATTCGAGGAGCGTGCGGAAGTGTCGGTCGAGGCGCAGATGTGTTCCAAAACCGGGGAATCGGCTCCTTATATTTTTTCCGGTAGTCCGCTGGAGCTAGGCGGAGAGTTGTTTCTGATCGGCGTCGGGCGTGATATTACTGAGCGCAAGCGTGCCGAAGCAAACATGTTGCGCGCCAAGGAACGCCTCGACCTCGCGCTCTCGGGTTCCAGTCTGGCGTTATGGGACTGGGATCTGGTGACCAACATGGTGTATTTCAACGAAGGTTGGTCCGATCTGATAGGAGTGCCGCCGCGAGAAGCCATTTTTCGAGGAGAGGAGGTGTTTTCCTGGACCCATCCCGACGACCGCGAGGCCGTATCCTCTGCTTTCAGCAGCGCTGTCAGAGGAGGCTCTAGCGATTACAGTGCGGAGTATCGCATTCTCAACGAGGTCGGCGAGTGGATCTGGATTTTGAGTCGCGGCAAGGTGACGCAGCGCGACGCCGGCGCGCGCGCGCGACGCATGACCGGCACCTCGGCCAACATCACCAAACGCAAGCAGGCAGAGGAGCGCGCCGAGTTTCTCGCCACGCGCGATGCGCTTACCGGCCTGCCCAATCGCATGCTGCTCAACGACCGCCTGGAACAAGGTATCGCTGGCGCAGCGCGCAGCGCTGCACGCCTGGCTTTCATGTTCATCGATCTTGACCGCTTTAAGAACATTAACGATTCGCTGGGGCATCATGTCGGCGACGAGTTGCTCAAGCAGGTGGCGGCGCGGCTCTCCTCCTGCGTGCGCGCCGCAGACACCGTTGCACGACAGGGAGGAGACGAATTCGCCGTGATACTCGAAGAATTACGCGACGATGAAGGCGCGCGCCACGTCGCAGAGAACATGATCGCCTCGCTCAATTCACCCATTTTTGTCGGCAGCTTGCAACTCAACACCTCGTGCAGTATCGGCATCAGCCTGTTTCCCGCCGACGGGCGCGACAGCGCCACGCTGATGAAAAACGCCGACGCGGCGATGTACAGCGCCAAAGAAAAAGGCCGTAATAACTTCCAGTTTTTTTCCGCCGACATGAACGCCAAGGTGCAGGAACGCCTTTCCATCGAAAACTATCTGCGTCTGGCGCTGCGTCGGCAGGAGTTGCTGCTGCACTATCAGCCGCGCATTTCCTTCGCCAGCGGTGAAGTGGTCGGTGTCGAAGCGCTGATCCGCTGGCAGCACCCGCGCCGCGGCTTGGTTCTGCCCGACAAATTCATTTCCGTGGCGGAAGATTCCGGCTTGATTGTTCCCATCGGCGAGTGGGTGCTCGAAAGCGCGTGTCAGCAGGTGCGCCAATGGCAGCAGCGCGGCATGGCGGAATTAAAACTCTCGGTGAATCTTTCCGTGGGCCAGGCACGCGACGGCGAGGGGCTGATGCGCAGCATCGACCAGGCGCTGGAAAAATCCGGGCTGAATGCACGCTTCCTGGAGCTGGAACTGACTGAAAGCCTGCTCATGCACAACATCGAAGAAAAAGTCACGCTGCTCAGCCGCATCGGCGAGCGCGGCATCAGCCTTTCGATAGACGATTTCGGCACCGGTTATTCATCGCTATATTATTTGAAGAAGCTGCCGGTGGACAGCGTAAAAATCGACGGCTCGTTCGTGCGCGACATCGTCGTCGATCCCAACGATGAAGTCATCATCCGCGCCATCGTCGCCATGAGCCACAGCATGCGTCTGCGCGTGGTGGCCGAAGGGGTGGAAACCAGCGAGCAGTTCACCGCGCTAAAAATGCTCGGCTGCGATGAATACCAGGGATTTCATTTCAGCCCGGCATTACCGACGGAGGAATTTGAGGCGCAGCATCTGCGTGACTAACGGCGCTTACCATTTCACCACCTGCACTGAATGCAGCGAACGCCCCATAAAGCGTTCGCCTATGGTTTGAAATTTCACCGGCAAATCGGTTACGAAAAATTCGCTGTGCGGCGGCGTGCGACCGGGGTTGGCCAGATGCATTTCTGCCAGCAGTGCGGCGGCGCGCGTGGCCATAGCCTCGGCGGAATCGACCAGCTTCACGCCGCTACCCATGACGTTCTGCAAAAGCGGTTTCAGCAACGGGTAGTGGGTGCAGCCCAGCACCAGCGTATCGATATGCTCTGCCAGCACCGGCTTGAGATATTCGAGTGCAGTGAGGCGCGTGGCCTCGTGGTCGAGCCAGCCTTCCTCCACCAGAGGCACGAACAGCGGGCAGGCATGAGAATAGACGCGTGCATCGGGCAACATGGCGTGGATGGCGCGCGCGTAAGCGTTGCTGTTGATGGTGGTGGGAGTACCGATGACGCCGATCTGCTTGCTGCGCGTGGCGCCCACGGCCGATAGCGCGCCGGCTTCGATCACGTCCAGCACCGGCACCGGCGATAAGTCGCGTACACTTTGCGCGGCAACAGCGGCTATGGTATTGCACGCGATGATCAGTATCTTGACCTGCTTTTGCAGCAGAAACTCAGTGATCTGAGCGGTGTAATGGGTGATGGTTTCCACCGATTTCACGCCATAGGGAACACGCGCCGTGTCGCCGAAGTAAACGATGTTTTCAAACGGCAGGCGCTCCATCAAGGCGCGCACTACGGTGAGCCCGCCGATACCGGAATCGAATACGCCTATGGGTTGTTTGGGGTTGGGAAGCATTATGGTTTACTCCCTCCCCCGCAATGGCGGAAGAGGAGAGAGGTTTAACAAGGGGATTCGCGCAGAGCAAGCCATGCGCCTGCGAAACGGTTGCCAAATGCAGCAGACAACGCGCCCTGCAAGGTATAGACACGTTTCATCACCCTGTAAATACTAACACTACTGTCCAATTTAACGAAAGACGATATGCTCAAAATTAAAAACGTGGGGTCAAACGTGGGGTCAACAAGGGGTCACGTCTTCCATTTTGCGTCTCAATGCAGTAAACTGCGCTCATGGCCCGTCCCCTGCGAATCGAGTTTCCCGGCGCTGTCTACCATGTGA
>JAYWAM010000357.1:0-22074 GCA_043782425.1 Betaproteobacteria bacterium
CGACAATCGGGCTGGTCGGCTTGAGCATGTCACAGTGATAGAAAAAACTGCCAGGCTTGAGCACGCGAAGAATCTCGGGTAGCACCTTGTCCATTTGCAGATGGCGCGAGGCGGCCTGAAGCGTGACCACATCGAATGAGTTGTCCGCAAAGGGCAGTTCGTGAACGTCGTGAATAATGCTGGCTATGTGCAGACCGTTCTTTTGCGCCCTGCGCTGTCCTTCTTCCTGCATTTCATGGCTGCGGTCAATAGCGGTGACGAAAATGCCGGGCTCACTTTTCAAGAGCCTGACCCCCACATCATTGGTCCCCGCACAAACATCAAGAACTTTATAGTGCGGACGCAGTTTTACCGTTCTCCCGAACTGCCAGGCCCACAGTTCCCACAAGCCCAAGCTCGCAACGATGTTTCCTGGACGATAGTAGCGCGGGACATCCTTAAAAACCTTGGGCACTAACTGTGACCACACATTTGAAAACAGCGAGCGTCGATTTTCTTCTCTTTGTTCGAATACTCCCCAGGTTACTGAAGAGGGTGCATTATGTTCCACAGGCAATACTCCTTTAAAGATGCGCCATTCATAGGTAAGCGGGGAAATCGGGTAGAGACCGCCAGCGCCCGAAAGTCGCTCAAAAAAGTACTTGAAAGCTTTTCATTTTGAGACGAGACACATGATGACAGATTGGCATCAGAAATCAATTGCAGCGCTTTCTTGTGACCAGGAAGGTGCGCTGCGTCATTATTCATTGAAAAAGCAGCGTGGCTTTGATATGTATCAAGCGTCAATCGTACTTAAGGAATAAGGTGTCACTGGATTATTGCAAAGGCTCGCGTCAGGTATTCCCAAGCGAGCCGAATTCGGATAGAACGCTTCAAAAACGGAATTCTAATGAAAGATATTGCCATGAAAAACATCGCATTGATATTAGGGCTTAGCGCCCTCACTGCAGCGTCTGCAATGGCGGCCGATCCGGCTACGATCAACTGGGAAAAAATTCCCGTCAATTCAGTGGCGCTTTTCTATCCCGGTCAATCCTCGTACGAATGGTTGCGCAAAGATCACAAAGGCGCCGAATGCGGCTTGGGCAGGCCTGTACCGTATGCCATATTAACGGGGAAAAGGCTCTCGGCGACAAGCTGGTAAAGGCGGGGCCGCTAGAGCCGACGCCGGTCAAGGGCAAAAACGGTTCTATCGATCTCAAAGTGCAGGCTGCATACGACGCCAAGAATGCTTACTTTCGTTTTCAGTGGAAGACCCAGAACCCGTTTCCTGGAACCGAACACCAGTATTTACGTTTCGACGGCAAGGAATGGAAAGTCTATGGCTATCCCAAGCTCGATAAGGTAGTGCAGGAAGGCGCACAGCCCGGCATTTACGAAGACCGCATGACAGTCATGATTGACGACGGCAAAGTGCCGGGGTTCTCCAAGCAGGGCTGCTGGCTGACCTGCCACGATGGCTCGCGCGACATGCCCCACTTCGCCACGAAAGAAGATGCCAACGCCAATCCGCTGCTGGCGGCTATCAAGCAGAACGATTTGCGCAAGTACTTGCCGGCCTCGCGCACCAATCCGTCTGACTGGAAAACCGGCAAGTCGCTCGATGAAATCGCCAAGATCAAAGCCTCCGGCGAATTCGTTGATCTGATCCAGTGGCGCGCGCATCGCTCGCATGCGGTGGGCATGGCCGATGACGGTTATGTTCTCGAATACCGTAATTCGGATGCAGGCAAGAACATGTTTGGCGGCAATGCCGACGCCAAGACGCATGCCCCCAAGTTCATGTGGGATCAGAAAAAAGTCGGCTACAAATCGATCACCGCCGAGCAACTGCACAAGGGCGAGCATTTCCTGATTCGCGAGCAGAACGCCGTGCCGTTTGATCCCAGCGCTGACTGGAAAGAGGGCGACATGATTCCCGACTATATCACCAGCCGCGAAGACGCCAAGGGATCAGCCGCCGACAATAACGCCATCTCTAGTTGGAAAGACGGCATGTGGACCGTCGTGCTTATCCGCCCTCTGGGTCTTGCCAACGATGACGATAAGACTTTAAAAGAAGGCGGCGTCTACAGTGTCGGTTTCGCTGTGCATGACGATAACATTACCACGCGCGGTCACCACGTTTCGTTCATCCGCAGTTTGGGCTTAGGCGCCGCTGCAGACATCAAGGCAGTTAAGTTACCTTGACCAGCAAGCCCTCGGAATATTGCGCTTTATTACACCCTATGACGCTGGCACGGGGTCAAATTTAGGCAAAACAATTTTTTTACCATTAGGAGAAAACATGAAACACGCGATATTTAGTTCTATAGCATTAACCATGCTGTTTGCTATCAGCCAGACTGTTGCCGCCGCAGACGGCAAGGCAGTTTATGAAAAGTCCTGTGCGGCCTGCCACAAAGCGGGGATCCTGAAAGCGTTCAAGCTAGGCGATGCGGCGGCGTGCGCGACGCTGAAGAAGACCGGTCCCGCTGCCTTGACGGCATCAGTCATCAAGGGCAAGGACGTTATGCCGCCCAGGGGTGGCGCGGCGTCTGATGTAGATGTGAAGGCGTCGGTCGAATACATTCTTGCCCAGTGCAAGTAATCATCTAGTTGCAGCGCCTTATCTGGCCAGTGCCCGAAGCTACTTCATCGTAAAAAAATGGGCAGATAGTCGCTGGTCAAACCCAATGCATCGGCCTAGTGTTTAAGTTTATTGCCACCGGAGTGCAACGCCTCATGCTGTGATCGCGAAGCATTGCGCGACGGGGCACATCTGCTCGCCACGCAGCACCGAGCGATTGGCTTGCGCCATCGGTAAACTGGAGAGATTGGCCAGCGTGCGCTTACGCACCTTCGCGAAAGGACTCACGCAACAGCACCGCAGGAGGCGAGCTGCGGTTGGGAACGAGATGGATATGCATGCCTACTGTCGGATTCTGTAGGGCGCGCAAGCCGTACCCCGCGCACTACTGCGGTGACGGCCCGATCTCTTTGACCTTCTTGATTAAGCCGTTAATCATCTGAAACTGGTTCATCAGCTCTTGCCGCGCGGTGTTGAGTTTTGCCACTTCCTCGCCGACCGAACCATTGCGCTCGTTGATTTTGGTGAGTGAATCGAGGCGTTCCTGCAAGTGATTTTTGTGATCGCGGATCTGCGTTTCGAGCGGCAGCGGCACGATGGTGATCCAGCGCTCGGCGTCGGCGCGCGCGATGGAGTAAATGTGGCGCGCTTGTTCCACCAAACGGTTATAGAAGCGCTTGATGAGGAAACGCTTTTCCGTCATCACGACGTTCACCGGGTCTTTGCAGAATTCTTCGGTTTGATGCATCAGCAGTTGCAATTTGGCGCGTGGCAAATCGAATTCGAGCGATGGAAAATCCATTTTTTCAAAGCCGAACTTGACGTGGAAGGTGTTGTACACCGAAGCCATCAGCTTCTTGATGTCTTCTCCCGCAGCAACGACGGCGTCGAATTCCTTGTTCATGAGCTTGATCAGCTCGCGCATGCCGCGCGTCAATCCCACCGTGGTCCAGGAATCGTCGATGGCCTGCATGCTGCGCATGCACAGCATGTCGTGCTTGTTCTGGTTGAGCATGTCCGTCAACGCATTACGCTTTTGATTGAACTGCATCTTGTTGACTTTGTACTCGGCCAGCGCAGAGTTGTAGGCATTTTTTTCTTCGGTGATCTTGGCCCACAGTTGCACCATCAATTCGCGCCCCTTGCCTTGCACCGAGGCGAGATCGTTGAGCGCTTTCTGGTTGCTTTCCAGGCGCCGCATGATGCTCAAGCGGCTGGTTATCATCATCGCGCCGATATCGTTGATGACGGCCTTGGCGAGCAACTGGCGCTTGATGGGGATGATTTCGTCGGCCAGATAACGCTCCAGACGCGCGATGCCGCTGCGCGTGGTCAGGTCGGGATCTTCTTTGATGCGTCCCAGCAAGGCTTTTTGTGCGGATACGGCGAACACTTTTTCCTGCGGCAAGCCCAGCACCTGGCTGGTGGTTTCCATCATGCGCGCAATACCGGCATCGACTTCCTGCGGCGTCTTGAGCTCATCCCACATCAGATCAATTTTATTGAGCACGGCGATCTTGGCCGGCAGCCCGCTTTTTACGTAGCGCTCCCAGATTTCCAAATCGCTTTTGGTGACACCGGTGTCTATCGACAGCAGGAACAATATGGCGTGCGCATTGGGCACGGTGGACAGGGTCAATTCGGGTTCAAGGCCGAGCGCATTGAGGCCAGGCGTGTCGAGCACTGACAGACCGTTGGTGAGCAAGGGATGCGGATAGTTGATCACCGCATAGCGCCATGCAGGTACTTCGACAATCTCGTCTTCGGCCGGGGCGTTGCCGCTGTCGTCGAACATCGGGATCAGGCCCATCATGCGCGCGTCCAGCGAGTAGACGCGCTTGGTGTCGGCCAGCGATTTGAGCGCTTCGCGCATTTGCGATGGCGAGTCAATATTGAGGCGCACTTTGCTCCATTCCACCGGCATGTTCTTGAGCTGGGCGATGGATTCGTCGCGATAGCGCGTCTCAACCGAAAGCAATTTCAGATACGGCTCTTCGTTGGGGTCGTGAAAAATCTCCGTGGGGCACATGGTGGTGCGCCCTACGTCCGATGGCAACAGACGCTCTTTGAAACTGGAGAAAAACAGCGCGTTGATAAGCTCGGATTTGCCGCGCGAAAATTCTGCGAGAAAGGCCAGCAGCAGGCGCCCGCGGTTGAGATTTTCGAGCAGATCAAAAAAACGGATCGACTGCTGTACATCGAGCTGATTGGTGCGCTCAAGCCAGTCGTGATAGCCCTGCACGGAACGCGACAAATCTTCGCGCCAACGGTTGTAGCGCGCGATTTCGTTTTCGAAGCGTGTCGTGCTTAACGGATCAAACTCCACTTTGATTCCCTACAAGAAAATGGATTCCCGCGCGGTTACGTAACTGAGCGGGAATGACAAATCAGGGTTTGCTCAGCGCTTCCCTACATTTGTCAGACACTGGATTTTTTGTGCTACGTCAGTAGTTTACATTAATTTCAATGCGCCGCCAGCCCCGAGCATGCTCTCCACCGCCAATTCAAGCCAGACGATAGGCAGTATCAGAATTAGCTGGCAAATGATTAACATCACCAAGCCGGACAGATCAACTCCCCCCACCAGCGGAATAAAGCGCCGCAAGGGCTTGAGAAAAGGGCGTGTCAGCGCGTCAAAAAAGGGAGCAATCGGATGATAAGGACTGAACCAGGACAGGATAGCCTGGATAAAAACCGCGCCAATCAGCAAATATATGGAGAGACGCAGCAGCCATACGAGCGCTAGCAGCAATAACACCGGCAACAACACCGCCACACCGTCCGACGGCAAAGTCGTGCCGTACTTTATCAGGTACAGCAGTATTAAGAGGATAAATTCCACCAGCCACGCCAGCAGAAACGAAGCCAGATCTAAACCCATTAATCCGGGGATTACGCGGCGCAGCGGTTTTACTGCAAAATCGGTAAGCGCTGCCACAAACTGCGCCAGCGGATTACGAAACGGCGCGCGTAATGCCTGCATATAAAAACGCAACAGGGTGGCCAGAACAAACAAGTGGAAGAGAGTTTGCAGCAGATAAGCGAGCGCATTGGTTAAAAGCATTGCCTCAATCCTTGCCGAACTCTGTGCCCAGCTCTTTGGAGCGCGCTGCTGCAGCTTTAATCGCTGTGACGAATTGCGCTTGTAGTCCGGCTTGTTCCATGACGGCCAGGGCGCTTTCCGTTGTGCCGCCCTTGGATGTGACCTGGGCGCGCAGCGTGGCCGGGCTTTGTTCGCTTTGCGCCGCCAGGCGGCTGGCGCCCAGGAAGGTTTGCAGCGCGAGTTTGCGCGCCTGTTCAGGCGTCATGCCGAGTTGCTGCGCCGCGCGTTGCAGCGCCTCGATAAAATAAAACACATAAGCCGGCCCGCTGCCGGAAACCGCCGTCACACCATCGAGCTGCGACTCATCATCGAACCAGAGGATTTCCCCGACAGCTTCAAGCAGCGTCGCCGCGAGTTTGCGCTGCGCCGCAGTGACCGACGGCAAGGCATACATGCCGGTTATCCCGGCGTGTATCAACGCAGGCGTATTGGGCATGACACGCACCAGATTTTGGTTTCCCGCCAGCCAGCGGCTCAGATCGGCTAGCCCTATGCCCGCAGCGATGCTGATGACCAATTGCGTGCCAAGGTGCGCCGCCAGGCTTTGCGCTGCTGCGCGCATGTGTTGCGGCTTGACGGCTAACACCACCACCTCACAGGCGCAAAGCGCAGCGTCCGCCGCTGCTGCAGTGCTGACGCCCAGGATGGCTTGCAGTTCGCGCCGTCGCTCGGCATTGACTTCGACGACGTGGAATTGCGCCTTAGCAAAGCCCTTGACCAGCAATCCGCCGATAATGGCGCCCGCCATGTTGCCGCCGCCTATGAAGGCTATTTTCATACAATCTTTCATCTGGAACCAAAAATCGCCGTACCGATGCGCACCATGGTTGCGCCTTCGGCAATAGCGATTTCAAAATCCTGCGTCATACCCATCGACAAGGTATCGAGTGCGATGCCGCAAGCCGTGATACGCGCAGCCAATTCCCGCAGCATACGGAACTGTGCGCGTTGCGCCAAGGGATCGGGGGTATTTTCGATAATCGTCATCAAGCCGCGCAGGTGCAGTTGCGGCAGCAAGGCGACTTGCCGGCATAGCTCGGCCGCCGCATCTGGGCTGACGCCGCTTTTCGAGCCTTCACCGCTGACGTTAACCTGGACGCACACCTTGAGGGGCGGCTGCCCTGCTAGCCGGTTGCGTGAAAATATTTCCGCCACCTTGAGGCGCTCCACGCCGTGCACCCAGTCGAAATGCTGGGCGATGAGTTTCGCTTTATTACTTTGAATCGGCCCGATGAAGTGCCATTCGATTTCCAGGTCGGCCAGCGCTTCACGTTTGGCGAGCGCTTCCTGCACATAGTTTTCGCCGAAGACGCGTTGACCGGCGGCAAAAGCGCTGCGGATATTGACTGCGGGTTGGGTCTTGCTTACCGCTACCAGCGTCACGCTACGGCGCGGCGCGCCAATAGCGGCTTGCAATGCTGCGTCAATGCGCGTCTTGACAGCTTGCAAGTTGGCAGCGATTAGAGACATAATGAGAATGACATTTACGCGAAAGAATTATAATGGAAATCGCTGAATTACTCGCCTTTGGCGTCAAGAACAAAGCTTCCGACCTGCATCTTTCAGCCGGGTTGCCGCCCATGATACGTGTGCACGGCGATATCCGCCGCATTAATGTTCCGGCGCTCACGCACGAAGATGTCCACGGCATGGTGTATGACATCATGAACGACGGACAGCGCAAGCAATACGAGGAAAGCCTCGAGTGCGACTTTTCCTTCGAAATCCCCAACCTGGCGCGCTTTCGCGTCAACGCCTTCGTGCATCAACGCGGCGCGGGATCGGTGATGCGCACCATTCCCTCCAAGGTTTTATCGCTGGAGGAGCTCAACGCACCGAAAATCTTTGCCGAAATCGCCAACCAGCCGCGCGGCATGGTGCTGGTAACCGGCCCGACCGGCTCGGGAAAATCGACCACCCTGGCGGCGATGGTGAACCATGTCAACGATATAGAACATGGGCATATTCTCACGGTGGAAGACCCGATAGAATTTGTGCATGAAAGCAAGAAGTGTCTGGTCAATCAACGCGAAGTGGGGCCGCATACCCTGTCGTTCGCCAACGCGCTCAGATCGGCGCTGCGTGAGGACCCGGACATCATCCTGGTGGGCGAGATGCGCGACCTGGAAACCATCCGCCTCGCCATGACTGCGGCGGAAACCGGCCACCTGGTGTTCGGTACGCTGCACACCAGCTCGGCCGCCAAGACGGTGGATCGCATCATCGACGTATTCCCGGCGGCGGAAAAAGAAATGATACGCGCCATGTTGTCCGAATCGCTGCGCGCCGTGATCTCGCAAACGCTGCTCAAGACCAAGGACGGCAGCGGGCGCGTCGCCGCGCACGAAATCATGATCGGCACGCCGGCTATACGCAACCTGATCCGCGAAAACAAGGTGGCGCAAATGTATTCGTCCATCCAGACCGGACAGAATATTGGCATGCAGACCATGGATCAGTGCCTCATGGATATGGTCAAGCGTAATGTCGTCAGCGTTGCCGAGGCGCGCAACAAGGCGTCGAGCAAAGACAGCTTCATCGGTTGACTAAGGAGTTACAAATGGAACGCGAACAGTCACTAAAATTTGTCCACGATCTTTTGCGCGCGATGATCGCCAAAAGGGCGTCCGATCTTTTTCTTACGGCGGGCTTCCCTCCGGCGATGAAAATCGACGGCAAAATTACGCCGGTGGCGCAGTCCAGTCTGTCGCCGATCCATACGTCGGAAATCGCGCGCTCTATCATGACCGACAAGCAAACGGCGGAATTCGAGGCGACCAAGGAATGTAATTTCGCCATCAGCCCGGCCAACATCGGTCGCTTTCGCGTCAATGCCTTTGTGCAACAGGGGCGTTGCGGTCTGGTGCTGCGCACCATCACCACACAAATTCCCAAGCTTGAGGACCTTAAGCTGCCTTCTGTGCTCAAGGATGTCGCCATGACCAAGCGCGGCCTGGTGATTTTCGTCGGCGGCACGGGCTCGGGCAAATCGACTTCGCTCGCCGCCATGATTGGCTATCGCAACGAGAACAGCTATGGACATATCATCACCATCGAAGATCCGGTCGAGTATGTGCACGAGCATAACAATTGCGTCATTACGCAGCGCGAAGTCGGCGTCGATACCGAAAGCTGGTTTGCGGCGCTCAAGAACACGCTGCGTCAGGCGCCCGATGTGATCCTGATCGGCGAGATCCGCGACCGCGAAACCATGGACTATGCCATTGCCTTCGCTGAAACCGGCCACCTGTGCATGTCAACCTTGCACGCCAATTCAACCAACCAGGCATTGGATCGCATCATCAACTTCTTCCCTGAAGAGCGGCGCCAGCAGTTGCTGATGGATTTGTCGCTCAACCTCAAGGCGTTTGTTTCGCAACGCCTGCTTCCCATGAAAGAGGGCAAGGGCCGCGTCGCCGCCATTGAAGTCATGCTCAACTCGCCGTTGATTTCGGAATTAATTTTCAAGGGCGAGGTGCAGGAAATCAAGGAAATCATGAAGCGCTCCAGAGAACTCGGCATGCAGACGTTCGACATGTCGCTGTTCGATCTTTACGAGGAGGGGCTGATTTCCTATGAGGACGCGCTGCGCAGCGCCGATTCGGTCAACGATCTGCGCCTCAAAATCAAACTCGAAAGCAGAACCTCCAAGAAAGGCGAGGATCTTTCCGCCAGTCTCGATCACCTCGAGATCATTAAATAATTACTTGCGGTTACTGCCAGCGATAATCTTGTATTCATACAAACGGCACTCGAGCTTGCCGTTAAACAGCGGCGTGCGTTTGCTCGCCGTGAGGCGCATCAGTTTGGGCAACTGGGTATCGGCGGAAAAAATATAGGCATTCCAGCCGGCGAATTTGCGCTTCAGTACGTCACCCAACTGGGGATAAAGCTGCGCGAGGTCTTGCTGCTCTCCCAGGCGCTCGCCATAGGGCGGGTTGGTCACCAGCACACCCTCTGGCGCGGGCGCGGAAAGCTCGATCACATTAGCCTGCTTGAGCATCACGCAGCCCTCCAATCCCATCGCCGCTATATTGGCCTTGCTGTCGCTCAGCGCATAGCCATACAGATCGGAACCAAAAATGGGTAACTCGTGCGGCGCAATTTCCGCCGCGCGCGCTGCGGTGACGAGCTTGTTCCATGCGCCCGCATTGAAGTTGCTCAATTTCTGAAAAGCGAAATCACGCTCGCGTCCCGGTGCACGCTTGAGCGCCATTTCCGCCGCCTCGATCAGAAACGTGCCGCTGCCGCACATGGGATCGAGCAAGGGTTTGCCGGGAACCCACCCGGAAAGTTTGAGAATGCCCGCAGCGAGATTTTTCTTCAGCGGCGCAGCGCCGGCATGGTCGCGCTTGCCGCGCTTGAATAGCGCCGCGCCACTGGTGTCGAGATAAATCGTGGCGTGCGTCGCGTCGAGAAAAGCGTGTATGCGTATGTCGGGCGACTGCGTTTCGACTGAAGGGCGTGCGCCGCATTCATTGCGGAAACGGTCACACACCGCGTCTTTGATGCGCAGCGTAATGAAATCGATGCTCTTGAGCGGGCAGCGCTGCGCGTTAGTCTCCACCTTGATGGTGTGCTGCACAGCAAACCAGGTGTGCCAAGGCAGAGCCAGTGCGGCATTGAAAATGTCGTCCTCATTGCGATACGCCAGGCGCGTCAGGCCCCACAACACCCTGCTGGCAATGCGGCTATGTAGATTGACGGCGTAACACAGCTCGAAAGGCCCGGAGAACGAGCACCCCGCCTCATGCGCCTGCACCGTTAGCGCGCCGAGTGCATTGAGTTCTTCAGCAAGCACGGCGGAAAGGCCGCGCGCGCAGGGGGCAAAGAAATGTTCAGTCATGTTGAGGCTTTTCAGAAGGGTTTCACTACCACCAGAATCACAATGGCGATCAGCAGCGGCAGTGTGGGGATTTCATTCAGCCAACGGAAAAAAACATGACCATGCTGGTTACGGTCGTGCTTAAAGTCGCGCATCAGCTTGTAGAGATACCCATGCTGTCCCACCAGGGCCAACACCAGCGCCAGCTTGGCGTGCAGCCATCCACCGGAGAATCCGTACGCCAGCCACAGCCACAGCCCCAACGCCAGTGTTATCACCATGGATGGCGTCATGATGCCGAAAAACAGCTTGCGCTCCATAATCTTGAAGCGCTCTATGCTGAGCGGGTCTGTCGCCTGAACATGATAGACAAACAGCCGCGGCAGATAGAACAACCCGGCGAACCAGGCGACCATGAAAATGATGTGGAAAGATTTGATCCAGAGCATATGACCTCAGTGGCGGAACTCGGTGGCGTAAAATGACTTTGCTAATTTATTCCCGGCGGCGAACTTAGTGGCGCAGCCTGACTCAAAAACTGCGACCTCCACCCATTCAATTCCAATAGACTCTCATTCTACCAATGCCATCGTCCCTCTTGCGTTTTGCTGTGTTTTCCCTCGTCGTTTTGTGGGCTGCGTTGCCCCACGCTCATGCCGCCGTTGTCAAGACCGAACACGTCGAGGCCGAACTGGTGTCCGAAAAAACCGCCATCGAACCGGGCAAGCCGTTTAGTGTCGCCTTGCGTCTCAAAATGCAGGAACACTGGCACACCTACTGGCGCAACCCCGGCGACTCGGGCTTGCCCACACGCATCGCGTGGAGCCTGCCGCAAGGCTATCAGGCCGACACCATTCAATGGCCTTATCCACAAAAGCTGCCGCTTGGCCCCTTGATGAATTTTGGTTTTGAAGGTGAAGTTTTCTTGCTCACCACGATCACGCCGCCTTCCACTATTAAAGCCGGTAACGAGGTGAAACTCGGCGCCAGGGCGGAGTGGCTGGTGTGCAAGGACGTATGTATTCCCGAGAACGGCGACTTGAGCCTGACGTTGCCGGTAAGCACCACCGCTGGGAGTTTTTCGCGCTGGCAGAGTGACTTTGTCAGCGCACGCGCCGCGCATGCAGTGAAACTCACTGACTGGAAAACCGCCTCAAGCGTTCAAGGCAAACAAGCGCTCATCCGTATCACCGCGCCTGGGAATTTCAAGGGTGCGCTTGCCGGGCTGGCATTCTATCCATTCCGCGATAACGTCATCGAAAATGCCGCACCGCAAACGTTAGTCCAACGCGGCAACGACTATATTCTCAGCGTGCCGCTTGCCGAGCCGCTTCCCGCAGATTTAAAGGAGTTGGCAGGCGTGCTGGTGTCTCCCAACGGCTGGGGCAGCTTCGCGGGCAAGGCGATTCAGGTCGGCGCCGATCCTGGCCAGCCTGCGGTGAAAATGCTGCCAGCGGCAAGCATAACGCCTGCGCCCGCGACGTTGTCGTCACTGTTATCGTCTTCCACGACGGATGTTTCGCCGACGCCTCCTTCCGTTTCATCCGGGGTTGCGTCGGCGGTCTCCTCCAAGCCGTCGGCCAACGACCTCAGCCTGTGGCTCGCGCTGGTCTTCGCTTTCATCGGTGGGCTGATTCTCAATCTCATGCCTTGCGTGTTTCCGGTGCTCGGCATCAAGGTCATGAGCTTCGTGCGCGTTGCTGGCGAAAATCCGCGCCTGCTGCGCACCCAGGGCCTGGTGTTTCTTAGCGGTGTGGTGGTGTCATTCTGGGCGCTGGCCGGTGTGCTGCTGGTGTTGCGCGCAGGAGGTCAGGCTTTGGGCTGGGGGTTTCAGTTGCAATCTCCCGGCTTTGTCACCGCGCTGGCGATTCTGTTCATGCTCATGGCGCTCAATCTTGTCGGCGTGTTTGAAGTTGGCGCACGGCTGCAAAACGCCGCAGGTGATATCAACGCCAAGGGTATTTACTCGGAAGCGTTTTTTTCCGGCGTGCTCGCCACGCTGGTGGCCACGCCGTGCACTGCACCTTTCATGGGATCTGCACTGGGCTTTACTTTATCGCAGCCTCCGGCAGTAGCTATCCTGGTGTTCACCGCCCTGGCGTTCGGCATGGCGGCGCCGCTCACGCTGCTGGCGTTCTTCCCCGCCGGGCGCAAATGGTTGCCCAAGCCCGGCGCGTGGATGGAGACTTTCAAGCAGTTCATGGCCTTCCCGCTGTTTGCCACGGTGGTGTGGCTCGCCTGGGTGCTGGGCGTACAACGCGGCAACGATGCCGTCATGCACTTGCTCGCCGGCCTGTTGCTGGTCGCCATCGCTGCGTGGGTGTACGGGCGTTGGGGCAGGGCCGGCAGCAAGTTCGTCTATGTCGTCACCCTCGTCCTGCTGGTGGGCGGCATCGTGTTGGCGTGGCCCGACGCCTCCCAGGCCCCTGCCGCCAGCGCCCAGGGTGACCCTGCGTCAAAGCCGGGAGAGCTTGCCTGGCAGCCCTATTCCAAAGCGCGGCTTGAACAACTGCGCGCCCAAGGCAAGACAGTGTTTGTCGATTTCACTGCGGCGTGGTGTATCACCTGCCAGTTGAACAAGCGCGTCGCCTTGCAAAACGCCGCAGTGGTGCAGGAGTTTGCCGCTCTGGATATCGTGCCCCTCAAGGCCGACTGGACCAACCAGGACCCCGCCATCACCGCCGCATTGGCCGAGTTCGGGCGCAATGCCGTGCCGCTGTATGTGCTGTACGTCGGCGCCGCGCCGCCGCTGGTGCTTCCGGAAATTCTCACACCTTCGGTGGTGCTTGCCGAACTTAAAAAAATACGGCCAGTCCCCAGTGCCGTGCGTGTTGAGCACTGACGCCAAAAGGCGCACAGACGATAGCCGCTAAGGATTCATTGCTAGCGTGCGCTTCAAGAAAGCAATCATTTTCGGATATGCATCGGCTTGCGCCCGCGCAGTGCTTTCAGGCGTGCCGCCACTTTTGAGGGGCGCGGCGTTGTACTGCGTGGTCGGCCCCCAACCATCGCCGGAAAGGTAGTGTCCGGCGTCGAGATAAATCAGCACGAGGGTTTCTAGTCCGAATTCGGCACGCTTTTCTGCGATGATCTGCGCCATCATGCCTGAGGCCCAAACGTGGTCATCGTGCGCGCCAATCACAATCAGCGCGCCCTTGAATTTTTCAACTGCGATGCGCGCCTTCACGGCAGCAGCGGGATTGGCTGCGCGGCCATTGTCCTGAGGACGACGTAGCCGCACCTCGCTGCCGGTTTTGAATCCGTCTAACTCTTTAGTCATGTCCTGGTACGGCACGAACGGTAACGCTTTGCCATTGAGCGAAAACGATGCGCTCTGGCCTGGTACAGTTCCTGGGCCCCAGCCTTCCCAGACCACGTCCGTCGGCACTGTGGCCACGACCGCAGTTATCCAAGGGTAAATGCTGGCGGCGATGAGTGCGAATTCAGCGCCCTTGGAAACGCCGTAGATTGCGATTCTCGATGGGTCTACATCGTCGCGGGTCTTTAACCACTCGTAGGCGGTGTTAAGCTGCTCGACCGGAATGTCGGCGAATGCTGCTGGCAGCTCTGCAATCTCGCGCTCAAACTTGGGCCATTTCGGCGGCGAATAATATGGCAGACCAAGTACTGCAAATCCACGTGAGGCCAACTGTGGTGGCGTGTTGCGTGCGGTCGAAGCGCCGCCTTCAGAGCCGCCCAGAACGATGATAGCTGGACGTTTTACCTTGCCGGGCAACGACGCAAATAGTGCGCCTGGAAATTTCTCTACTTTCTCGACCATGACCTCGGGCAGTGAATTGATGAATTCAAGAGTGGCGCTCGTCAGCACCTTGTCGCCGTGCGTCGCGGAGAATGCGATCTGCATGGTTTTGCGCTCTGCGGGAACCTCAGCAGCCGTCGGGACCATCGACCAAAACAGGCCGCGAATATCTGCGCCCATGTAAGCGCCAGACTTCGGCGCAGCCGTAGCGAGATCCAGCTTGCCGTTCGCATCCGTGCTGTAGGTCGCGCTGGCGCGGTATAACAAACGCTTATCGGGCTTGGCAAGAGCAGCGACCACTCGTTCAGCGGTGATTTTCACCTCGGCATTGCGTGGAAGACCAGTCAGAGAAATCGTTACTGGTTCGCCAGCGAGTACCGGATTGGAAGGCTGGATATTAAAGGTCTGCGCAGCGGTAATGGAAGCGAAGCCAAGAAAACTGATGAACAGTAGGCGTTTCATTCGTGTCCTTTCGGATGTAAATAGAGGTGGGAGCATTGTAAGTGGCTCAAATACGCGGCAGCCGGATATTGCGACGAAGCGCACGCATTGTGGTGCGAAACGAATGCAGGCGGGATAATCGGCCAGGCAGACACCTCGGAACAGGTTCGATTCGCCATTCCCGCGAAGCTTGCCCTAGTCCTGATCGGGGCGGGGATGAGTTGGATTAAATTCAGAATGGAGCAACAAGGTCTCACCCAAAAAGACCTTGAGTCCTACATCGGCTCAAGCGGTCGTGTTTCCGAAGTGCTGAACCATAAGCGTCGGCTCAGTCTGCAAATGGTCAAACGACTGCACGACGGGCTGCACATCCCCTACGAAAGCCTGTTGTCCGCTCTTTGATGCGTCAAAGTGTATAGCCCATCCGTGGGGGTTGTAGATTGGGATTGTTGGGTTACGCGATAAAGCCGCTAACCCAACCTACATGACTGGACCAACCAGGACCCCGCCATCACCGCCGCATTGGCCGAATTCGGACGCAATGCCGTGCCGCTGTATGTGCTGTACTCCGGCGCCGCGCCGCCGCTGGTGCTTCCCGAAATTCTCACGCCCTCCATAGTGCTTGCCGAACTGAAAAAAATACGGCCTGCCGCCAGTAGCGTGCGTGTTGAGCAATGACGCCGCAATGTTTGTCATCAATCCGTAAGGAATGGTCGTGTATGCTGGCGGCAGCGTGAAATACACAAGTTGAAAAAGTGTGTGCGGGTGTTCCCCGCCCACACTGGGCGAACGAGGACGCAGGAGATACCTGCGCCAACTTTGCCCACCCAATATGCCCGCATGCGCGGGTATTTTTTTCAGGTAGGTTGGGTTAGCGGCTTTATCGCGTAACCCAACTAACCCAACTAACCCAACGTGACCCTAGCCATTTGTGATGACGCATGACATCCTCCTATCGGTCACAAAAATATTCGCTGTGGTGGGGGTAGGGCCGAACTCGTTCGGTCCTGTCTTATCAACCCCTGCTACGCCATGCGATATCTAACATTTCACCACGCGGTAGCGGTGCGCCGTGATTCCCAATAACAACAGCGCTAGCAATACCATCGCCCACTCGGACAGCGTGGGAACGGAGGTAGCCGCTCCTCCGCCTGGTCCGCCACCCGGTCCGCCCTGATCGACGATTTCGCCGTTGGCGAGAAGATCGTCATCGCCCATGCCGCCATCGGTAATGGTGAAAGTCGCGGTATTGCCGGCGATGGTGGCAGGCAACACATACCAGTGTGGCGTGGCGTTGCTTGGAGTGGGGCCATACTTCCAGTACTGCGTGCCCGCGGCTAGGGCGCTCGGGTAGGTGATGGTGAAGCTCAGCGTGCTGCCCGCAGTGCAGCCGAGGGCCAAGAAATCAAACAAGCCATGCGGGAACACGATGCCCGGGCCCGGCGTGGTGGGTGGAACCGGCAATGTGCCCGGCGGCGCGGCGATGAAGCGCGACGTTTCGTAGGTACAGGTCGCCCCGCCGCCGGTGAAGCAGGCGTTAACGCTGCCGCTGCCGGTGGCGGAGGGGGCGGAGTAGCACTGCGGCGCAACGAGCGGCGTGACATTCACCGTAGCCGATGCAGGCCCTGTACCAATGGCATTGGTGGCAGTCACCGAGCAGATGTAGGTAGTTCCATTAGTAAGCCCTGTAACGGTAAGAGGCGAGGCCGCGCCGCTGGTGCTGAACGCCCCTGGATTGCAGGTAGCGGTGTAGCCGGTGATGGGCGAGCCGCCGTTGGAAGCGGGTGGCGTGAAGGAAATCGTCGCCTGGCCATTGCCCGGTGTCGCTGTGCTGATGGTGGGAGCGCCGGGAGCGGTGGCGGCGACGACCGGCATCACGTTAACAGTGGCCGATGGAGCACTGGTTCCGATGGCATTTGTTGCGGTTACCGAGCAGGTGTAAGTAGTGCCGTTGGTGAGTCCCGTAACAGTCAAAGGCGAGGCTGTGCCGTTGGCGCTGAAAGCGCCCGGACCACAGGTGACAGTGTAGCCGGTGATAGGCGAGCCGCCGTTTGAAGCGGGTGCAGTGAAGGCGATGGTCGCCTGGGCATTGCCTGGTGTCGCGGGACCGATGGTGGGCGCACCGGGTACAGTCGCGGCGGGAGGCGTGCCGATGAAAAGACCGAAGGCGGCGGAGCCTAAACCCGTCGCCACGGTGTCCACGACCGTGTTGCTACTGGTATCGATTACCGCGACGCTGCCCGGAAAGTTGACCGCCACGTACGCACGCGTGCCTGCGGAGTTGACGGCAACACCGATCGGTTGCGTACCGACGGGAATGGTGGCAAGGATCGCCAGCGTAGTCGTATCGATTACCGTCACACTGCCGCCGCTGTATTTCGTCACATATAGGCGCGTGCCCGATGGATTGAGGGCAACACCGGTCGGCCCGCCGTTAGTCAAGTCGACGATATTGACCACGGCCAGCGTGGCGGCGTCAAGCACATAAATATCATCGTTGCCCCCGTGCGCAACATAGAGGCGGGTACCCGCGGAGTTGACGACGATACCGTTGATCGGCGCCGCTCCCGTGTTCAGGGTCGCGACCACGGCAAGGCTCGTCGTGTCGATTGCATACACGTCACCACCCCCGGCGATATAGACGAGCGTGCCGGCGGGATTGATGGCAACACCGGTCGCGAGGAACAACCCGGTTACGGTGGCGATGACGGTGTTGTTCGCCGTGTCGATCACCGAGACCGTGTTGCTGCTGCCGTTGGCCACGTAAACGCGTGTGCCGGCGGGATTGACCGCGACGCCCTGCGGGATATTGCCGACTGCCACGGTGGCGATCAACGTGTTGGCTGCAGTATCTAACACCGAGACGTTATTGCTGCCGCCGTTTGTTACATAGACACGCGTGCCGGCGGGATTGACGGCGACGCCAAAGGGGTTGTTCCCAACAGGTATAGTGGCGACTACCGTGTTGGTGGTGATATCAATCACCGAAACCGTTCCGCTGCTTTCGTTGGTGATATACGCAAAGGGCGCGGCGAGAGCGGCGCCGACTTTGAAGAAAAGCAAACCGGCTACGACGGCAAACAAGATGATTCTTTTCACGAGCGGCCTCATTAGGTGGTTGGCGGGACGCGCTCATTCCTAAGCATCCCCTTAATCTACCAAACGGATTCCGACCGGAAATCTGTTCACGCCGTAAAAAAATAATGCCTTCTACGCTGCGACCAGCCTTGGAATCGGTTAGTTACGAAGCATGCGCCGCAACCCAACAAAAGACGGATGAAAAGAGCGAATCGAGGGCCAGTACCGAAAACCAATCGAAGCCCCTGCCATTTTACGAACAGCCGACGGCGCAACCGCCTTTTTGGTTTGCCGTTAAATCGGGTCGAGGCAGGTCTGGACGCACCTCGGGTTGCGCATTCGTCAATTTCGGGGCATCAAAAATCATAGCCGGGTTATACGCGTACTCCGGGTCAACCAGGATAATCGTTTCTCGCTTATCGCCGGGTATTGTGTCGCCGAGGGGAGCTGACCAGCCCTCCATCGTGCGGATTGCTGCGCCTCGCAGACGCTTGAAGGCTGCTTCCTGCTCGGGGGTTGGAACTGTCGACGCCGGGTCGGCATCGGGATTCACATACCATATTTCAGTGACAAAACCATCGCTATCCATCTCCATTCCTCCGCCGGATTCCCAATCGACTCTGACTGTGCCGTCCCCGTATGTAACGAAATGGTCGCCATCAAGTGTTTCGTCTCTGACTACACCACCGTGAGGAAGATTGGGGAGCGGCTCCGGATCATCATCGGCACTGATCAGGCTAACCTTGATCCCGCCTACTCTTCTCCCGGGCACACCTGCATCAGTCTTTTCGTTGATGCCAATGGTAAACCCGTCAAAATTCGCGTCGATCCCGTGCTGCTTCAACAGTTCTGCGGAGATACCCACGCGGCTCAAAGAGTCTCCACGTTCCAATCCGAGCGGAAATGCCGTGAGTGGATCTTTCTGATTTTCCTTCACCATAGCCTGCAACTTCTCAGGAAATACAAAGAAGGCGCCCAGGCCAGCCTCGAATGACGGTAACCGGTCTTTACCGCTAACCGCAGCGACGACGCGCAACGAAGGTTTGCTGAGTGGATCGTACGGATCCGTGCCAGACATCAGTTCGTCGGCATCGCAAACGCCATCGTGATCGGAATCAACAACATCCCAGGCAAGATAGCAGCCAGATGTGTCACAGATACGGGCATACCTAAGTTTGACTATTTCCTCCGCACCGAAACTGAATGCGCTATATCCAGCGCTCAGAGTCCCGCATAAAACTAAAATCGTAAAAGTCGCTAGTCTCATACTTACCTCCATAAAAGAACGGAAAAAGGGCGGGGCACGCTCATTCCGGAGCCTCCCCTTAATCTACCAAACGGATTCCGAGCAGAAATCTGGTCACGTTACAAAGAATGATGGTGCTTGCTATGCTGCGACCAGCATTTGAGCCTGTTAATTACGCAGCATGCGCCGCAGACGTGTAGGTTGGGTTAGGCGCGGTTTTTTTGCGCCGTAACCCGAGGTGTTTATGTGAGCATCCGCTGGTGTTGAAGATGGGATTTGTTGGGTTACGCGATAAAGCCGCTAACCCAACCTACATGACGCCGACTGGTGTCAGCAGTGCTGAGAAAATTAACGAGAGCCAAGTTTCACCATCTGCGCCCGACAGCGCGCCAAGCCCTCGCTGATCTCTTTGGCGTCGCCTTCGTCAATGGCGCCCGGTTGCGATGCGCGTAGTTGATCCATAAACGCAACGCTCTCGCTAAGCAGCGCGCAGGCCTCGCGCAGTGGTGCTGGTCGCATCCCAGTTGTCGTACCATTTACTTCATGGGCTAGTAACGCAAGCCCCAGATAGGCAAGCACATCTGACCGGGTGCTGCGCACTTCAAGCATTTTCTGTAGTTCTGTCGGCATTGCGGCAAAGTGGGATAGTCCTGCACGACCATAGCGTATTGCCTTACTCAAGTCTGCTTGCCAGTAGGCGATTGCCGTGGCAGGAGCCAGCGTATGTAAAATATCCGCATTCATGGCCATGTTCTGCGGATCGCTCGCGTACAAGGTTTTCTGCTGTGCCAATGCTGATTCGATCGCATCGTTGGCCTCTGCGTAGCGGCGCACTTTTGCGAAGTGTACAGCGAGGGCCATTTGGTTTAGCGCCACTTGTTTCCGGAGCTCCTGGTTGTGCGGATATTCACTTGCAAGTTTGTTATAGGTCTCAATCGATTTTTTGCGCATTTCTATGGCGTGTGTAAGACTTTGCGGCGTGCTTTTGTTACCAGCAAAAATATGCGCGGCGCGCTGGTAGGTGCTGGCAAGATTGGACAGTATTTCCCTATCGCCGGGTGATTCGCGCAACATAGTTTCCAATTTCAATACTGCCTTGTTTATCGTGGTCTCACCAGCGGGCGTCTGTCCAAGCATTGTGCTGGTCAACAGCGCCTGCTCGGCAAGCATACGGGGTACGCGCAAGCGATCATGCGAGCTCGCGTTGGGCAATGTCACAATGTGAGCGGCGAGCTTGACGACTTCATCGATATTTTCCTGCCAACGTGCATCGCCATTTTGTACATAGGCGCGCGCCAGCGAATAGCGCAGCAAGAGGTGCTCACGCTGGATGGCGATGTCATTCGCTTTTAGGTTGCCCAGCGCGACAAACAACGCCTTGCTCTTTTCATAATTCACCAGCGCATCGGACAGCTTGCCCAGATTTGCTGCCGAAGTCTGCCCCTGAATGTCGGCGATCTTACGGTACGCGGCAGCGAGCTCGGCGCTGAGGGCAGGGTCGTTGCCGGCTTCGTTGGCGAGGTTGTCCAGATACTGGAGTGCTGTGCCAACCAAAATCTGGCGCGCCTTTAGCGAGCCAGCCAGAGGTTCAATTTCGCGATGCACCTCGAACATGAACGAATTGGCGAGCTTTCTGACGCTGGCGAAATGTTTCTCCGCCCGCGCCTTCTCCGCCACCGCCACGCGCCGCTCGCGCTCCACCATCACTACGCCGGTTGTCAGTGTCACCAGTACAGCGGCGGCGGCAGCGATGGGCAGCTTGTAGCGCGCCACAAAGCGCCCAGCAAGATAGCGCCAGGTTCCGGCGCGGGCTTTAACTGGAAGGCTATTGAGATGGCGTTCGATATCATCATCGAACTGTTCGACCGAGGCGTAGCGATCAGTCGGATTCTTGCGCATGGCTTTGAGGATAATGGCGTCAAGGTCTCCCGCGATCTTTCGCGCGAGCAACTTTGATGACGCAAGCTTGCACTGCGCAGCCGCAGCGCCGCTTATCACCAACGACGAAGGCGCCGCTGTCTGCTCGCCAAGCAGCGCGGCCTCGGTCAATGCTTTGCCCTTGCGCACTGCGGAGTAGGGCGACAGGCCGGTCAACAGTTCGTGCAGGATTACGCCCAGCGCATAGGTATCCGTGGCAGTGCTGATGACTGTATCGGATACCTGCTCGGGCGCAGCATAGCGCAGCGTCATCACCCGCCCGCCCAGTTGCGTGAGATTCGCTGCCGTAGCCGCCGCGACGCCCTCATCGAGCAGCTTGGCGATGCCGAAGTCGAGCAGCTTCACCTGGCCGCTTTGGTCGATGAGGATGTTGCCGGGTTTAAGATCGCGATGCACCACCAGATGGTGATGCGCGTGCGCGACAGCGGCGAGTATCTGACGGAACAGTTTCAGCCTCTGGTCGATCGATGATTTCTGCGTGCTCACGAAATCGTTGAGCGCTTCGCCTTCAATATATTCCATCGCCAGATACGGCTGCCCGCGGCTGCCCTGCGCCTCGCTGATACCGGCATCGAATAAGCGCGCGATGTTCGGATGCGCGAGTTTGGCGAGGATGTCGCGCTCGCGGCGGAAGCGCTCACGCAGGACTTCGCTGTGTTCATAGGTGGTCGGCAGTTTCAGGGCGACCTGGCGCTCGACGCGTCCATCGGCCTGGCTGGCCAGCCATACCTCTCCCATGCCGCCGCGCCCGAGCAGGCGCACCAGAATGAACGCGCCGACACGTGCGCCGGCGGCGAATGCGCTCGGCGGCGGGGCAGGCGCCAGCTTGGGCACTGTCTCCAGTTCCTGGGAGCGCTCGGCGTGCTCGTGCGTGGCGAGCATTTTGCGCAACAAGGGTGTGAGCTGCGGATGGGTTTTATCGAGGGCGGCCAGCCAAAGCGCGCGCGCGCCGTCTTCCATTTTAAAGGCGTCGGTCAGCAGCGGATCAATTTGCCGCCACAGTTCAGGGGAAATGTTCATGGGGCGGGGCTGGGCTTGTATGTGGAAAAAGGTGCAATCCAGACTGCTGCTGAGTCATATGTAAAAACGTCAAATTAGTACCGCATGTAGGAGC
>JAYWAM010000358.1:0-3129 GCA_043782425.1 Betaproteobacteria bacterium
CCTTTTTTGTCAGTCCCGCGAAAGCGGGAATCCATTTCTGTTTGAAAGAAAATGGATTCCCGCTTTCGCGGGAATGACAGATAGGGAGTTAATCTGGTCAGCCAAAGCTGTATAAGGACAGTTCTGTTTGACGCACCACACTAGCTAAAGGGCACATGTCTTAACCAAAGCGCCGCTGAGTAAGTTGCTATTCCTGCCGCGTCTGACTTTGATTGCTTTCAGGCTATAATCGCGCACCGCCAAGAGCCACAAGCTTTTGAGCGAAGCTTTTTTCAAGAGGAGGTTGGTTTGCCACAAGCCCGGATCGACACAGTACTGAAACGCGCTCAATGCTGGGTGCTGTGTCTGCCGCTGTGGCTGGCGCCGTGTTTCCTGCTATCGGCGCCGGCCCACGCCGCCGATATGAACAAGACGGTGCGCTTCGCTTTTCGCATCGCCGAAACAGGCTTCGATCCCCAGTTGGAAACGGATCGCTATTCCGCCTTTATTCTCGAAGCCATATTCGATTCGCTGCTGACTTACGATTATCTCGCACGCCCCACCAAGCTCATTCCCAACAGCACCATAGCCATGCCAGAGGTGGCCGATGGCGGGGCGACTTATACCTTCAAGCTCAAGCCGGGCATCTTTTTCTCCGACGATCCCGCCTTCAAGGGGCGCAAGCGCGAACTCGTCGCCCAGGATTACGCCTACAGCCTGTTGCGTTTTTTCGATCCGCAGGTGCGCTCGCCCAATCTGTATTTTCTCGAAGGCAAAATCATCGGCGCCGACGAGGCCAGGGCGCGCGCGCTGAAAAGCGGCAAGTTTGATTACGATGCCCCGGTCGCGGGGCTGGAGGTGCTGGATCGTTACACGCTGCGCGTGCGCCTCAAGCAGCCGGATTACAATTTTCTCTACATCATGGCGATGCCGACCGCAGGCGCGGTGGCGCGCGAAGTGGCCGAATACTACAAGGAAGACTTGCGCTCGCACCCGGTCGGCAGCGGCCCCTATGTGTTGAAGGAATGGCAGCGCTCGAGCAGGATCATGCTGGAGGCCAACCCCCACTACCGCGAAGACTATTTTGAGGGTGCGCCTGAAGACGATCCCAATGACCGGCAGATTGCAGCCAACCTGAAAGGCAGGCGCTTACCTCTCGCCGGGCGCATCGAAGTGGCGGTGATCGACGAAATCCAGCCGCGCTGGTTGTCGTTCGTCAACCAGGAGTTCGACTACCTCGAGGTCATACCTGAGGATTTCATCAATATCGCAGCGCCGAACGGCAAGCTCGCACCCAGTCTCGCCAGACAAAGAATACGCTTGCAGCGCGAGCCGCAACTGGAAATTACGCTCACGGCTTACTACAACATGAATGACGCGGTGATAGGCGGTTACACGCCGGAAAAAATCGCCCTGCGCCGCGCCATGAATCTGGCCTACAACGGTGACGAAGAAATTTACGTAGTGCGCAAAGGGCAGGCGATGCGCGCTCAAGGGCCGATAGCGCCAGGGGTGGCGGGCTACGATGCCAATTTCCGCAGTATCAACGAGGAATACAACCCGGCCAAGGCCAAGGCGTTGCTCGATTTGTTTGGCTATCTTGATCGCGATGGCGACGGCTATCGAGAAATGCCCGATGGCGCTAAGCTGCTGTTGGAGTTTGCCTCGCCATCCACCGCTGAGTATCGCGACCTCGATACGGTATGGCAAAAGTCCATGGATGCCATTGGCATACGCATCAAGTTTCGCAAAGAAAAATGGCCCGATCTTAACAAGGCCGGCAAGCTCGGCCAGCTACAGGTCGGCGCTTTTTATGCGTGGGGTGCGGATTTTCCCGATGGCGATAATTTTTTACAATTGCTTTACGGGCCCAACAGCGGCCAATCGAACTACGCCAACTTCAAGTTGCCCGAATACGACCGGCTTTACGAAAAAACGCGCCGTATGCCCGATTCGCCCGAGCGCACCGCGTTGTATCAGGAGATGACCAAACTATTTCTGATCTACGCGCCGTGGAAGCTGGGTGTGCACCGTATCCACTCGCACGTCAACTATCCTTGGCTGCTCAACTACAAGAAGCATCCAATTTTGCATCAGGGCTGGAAGTATCTGGATATTGATGTGGCCATGCAGAAGAAGGCGATGCAGTGATATGAGGACCCGCAAGCGCATTTTTTTCTGCCGTTTTTTTTCCTGCCTGGTGGTGGCGAGTGTGGCTTGTGGTGCTTCGTTTGCGACGTTAGCGGCGGAGAAAAAAGTTTTGCGCACCGCCTTTCGCGCGGCCGAAAAAGGCTTCGATCCGGCGCAGCGCGAGGACCGCTATTCCGTGGGCATCATGGAGAATCTGTTCGAGCCGCTTCTCACTTACGACCATCTGGCGCGGCCGGTGAAGCTGGTTCCGCTGGTGGCCGAAGCCATACCCGAAGCGCAGGAGAATGGCACGCGTTACACCTTCAAAATCAAGCCCGGAATATTGTTTGTCGACGATGCGGCGTTCAAAGGAAAAAAGCGCGAGTTGGTGGCAGCCGACATGGAATACGCCATCAAACGCTTCCGTGATCCGGTCAATCGCAGTCCGTATGAATGGTTGTTCTTGGACAAGCTGGTGGGCCTGGATGAACTGGCCGAACAGGCGAAAAAGAGCGGCAAGTTTGATTACGACGCCAAAATAGCAGGCATAGAGGTCAGCGACAAATACACCATATCTTTCAAATTGAAAGAGCCCGATTACAACTTCCTCTACTTCCTCGCCATGCCCATTACCGTGCCGGTGGCGCGCGAAGTGATCGAGGCTTATCCCGAAGCAAGCAACAATCACCCGGTGGGTACCGGCCCCTACTTTCTCAAGCACTGGTCGCCGCGTTTCAAGATCGTGTTGGAGCGCAATCCGAACTATCGCGGTTTCACGCTCGACGAAACCTGGGCCAACGCGGACGACCCTTGGGACCAGGCGGCTATCAAGGCGCTACACGGCAAGCGGCTGCCGCTGATCGATACCATCGAAATCTATCCGATCGAAGAAGAGCAGCCGCGCTTTCTCGCGTTCATGAATCACGAGCACGACTACATGGACGAGACACCGTTTACATTCATCCCCAAGGTTCTGCCTGGAGGACGGCTTGCGGCCAACCTTCAAGCCCAAGGCATCCT
>JAYWAM010000359.1:0-3129 GCA_043782425.1 Betaproteobacteria bacterium
CACATGATTTCTCCGCTGCCCGGCGCCGTGCCAACCAAGCCGGGTTCGTGCACCTTGCCGTTGCCGGGTATTGAGGCTGCTATCGTTGACGAAGCCGGGGCGGACGTGGAAAAAAGCAAGGGTGGTTTCCTGGTTATCAAGAAGCCCTGGCCGGCGATGATACGCACCATCTGGGACGATCCTGAGCGCTACAAGAAGGCATACTATCCTGCGGAGATGGGCGGCAAATACTACCTGGCGGGCGATGGCGCCAATTGCGATCTCGATGGATATTTTTGGATCATGGGCCGCATTGACGACGTGCTCAATGTATCCGGACATCGTCTGGGCACGATGGAGATCGAGTCCGCGCTGGTGTCCAATGCGCTGGTGGCTGAGGCTGCGGTGGTAGGGCGTCCCGATGATCTCACTGGCGAAGCCATTTGCGCATTTGTGGTGCTCAAGCAGGTGCGCCCGAGCGGCGAGGCGGCATTGAAAATCGCCGCCGAATTGCGCAACTGGGTGACCAAGGAAATCGGTGCCATCGCTAAACCCAAGGACATCCGCTTCGGCGACAATCTTCCCAAAACGCGCTCGGGTAAAATCATGCGCCGCCTGCTGCGCTCGGTGGCCAAAGGCGAGGAAATCACCCAGGACGTTTCCACGCTGGAAAATCCTGCGATCCTGGAACAGTTGAAACAATCGATGTAAGAGCTCAAGTTCAACTCGAATTTTTCGGCACGTGAGCCAAATCAAATGAGAAAAAATCCACCGAGAGCACAGATGAACACAGAAAAAAAAGAATTCCCGCACCCGCGCTTTCATGGGCGCGACGATGGAGGCGTAGTGTGCGACGCTTGAATCACCCAAGCTGGGTAATGTTGTTTTTTTTTGCACTGAGCGGTTTTGGCTTACCAGCCTATGCCGCATCGTCGGGCCAGGAGGGCGCGGCGCTCTTCGGTATTCCTGTTGAATTTATTATTTTTGCTGCGACGCTGCTCGGCGTAGCTTTATTTCACCATCACACCTTCAGGGTGGCGCTAGGCGGGCTGGCAGTCATCACCCTTTACAAATTGGTTTTCACCGGCTTCAAGAGCGGATCAGGTTTAGCCGGGCTGGCGCTCCACCTCGGACATGAATGGGTGACGCTCGCCAACTTGTTTTTCCTGCTGATGGGCTTTGCTCTGCTGTCCAAGCACTTTGAGGATAGTCGTGTTCCTCAGGTGTTGCCAAAGTATTTGCCGGATGACTGGAAGGGCGGATTTGTTTTGCTGTTACTGGTATTCGTGCTCTCCAGTTTTCTCGATAATATCGCCGCCGCGCTCATCGGCGGCACGATGGCTGCTGCGGTGTTTCGCGGCAAAGTCCACATCGGCTATCTTGCCGCCATTGTTGCTGCTTCGAATGCCGGAGGATCTGGCAGCGTGGTCGGCGATACCACGACTACCATGATGTGGATTGAAGGCGTGAGCCCGTTTGCGGTGCTTGAAGCCTATGTGGCTGCAGGGGTAGCGGTGTGCATTTTCGGTGTCATCGCCGCGCGCCAGCAGCAGGCCTATTCGCCCATCGTGTGCGATGCACCGCTTGGCATTTTGATTGATTGGCCGCGAATCGCCATAGTCGTCCTGATCCTGTTTTCCGCCATCGGTGCGAACGTAATTTGTAATTTGCATTTCAATGCTGTGCTCACTGTGTTCCCTGTCATCGGTGTTGCGGTCTGGATCGCCATCCTGGCGACCTCTGTCGTGCGCAAGCCCGAATGGTCGTTGCTGCCGGCTACCTTGAAGGGCACGATATTCCTGCTCTCTCTGGTCACTATGGCCTCCATGATGCCGGTTGAAAAATTGCCGTCTGCTTCCTGGCAAACGACCTTAGGACTAGGTTTTGTTTCCGCCGTGTTCGACAACATTCCGCTCACTGCGCTGGCGCTTAAGCAAGGCGGATACGACTGGGGTTTCCTTGCCTATGCGGTGGGCTTTGGCGGATCGATGATCTGGTTTGGCTCAAGCGCCGGTGTCGCGCTCGCCAACAATTTTCCCGAGGCCAGGTCGGTCGGGCTATGGCTCAGGCACGGCTGGCATGTTGCGCTCGCCTACGTGGTGGGATTCGCTGTGCTTCTCGCCGTGCTCGGTTGGCATCCTGACGCACGCATAAAAACCCCCGGCGCTGATGCTGCACAAATGCATTCTGTGCGTTGAAAAACCGGACGCCCGCGTAGGCGGGCGTCCGGGGGCCAAGAATAATCAATATACCCATCAATCCTGATGGATGTCGCGGTCCTTAGTTTCCCTGAGGAAGAGTATCCCGATCACCAAGGTCATTAGCGCCACGCCAATCGGGTACCACAGTCCGAAATAAATATCACCAGTTGCCGCAACCATGGCTGTCGCAAGTAACGGCAGCATTCCGCCGAACCATCCGTTGCCGATGTGGTAAGGCAGTGACATTGAGGTATAGCGGATTCGGGTTGGGAATAGCTCGACGAGAAATGCAGCAATCGGCCCATACACCATAGTGACGTAAAGCACCATGATAAACAAGATCAGCAATGTCATTGGGTAATTGACTTTGTTCTTGTCAGCAGGGCCGGGATAGCCGGTAGTCTTGAGGGCTTCCTGCGCTGTTTTCTCATCCCAACTACCTTTAATTTCATGGTCACCTATTTTCACCACTACTTTTTCGCCTGTTACTCCAGGCAGTGACGTAAATGAAAGTCCCTGCTTTGTGAGGAAGTCTTTGGCCTTGTCGCAATCGCTGAACGTGCTCCACGGAAGGACAAAAATGTGGAAATTGCACTCGGACGCGGCCACACTGATGGGGGTCTTGGCCGCATAAGTCTCAAGCGCTGGATTGACGTAATGAGTGAGTGCGCCGAACAGCGGGAAGTAGGTCAGCGCAGCAATCAGGCAGCCGAATAGAATGATCTTCAGCCGTCCAATCTTATCCGACAGCCAGCCAAAGACGATAAAGAACGGCGTGCCGAGCAGCAGCGAAGCGCCGATCAGCATGTAGGTCGTCAGGTAATCGAGCTTCAGCGTAATGGTGAGAAAAAACAATGCGTAGAACTGCCCTGTGTACCACACTACACCTTGACCAGCGGTTGCGCCGAGTAAAGCGAGCAGCACAAACTTGTTATTTGGGTATTTAAGG
>JAYWAM010000360.1:0-21536 GCA_043782425.1 Betaproteobacteria bacterium
CGCAGCGACGTAACCCACCGTCGGTATGCGCAGCACCACGTTAAATGGATAAGCAACAGATGGGCAACACACAGCAATACGGTGTTGGGTTACGGCGCAAAAACCGCGCCTAACCCAACCTACATGTCAAACCAAGGAGACCTTATGCTTCGCCATTATTTCTTGAACGCTGTGCGTAGCTTGCGTTATTGCGCTCTTATGCTGTCGCTATGGATCGGCGTCGCGCACGCTGCGCCTTTTGCGTATATCCCCAATTCAGGCAGCAACGATGTCTCGGTAATCGACATCGCGACTAACACCGTGGTCGCCACTGTGCCGGTGGGAACCAATCCGCAGGGTGTCGCCGTCAACCCCGCTGGTACGCGAGTCTACGTGGCAAACTTTGGCAGCAACAACGTCTCGGTGATCAACACCGCGACTAACACCGTGGTCGCCACAGTATTAGTGGGAACTAATCCGTGGGGTGTCGCCATCAACCCGGCCGGCACGCGCGTCTATGTGACGAATCAAAGTTCTACCATCTCTGTGATCGACGCCACCAGTAACACCCTGCTCGCCACTGTTCCGGTCGACGCATCCCCGTTCGCCATCGTCGTCAACCCCGCTGGCACGCGTGTATATGTGACGGCCAGAAGCAGCCTCGGCTTCACAGGCTGCTGTAGCGCGTTGGTTGTGATCGACACTGCGACAAACGCCGTGGTCGCCCGCGTGGGGATGTTGGGAACAAGTCCGACAGGTGTCGCCGTCAACGCTGTCGGCACGCGCGCCTACGTGGCGTATGGCCAAATCTTGGTGCTCGACACCGCCAGCAACACCGGGATCGCCACCGTGCCGATGGGATTCAGCGCGAGGAGTGTCGCGATCAACCCTACCGGCACGCGCGCCTATGTGACGAATGACTACAGCACCACCAACACCCACACCGTTTCGGTGATAGACACCGCCAGCAACACCGTGGTCGCCACCGTGGCAGTGGGAACCAACCCGCAAGGCATTGCGATCGACCCAACCGGCACACGTGCCTACGTGGCGAACTACGGCAGCAACAATGTCTCGGTGATTGATACCGCGAGCAACACCGTGGTCGCAACCATAGCTGTGGGAACTAGGCCCTCCGCCTTCGGCCTTTTCATCTCTGGGCCGCCGCCAGTTTGCTACACCGCCCCCTCCGCCACAAGCAGCGGCAGCGTCAACGCCTGCTTCACCGGCGGCGGGCCGACATGTAGCTACTCCGCGCCACAATTCATTGGCGCGCCACCGGGTGTTGCACCGGTTCCGCCCACCACGCCGGGGGCTGGCATTGTGTTCCCGCATGGCTTGTTTGATTTCTCCACCAGCGGCTGCTTGGCGGGTAACACACTGAGCTTCAGCATCACTTACCCGGCAGCCTTACCGCCCGGCACGCAGTACTGGAAATACGGCCCCACCGCCGCCAATACGACGCCGCACTGGTATGTGCTGCCCGCGACCATCAGCGGTAACACGGCGACCTTCAGCATCACTGACGGCGGCTTGGGCGATGACGATCTTGTCGCCAACGGAACTATCGTCGATCAGGGCGGGCCGGGTGCGGGCAGTAGCAGCAACTCGGTGCCCACCTTGTCTGAATGGACGATGGTGTTGTTGGTGCTGCTAGTGTTATCGACAGTTGCGGCGCGGCGCTACGCGTTGCGAAACGATAAATATTGAGGGGTTGTTCAATATTCCATTCTTATTCTAAATTCGGAGTTCATACACCATGCGTAATTGGCTTAAATTTGGCATTGCATTCTTACTCTTTATCGTCGGCAATATCGCAAATGCCGCTCCTGCCACGGCCCTCATTGTGAACCCTTGCGGCCCGTCCGTGGTGCAAACCTGCTCCGAGACTATTCATCCTTTATCTCAGGCGTTTACGTTTTGGGTAGTGGCTGTTGACTCTGTGGGCGCTCTTGCTACCAACTACAGCGGCACGGTTAACATCACAAGCAGCGACCCAAGCGCCGTGCTGCCATTGGCGCACACGTTCACGCCTGCTGACGGATCCGTTTTCGCTTTTACAATTACACTAAATTCCCTGGGGTTAAACAACCCGCCGACACAAAGCGTCACGGCCACTGATTCGCTAAACGCTTTGAGCGGTAATCATGTTTTCTTTGTTGTCTCCCCGACTGCTGCGGCAGCGGTACCAATATCAACCCACACACTGGTGCTTCTCGTAGCATTGTTGAGCATTCTCGCGCTGCGCACACTACAATTGCGATCGGTTGAAAACTGCTAATGGAATTACAAAAGCTGCGGCTCAATAATCTTCACATCGCGGTTAACCGATCACGCCCCCCTTAGCCGACACGGAATATCATGTTCATTCGAAATTACCGCATAGGTGAAGAGAAGGCCTTGCATGCTGTTTTTTACTCGTCGGTACGCCAACTCGGCAAAAACCACTACACCGCCGAACAGCTTGCCGCCTGGGCGCCAGACTCTTGTGCCCAAGAAGCCTGGGTCAGGCGAATCGGAAACACTCTCCCGTTTGTTGCTGAAATTTCCGGGCAGATAGTTGGTTACGCAGATCTCCAGGTCACCGGTTACATCGATCATTTTTTTGTTGCCGGCGCATACTCACGGTGCGGCGTGGGCACAGCTTTAATGGAACACATTCACAGTTTGGCGAGAGAACGTGGAATTTGCGAACTCACATCTGACGTTAGCCTTTCTGCTGAGCAATTCTTCGCGCATCATGGTTTTTCTGTTATTGAACGGCAGACGCCAGTCATAAACGGAGTTACATTGGCAAACTCACGCATGCACAAAAAACTCGATGCCGTCTAAAGTTATCACGTCACTCAAGCTATACGTTGCAGAGCTATCCGATGCGGAAGCGTTTGTTGCGCTTCGAATCGAAGCCATGCGCGCGAGCCTCGAACGCATTGGAAGGTTCGATCCCGCACGTGCGCGCGAGCGCTTCCTTTCTGGTTTCTCGCCCGCACTTGCGCGCCATATCGAAGTGCTTGGCGCGCGGGTCGGCTTCGTCGTTGTCAAGCCGCACGACGATGGACTGCTTCTCGATCACCTCTACATTGCGCCGCAGTATCAGAACCAGGGCATCGGTTCCGCAGTCCTTTCCCTGGTCTTCGCAGAGGCTGACGCCAAGGCCCTTCCGCTGAGAGTTGGGGCGCTGCGCGACAGCAACGCAAATCACTTCTACCTACGCCACGGCTTTATGCCGGTCGAACAGGGAGAGTGGGACAACTATTACGTTCGACCAAGCAGGAGTGCGCTCTAAGCTACTAGGCGAAGGTCTCACTATGAGAGAACCCGTCGTCCCAGCGAAGGCTGGGACCCAGTCCCATCAACATCACTTTGAAACAATAATCAGATCGTGTAGTGGACTGGGTCCCAGCCTTCGCAGGGACGACGAATTTTTCGTTTTCGAGCAGCCGATATTATCAGGGCAGGCCGGGCACGGTCAGTTGCATCTGTCACAAGTTAAACCGCTCCGCAGATTCAAGCAGGCGCTTGCCGTGTATTACGGCAACAATCAACACGTGCTGTTCTGCGACACGGTAGATCATGCGATAACTGTAAACGAAACATTCCCGATGCGTTGAGGTGAGTTCGGGCACCTGACGTCCACTCAACGGGAACTGGGTGAGTCGGCGACTGGCGGCAATCAATTCCTCAACAACTTTCTGTGCGTAGAGCGGCGAGTCTTTGTGGATGTAGGCGGCGATCTCTTCGATGTCCTCAACTGCTTCGGGTGACTACTTTACTTGGTAATCCATTTGCGCAAACGTGCTTCCACGTCGTTCTGGGTTAGGGTTCCCTCATGCTTGGCGCGCGCCTCGCCACGGCGGATTTTCTCAAGAACATAGAGATGGTAGTGGATGTCTTCGAGCGTACTGTCATCCGGCAGATGATCTAACAACTCACGGACGTCTTGCTTGGCAGTGTGCATGGTGGACCTACTGTTGGCTATGGACTTGTTCTAAAGCATATCACGGCGCCCACGCTTTTTTTGACTCTTTCGCACTTCTACATACGCCAAGATTTTATGCTGGTCGAATAGGGAGAGTGGGACAACTATTACGTTCGACCAAGCAAGAATGCGCTCTAAGCTGCCAGCGAAGGTCTCACTATGAGAGTAGCCGTCGTCCCAGCGGAGGCTGGGACCCAGTCCGCTACACGGATCTGATTTGCTCCCTCTCCCCGTTTTTTGGGGAGAGGGCCGGGGTGAGGGGTCTGAGCGCTTCATCAACCTATTACATGTCGCGCTATGCAATCACCCCTCACCCTAACCCTCTCCCCGAAAAACGGGGAGAGGGGATGACTTACTTGTTTGTTGAAGTGCTATTGGAATGATCCCAGCATCTCCTCACCCTGAATCCAGGTGCACGCCAAGAGTTTTCTACTTGCCGCACTTGTAGGTGATGCGAAACAATTGCGTGTTGGCTTTGCTGACAAACTCCGTGGGGCGCTCTTTGCCTGACAGGTCGTAGCAGATTTCCATTTCGCTGCCTTTGTAGCGATATATGGCGGGAAGGCGCTGGCCTTTGTTGGGGCTGCTTTCGCCGATCACGTCTATGCCGCGCGGCACGCCGCAATAGTCTGGATTCGCGCGAGCGCTGTCAACATTCATCGCTAGCGTGCGGCGTTTCGCCGTGGAAAGATTGCCCGCCGCCATAGCTGCTCAAGGCGGCGATCTCGCCGCCCTTACTGACTTTGACGGCGCAGTATTTGAGTTCGGCGATTTTGCCGACCGGATCGAGCGCGGCATTGGTGAGCAGATTCGCTGCGGCCTCGTAGAAGGCGAAGGGAATGAACACTGCGCCGAGCGGTGTGCCTTCATCGGCGCGCGCCGTGAGCACTATCTTGCCGCGGCGCGATGCGACCGTCAGCGTTTCGCCCGCAAGCACACCGAGGCGCGCCAGCTCGAGCGGATGCATTGACGCCGCCGCTTCGGGCTCCAGCGCATCGAGCACGGTTGCGCGCCGCGTCATGGAGCCGGTGTGCCAATGCTCAAGCTGGCGCCCGGTGATGAGCACCAGGGGAAAGTCGCTGTCGGGGCGCTCGTCGGCGGGGATGATGTCGGCGGGAACAAAGCGCGCGCGCCCATCCTGAGTGGGAAAGCGTTCAGTGAACACCACCGCCTGGCCCGGATCGTTGTCGCCCACGCACGGGTAGGTGACCGCAGATTCGCGCTCCAGGCGCTGCCACGAAATACCTTGCATGCAGTGCATGGCGCGGCGCATTTCGTCGAATACTTGTTCGACACCGCTGTCGGGACCGCTGTAGTTCCAGTCCAGGCCGAGGCGTTTGGCCAACTGCTGGATGATCCATAAATCCTGGCGCGCCGCGCCGGGCGCATCGAGCGCGCGACGCCCAAGCTGCACCATGCGATCGGTGTTGGTGACGCTGCCGCTTTTTTCCGGCCACGCGGAAGCGGGAAGGATGACATCGGCGAGATAGGCGGTTTCGGTGAGAAAAATATCCTGCACCACGAGCATCTCGAGCCGCGCCAGCGCGGCGCGCGCATGGTTGGCATCGGGGTCGGACATGGCGGGATTTTCTCCCATCACCAGCATGCCGCGAATTTTGCCTTCATACGCGGCGTTGATGATCTCGACCACGGTGAGGCCGGGGCGGGGATCGAGTCTTGTTCCCCACAATTTTTCGAAGCGCTCCTGGTTGGCGGGGTTATCGACGCGCTGATAGTCGGGATACATCATGGGGATGAGTCCCGCATCCGATGCGCCCTGCACGTTATTCTGCCCGCGCAGCGGATGCAGGCCGGTTCCGGGACGGCCGATCTGACCGGTCATGAGCGTGAGCGCGATCAGGCAGCGCGCGTTGTCGGTGCCGTGCACATGCTGCGAAATGCCCATACCCCATAAGATCATCGAACTCTTCGAGGTTGCAAAGGCGCGCGCCACTTCGCGGATGATGGGTGCGGCGATGCCGCAAATCGGCGCCATCAGCTCGGGGCTGTAGTTTTTCGCATTGTCTTTAAGCACCGCGTAGTTGACGGTGCGCGTGCGGATGAATTCCTCGTCAGCCAGACCCTCGTCTATGATGGTGTAAATCAGCGCATTGAGCAGCGCAACATCGGTATCGGCGTTAAATTGCAGGTTGCGCCAGGCGTGGCGCGCGATGTCGGTGACGCGCGGATCGGCGACGATGAGCTTGGCGCCGTTCTTGATCGCGTTCTTGATCCACGTCGCCGCTACCGGATGGTTCGAGGCGGGATTGGCGCCGATGAGCAAAATCACCTCGGCGTTGGCGACATCGGATACCTGATTCGACACCGCGCCGGAGCCGACGCCCTCGAGCAGCGCCGCCACCGATGAGGCGTGACACAGGCGCGTGCAATGATCGACGTTGTTGGTGCCGAAACCGCTGCGCACCAGTTTCTGAAACAGGTAGGCTTCTTCGTTGCTGCCCTTGGCGCTGCCGAATCCGGCGAGCGCCGCCGGGTCAGATTCGGCGCGTATGCTGCGCAGCGATGTGGCGGCAAAATCGAGCGCTTCCTCCCACGTGGCTTCGCGGAAAACGCTGCGCCAGTTGTCGGGATCGAGCTTGAAGCCGGCGGTCTTCGCCACACCGGCGATGCGTATCAGCGGCGTAGTCAGGCGTTGGCGATGATGCGCGTAGTCGAAACCATAGCGGCCTTTCACGCACAAACGCTGGTGATTGGCAGGGCCGTCGCGCCCATCGACGCGCAGGATGGTGTTGTCCTTGACGTGATAGGTGAGCTGGCAGCCGACACCGCAATACGGGCACACCGAATCCACCGTCTTGTCGGCTTTAAGCAGATAGGCGCCCTTGGCCGGCGCCAACGCGCCCGTGGGGCAGGCTTGCACGCATTCGCCGCACGCCACACAGGTCGATGCGCCCAGGGCGTCATCGAAATCGAATACGATTTTCGCTTCAGCGCCGCGTGCGGCGTAGCCGATCACGTCATTCACCTGCACCTCGCGGCAGGCGCGCACGCAGCGCGTGCACTGGATGCAGGCGCCTAGATTCACCGCAATGGCGGGATGCGAAACATCGGCATTTTCTCGCAGGCGCGGCTTAAAGCGCGGCGCAACCACACCGAGTTTTTTCGCCCATAGTTCCAGCTCGTTGTCTTCGGGTTTGAAGTTGTGCGATGGCATGTCCGACTTGAGCAGTTCGAGCACCATTTTCTGCGACTGCATAGCGCGCTGTGATTGGCTCGACACTTGCATGCCCGCAGCAGGAATGCGGCAGCAAGCAGGCGCGAGCACGCGCTCGCCCTGGATCTCGACCATGCACACGCGGCAGTTGCCATCTGCGCGCATGCCCGGCGTGTAGCAAAGATGCGGAATTTCCACGCCGTGACGTTGCGCGGTCTCGATGATGGTTTCGGCGCTGCTGCCCTGGACAATGCGGCCGTTGAGCGTGAACTCTATCGGAGCGGCTTTGGCTAAGGGCTTTGGCATTGTGTTCATATCTCATGAGAAAAATATTTGATGACGCTGCGTATTGGGTTCGGTGCGGCTTGGCCCAGGCCGCAAATCGAGGCATCGGCCATCGCCTGTGAAAGTTCTTCAAGCAGGCCTTTATCCCACTGCGCCGCTTCGAGCAAGTGCGCAGCTTTTTGTGTGCCAACACGGCACGGCGTGCATTTGCCGCACGACTCGTGCGCGAAAAAGCGCATCAGGTTGAGCGCTGCATCGCGCGCTTTGTCGTGCTGCGACAAAATAATCACTGCCGCCGAACCGATGAAACAGCCGTGCGCTTGCAGGGTATCGAAATCAAGTGGAACATCACTCAGGCTGGCGGGCAGAATGCCGCCCGATGCGCCGCCCGGCAGGTAGGCGTAGAACTCGTGGCCCCGCAACATGCCGCCGCAATATTCATCAATCAACTCCTTGACCGTGATGCCCGCTGGCGCAAGATGCACGCCGGGATTTTTGACGCGGCCCGATACCGAGAAGGAACGCACACCTTTGCGGCCATTGCGTCCCTGCGCTGTGAACCACTCGGCGCCCTGCTCAAGAATGGCGCGCACCCAGTAAAGCGATTCCATATTGTGTTCCAGCGTCGGGCGGCCGAACAGACCCGCCTGCGCCACATAGGGCGGGCGCAGACGCGGCATGCCGCGCTTGCCTTCGATGGATTCAATCATCGCCGATTCTTCGCCGCAGATATAAGCGCCTGCACCGCGGCGCAAATGGATTACCGGAATAGTCAAACCCGCAGGCGCAATAGCGCTCAACGCCGCAGGCAACACGCTCAACTCGCGTTGCAGTAATTCACGGCAGGCGTGATATTCGTCGCGCAGATAAATGTAGATGGTATCGATGCCCACCGCCCAGGAGGCAATCAGCATGCCTTCAAGAAAGCGATGCACATCGCGTTCGAGAAAATGGCGATCCTTGAAAGTGCCGGGCTCGCCTTCATCGATGTTGACCGCCATGAGTCGCGGGCGCGGTTCAGCGCGCACGATGCGCCATTTGCGCCCAAGCGGAAAACCTGCGCCGCCCAGGCCGCGCAGACCGGAATTTTCCATACAGGCGATGACATCCTCGGCGGCGCGTTTGCCGCTTACGCAATCCAGCCAGGTGCGGTAACCGCCTGCAGCGTGATAGGTATTAAAATCGCTGACGTGATCGCTAGGCTCGATGGCGTGCGCCTTGATGTGGCGCTGTTTCAGCGCCTGCATGACATTTTCCACGCTAGCGTGCCCAAAAGCATTCTGTCCCACACACACAGCGGGCGCTGCGGCGCAACGCCCGATGCACGGCGCGGCGATGACGCGCACTTCAGCACCGAGCGCATTTTTCAAATTGACGAGTAATTCGTCGCCGCCCGCCATTTTGCAGGAAAGCGTGTCGCAAACTCTGACTGTCAACAATGGTGGCGCTGCTTCGCCCTCTTTCACCACGTCGAAATGATGATAGAAAGTGGCGACCTCATACACTTCTGCCATCGCCAGCTTCATCTGTGCGGCGAGGGCGGCTAGATGGGCGGCGGATAAATGTCCGTAACTATCCTGAATGCAGTGTAAATATTCAACCAGCAGATCGCGGCTGGGCGCAGCGTCGCCAAAACGGGCGTGCAGTAGCGCGTGGATTTGTTCGCGTGCAGCGGGATCAACGGCGCGCCCCTTTGGCGTCGCACGCGCGCGCTTGCCGATGAATGCAATCGGTATGGAAGGTGCAGTGCGGTCGTTCACGTCGTCTGCCATACGGTAGCGCCTAAATATCGACCTGGGATAATGATAGAACTCTACGCTGCTGCGTTAAGTGTGCGCCACTGAAAACGGCGCGCACTAGCGCTCCCGTTTTCAAACCCCCAGCTTATTTGAGCATGGCCTTGAGTGTCTTGCCCATCTCGGCCGGGTTGCGCGTGACGGTGATGCCGCATTCTTCCATGACCGCGAGCTTCTCCTGCGCGGTGCCTTTGCCGCCTGAAACTATCGCACCGGCGTGGCCCATGCGTTTTCCGGGAGGCGCGGTGATGCCGGCGATGAAGCCCACCACCGGCTTTTTCATATGCTCCTTGATCCAGCGTGCGGCGGTTTCCTCATCCGATCCGCCGATTTCGCCCACCATGATGACGGCTTCGGTGTTGGGGTCGTCGTTGAACATTTTCATCACGTCGATGTGTTTCAAGCCATTCACCGGATCACCACCTATGCCGACGCAGCTTGACTGGCCCAGGCCCAATTCGGCGAGCTGGCCGACCGCTTCATAGGTGAGCGTGCCGGAGCGCGACACCACGCCGATGGGGCCTTTCTTGTGGATGTGGCCGGGCATGATGCCGATCTTGATTTCGTCTGGCGTGATGACGCCAGGGCAGTTCGGCCCGATGAGCAGGGTGCGCTTGCCAAACATTTTGTAACGCGTGCGCATCATGTCGCGCACCGGAATGCCTTCGGTAATGCAAATCACCAGATCAAGACCGGCTTCGACCGCTTCGTCGATGGCGGCGGCGGCGAATGGCGGCGGTACATAGATAACCGAGGCGTTGGCGCCAGTGTGCTCCTTGGCTTCTTTTACGCTATCGAAAATCGGCACGCCCTCGAATTCCTGGCCGCCTTTTTTGGGCGTAACCCCGGCCACAAAACACTCGCGCCCGAATGCATAGCCGAGGCATTGTGTGGTGTGGAACTGCCCGGTTTTGCCGGTGATGCCCTGGGTTATGACGCGCGTGTTTTTGTTGATGAGAATTGCCATGTGTCTTCCTTCTTCCAAAAAACCTCAATTCCGTTTCGGCTGATAACTTTCGCAGTCACCGTGCAGATTTTTCACCCCTCACCCCTGCCCTCTCCCCGCAAGCGGGGCGAGGGAGAAAAGCAACGGCGCTCAAGCCGTCACCTTCGTGGAGATGCCCTAATGTTTCTGTATCGCCGCGACAATTTTTTGCGCAGCCTCGGCCATGTTGTCGGCGGAAATGATGGGCAGACCCGAATCTGCGAGCATCTGCTTGCCCAGCGCATCATTGGTGCCTTTCATGCGCACTACCAGCGGCACCGAGAGATTCACTTGCTTCACTGCGGTAATGATGCCGCTGGCGATGGTGTCGCAACGCATGATGCCGCCGAAGATGTTGACCAGTATGCCTTTCACGTTGGGGTTTTTGAGCATGATCTTGAAAGCTTCGGTGACTTTCTCGGCGGTCGCGCCGCCACCTACATCGAGAAAGTTGGCCGGGCTGGCGCCATAAAGTTTGATGGTATCCATTGTGGCCATCGCCAGGCCCGCGCCGTTCACCAGACAGCCGATATTGCCGTCGAGCGAGATGTAAGAGAGGTCGAATTTAGAGGCTTCTATTTCGGACGGATCCTCTTCATCGAGATCGCGCAGCGCAACAATTTCAGGATGGCGAAATAGCGCGTTGGAATCGAAATTCATCTTGGCATCTAGCGCCAGCACTTTGCCCTCGCCGGTGAGAATGAGCGGATTGATTTCGGCCAGCGAGCAATCGCATTCGTCAAACGCCTTGTACAAGCCCTGTAGAAAGTGCCGCGCCTGCGCCACAGCCAGTTCGGGAATACCGATTTTGCGCGCTGCGTCTTCGGCCTCGCCATCTTTCAACCCTGTGCCGGGGTCGATGAATACTTTATGAATTTTTTCAGGCGTATGCTCAGCCACTTCCTCGATGTTCATGCCGCCTTCGGAGCTTGCCATCAGGCACACGCGCTGCGTGGCGCGATCCACCACCATGCCGATGTAAAGCTCTTTTTTGATGTCGGCGCCCTCTTCGATAAGCAGGCGCTTGACCACGCGGCCTTGCGGCCCGGTCTGGTGCGTCACCAGCGTCATGCCGAGAATTTTTTGGGCATAACTGCGCACTTCTTCGATTGATTTGGCGACTTTCACGCCACCGCCCTTGCCGCGCCCGCCCGCATGAATCTGCGCCTTGACGACCCACACTTTCCCGCCCAGCGATTGCGCCGCCTTGACGGCTTCGTCCACACTGAAACACGCCACGCCGCGCGGCGTCTCAACGCCGTATTTACGCAGAATTTCCTTACCTTGGTATTCGTGAATATTCATGAGTTTTGCATCGTCCTTGATTGTTGCATGTCAGTGATTTTCGCTGCCTGTGTTATCTGCACTATTATCCACCGCGCTTGCTGCACCTCGATACCACCTTGGATAGAAACGCTGCACCGCGGGCTTGGTGACATCTAGCGCGTGACATCGATCCAATTGAAATGGTCTTTTGTCGGGGTTTTGCAGGCCTTGTCCGGCAACGGTTTGAAACGCCGCCGTCGCCAGGCTGCCGATCAACTCTGTGATGTGCGTGCAACCATTCACGCCGCCGAGCAATTCCTTCACGCGGTTTGAAAACCCTGGGCGGATGACCAGTCCGATGAGTTTTTTATAATCGGGCGTGATGGTGTTGCAATAGCCCTCATAAGGCATGGCGTCCGATGCGGCCTCTGCATCAACAATGGTGAACGAGTTGTCGATGGTAATGCGCAGCCACATCGAGTGAATCGGCTCACCCGCTTTGCGCAAACCGCTGGCGACGCGAAACTCCACCTCCTTGGTGTCTTGCAAATGCCCCTCGATATCAAACAGGCCGTCTGCACGCTTGTAACCGCGCACCACAATATCGCGGTGATGCAGGCTTTGCCGCGCCACCTTTTGCTCCGGCAGCGGCATTATGCAGCCTGCCGGTAAGTGTGCAGCGCCCGCGCGACAGAAGTATTAGCCAACGCCGCAGCATGGGTTGGTGCGAAAATAGAATGGCTCATCCAGCAAGTTTAACAAAAAACGCTGTTTGCCCCCTATTACCATGACGCCCAGCGTCCACTGTAGCGTAGTGGCAGAAAAGTGTAGCTTTTATTGACGATCCGATTTGCGATTAGGCCTTGATGTAGGCGGGCGCCTGCTCGTGGTTTTCGAAGCTGCCATATCTTGTAGATGACGGATAGTACTCGGCGCCGAACTGAACCTTGCCGGCGGCCTCGTCACCGCCCACGCTCGCGATGAAGGCGAGCATCATATCCATGCCTGCTGAAATACCGGCGGATGACCAGACATCGCCGTCGCGTACGAAGCGCTGCTCGACTACCTCAACATCGCCCAGTGCACGCAGACGCCCCAAAGAACCCCAGTGGGTGGTTGCCTTCTTTCCGGCAAGAAGCCCTGCGGCGTACAAGACGAACGAGCCAGTGCACACGGAAAGAATTGCCTTGCAGCCCTGAGCCTGTGTAGTAACGAATTTTATAATTTCTGGGTTGTTGACTTCCTGCCGGGTGCCTTGACCTCCAGGCACAAGCAAATAGTCCAGCGGTGGGCAGTCCGCGAAGGAAACATGCGGATTGATCGACAGGCCTTTGGCGCAGATGACGGGCTCAAGCTTTTGAGCGACGATGAGACAGTTCTCCGGGCCGCCCGCAACCTTGCTCCACATAGTGAGCATTTCCCACGGCCCCACAAAGTCCAGCTCTTCGACTTGGTTAAAGACTACGATACCGAAGTTCATGAATCACCTTTCTGGCCGCCTTGTCCAAGATTCGGCCACTCTGCTTCATTCCTTTTCTCACCACTGGTTTCTTAAAATGGACTGCTCGAAATCGCAAACATTCGTCGTGCATCAACCAGTCTGCCGATAAGTGCGGATCGCAGCGGCGAATTCAGCGCCGCTCTGGAAACGCTCATCGGCGGCCTTGGCCAGCGCGTGATCGATGAGGTCTTTCATCCACGCTGGTAACGCGGGGTTGTATTCGAGAATGGCGGGGTGCGGTTCGTTGGCGATGCGATACATCAGTTGCGTCATTGAATCACCCTCAAACGGCAGGCGTCCGCAGGCCAACTGATAGAGCATCACACCGAGCGAAAACAGGTCGGAGCGACCGTCGATTTTTTTGCCCGCAAGCTGCTCGGGCGACATGTAAGACGGGGTGCCGAGCACCATGCCGGTTTTGGTTTTGGAAGAATCGGTGACGCGCGCGATGCCGAAGTCTGTGACCTTGGCGATATCGGTGTCGGGGTTGTACATGATGTTGGCCGGCTTGATGTCGCGGTGCACGATACCAAGCGAATGCGCGTGCCCCAAGGCTTCGGCAACGCGCTCCACGATAGACAGCACCTTGGGAAGCGGCAACAGATTGGGCATCTTGGTGTAAGGCGCCAAATCTTTTCCCTTGAGGAATTCCATGGCGATGTAAGCCAGATCGTGCTCTTCACCGGCATCATAAATTTTCACGATGCAGGGGTGGTCCAGCCTGCCAGCCGATTCGGCTTCACGGAAAAAACGATCCTTGGCGTCTTGTAGTTCGTCACCTTCGAACTCAGTGGCGAGCGCCAGGGTTTTGATGGCAACTTCACGGCCAATTTTGGGATCCTTGCCCAGATACACCACGCCCATAGCGCCCTTGCCGAGTTCTTTTTCCACCTGGTAGCGGCCCAGTGTGGGCTTCTCCGAGCCCTGCAGCATCAAGGTGGCCTGCGCCGAACGCGCGCCGCTGGTGCCGCCGAGGATAATGGTTTCGCTCATGGCTCGCGCGCGTTGCATGCGCTCACCGACATCGCGGAACTTGGGATCCTGCTTGCCGATGTACATGAAGCAGCTTTCGGCCTTGTTGAACTGACGGCGGCGCTCGAAATCGAGTCCCAGGCTGTACATGTTTTCCAGTAACTGCTCATCCACCGGACATTTGCGGAACTTGTCAAACGCCATGTCGAGCTGGCCCTGTTGTTGGAAGGCCAGGCCCAGCATGCGATTCGACTCTGCACCCTCGGCGTCGGCCTTTTCCTTGCCGCGTTCGGTCATGAGGAAATGCATGGTGGTCAGCAGGATGTGCCCGACCAGCAGCAAGGTGGCGGGCAGCATAAGCTGTAGCCACATGCCCGAGCCGGTCATCAAACCAAAGTGAGTTGCGAACAAAGCGACGAGAATAATCGCGCTGAAAACAAATCCCATACCTGCGCCAAGACGCGGTAAAAGCAGGATCAAATAAAGCGCGACAACCAGGTAAATGCCGAATTCTGCTGCGCCGTGCCAACTCGGCACGACGAAGAAATGCTCTTGCAAAATGGAGGAAACCGAGTGCGCCAGCGTCACCACCGGATACATGACAGCCGAAACCGGCGTCACCTGGGTTGAGCCCACGCCCGCCGCCGCCGCGCCGATCAATACGATCTTGTCGCGATACTTTTCAGCGGGAATTTTTCCGGAGTAAACATCGTAAAAAGAATCGATCTGAAACGCCGGGCGGTCACCGCGATCCTTATAAAAATAGGTGTACATCTGCGAAAAATTATCGGTTCTGATTTTGAGATTTCCGAGAGAAACACTTTCGCCGGGAACCACCTTGATGTCCTTGGCGCTGAGATTGAGGCTTTTCGCAGCAATCATGGCCGACAGTGACGGCACGTGCTCGCCGAAATAGTCGATAACGATCATCTCCTGTCGAATCGCGCCATCGGTATCGGGGGAGGCGTTCAGGTGGCCTATAGCCGCGGCGGCATTGCCGATAATGTCGATGGGATACTGCACGCCTACGGCAGTGTAGTACAGCGCGCCGCCATCATCGCTGACGATAGCATGTTTGCCCACGAATTCAGGGAGCGCCTTGTCGGGCTTGCCGTGCGACTCGCCCAGAGCGAACACCACGGGCAGCAACACCGACCCGGCTTTCTTGAAGCTCTCCGCCAGACGCACATCGGTATTCAGGGATTTTTCCGCTTCGGAAAGAATTTCGCCGAACTTCGCCAGGTCGGGATTCACGGCAGGCATTGCGCCGTCCGCGCCGGGGGCCGTTGCAGTAGCCGCTGCTGCCTGACTCTTGTTGTAGATTTCCAGCAGGCGGTTGATATAGAGCAGGCCGGGATCAATTTGCGGCTCAAAGAAAAAAACCGTATTGCCGATGACTTTGGCTTTCGCCTCGGCAAGCTTGTCGGTCATTTTGGCATGCACTTCGCGCGACCACGGCCAGCGGCCGATGTTGGCGATACTCTGATCGTCGATGGCGATAATGGCGATCTTGTCGCTCGGGTTTTTGGAAGTGGCTTTCACCCCAAGGTCGTAGGCTTTTCGCTCCAGACTGGGTATGAGTTCCGAGAAATAGTTAAACACCAGGATGGCGATGGATATGAGCAACGCCACAAACCAGTCGGCTTTCCAGAATGCGCCTTTTTTCATTCACTTCCCCTAGTCAGCGCTGGAGGTGCGCTGTTTCCCTTGGAGCAGCATTCTATCAAGAATGCCGCACCACAGGGTTGTGGTGCAGCCTAACGGATGCGATTCAAACTGATGTGGAGTAATTCCAATTTTCGGTAGAAACGTGAATAAATTCGCCTAATTTGTCATTCCCGCGAAAGCGGGAATCCATGTTCTGCTAGCAAAAAATGGTTCCCCGCTTTCGCGGGGACGACATTCATTTGAGGGATCCTTGAATTCGTTTCACATCAGTTTGAATCGCACCCCGGCCTAGCCGGAACAGCACGCTCAGACAAGAAAGCCGAGGTTGGAAGCAGCGAAGCGAGCGATATTGGGAAACACCAGTGGTAACTGGCTGCTGCTTACACCCAACCATGTAGCGAGCGTGGCGGCATACTGATCGACCGATGTCGTGGGTATCCAGCGCCCTTCGTTGCCAACGTCATCGGGGCCGCCGAGTGTGTGGTTGGGGAAGCGACCGTAGAAATCGCCGCCTTTAACTGCGTCCCCCATGATGATCTGGTGGTTACCCCAGGCATGATCGGAACCGCCGCCTGAAGCCTGCTTCAGCGTGCGGCCAAAGTCGGACAGGGTAAACGTAGTCACGCTATCGGCAATGCCGAGCTGCACAGTGGCGTCGTAGAACGCTTTTAGGGCCGGCGCAAGCTGGCCAAACAAGGTGTCATGCGTATTAAGCTGGTTGTTGTGGGTATCGAACCCGCCGAGCGAGACGAAGAAAATCTGGCGCTTGAGTCCCAGAGTATTGCGCGCCTCGATAAGCTTGGCCACTTGCAGCAACTGGTTACCGATTGAAGTGCGCACATTGGCAAACAGCGGTGTGATCGCAGTGGTGGCGGCGGAAATCGCCGGATTTATCGCATTGGAAGAATCGATGGCCTGCGCAAAAATATCGTCGGCTTCGCGCACGAAGTCGTTGCTGCTATCCAACAGCAGAATATCCTTGAGCGCTTTTAGCCGCGCCTGCGAAGCCGCGGAAGTGTTGAAACCTGACAGCCCGAAGGCGCCGGTAGGCGGCAGGGCGATGACCTTGGGCGTATTGCCGACAGTAAACAGCGACGAGCCAGCTATCGATGCGATCATCGGCAGGGTAGCGGCGCCGTTCATCGGGCCGATAACATCAGCCAGACGGCCTCCCCAACCGGTGCGTGAAATATCGTTGGAAATGGACGCCTGCCATTGCAGTTGTTGATCGGAATGAGAGAACAGTTGTTCCGGTTTGCTCTTGGCGCTTGAGGAGTAGTCAGCCTTGCTGAGCGGCTCGACCAACGTTCCGACATTGCAAAGCACCGCCATTTTGCCCGCATCCCAGACAGGCTTGAGTGGTGCGAATTGCGGGTGAAACCCGTAAGCGGTGGAAAGGCTTTTGGGGCTGATGGGTAGCAATGCAGACTGCGCAATCGCGATGCCGCCGCTGGTTGAAGCCCCGCGCGCCTGCAAGTACAGGTTATATGCCGCAGTATCGTTGGGAATGACGAGGTTGTTGCCATCATTGCCGCCGAACAGGAATACACACACCAGGGCCTTGTAATCGTTTACGGGGGCGGTCTGCGCCAGGGCGCGCATCAGTCCCATGCCTTCCAGGGTTCCCAGCGCGCTGGACGCGGCCAGTGCGCCGCCACCGAGCAGAAATTTGCGACGCGAAATGATATACGGTGAGTGATTCATGATTAGCGCTCCACTTGGGCCTGGCTTGAGGTGAGTACAAGGTACGCGGCGGTTCTGGCGCGCCCCAGCGTGTCTGTAGCCGGAACAGCGCTGACGGCGGTAACAATGCTGCGCTGCAGGTTCGCCGACAGACTGCCGGCGGCAAAGGTGAAATTCAACTTGTCGACCAGGCTTGCAGGATCGAGCGCCAATGCTTGAAAGGCCGACAGATCCAGGCTGGTGCCGATTGCCCCCGACACCGAAGGATCAGCGGCGATCCCATTGGTGAACACCAGATTGTTGATAAAGTTGGCGCGGCCGAAGACCGTGGTTGCATTCAGAATGCCAAACTCAGGTGCATTGGATGCGCTGGCGGCTAGCGTGTAATCGGGCGGGTAAAAATTGAATACCGAAGGTGAGTAAAAGAGCTCTTGCCCCAGCGCGCCCAGTTGGCTGCGCAGATAGACGCCGTCGCTGCGCCCGTTCAGGCCGCGCATCAGGTTGGTCGCCAGCAGAACCGGCTCTTTAAGGTGGCCATAAGCCGCTGCCGTTTTGATTTCACCGCGCGCTTCCGGGTCAAGCAGGATGGCGCGCACCACCGCCTTGAGATCTCCGCGCGGAGTGAAGAAACCGCCATTGAACACCTTGGCGATGCGCTCCACATAAGCCGGGCTGGGCGAACCGCCGACGAGCTTCTGTATCAACTGTCTTGAAATAAACGGCGCGACATTGGGATGGTTGAAAATATTATCGATGGCGTCATTCAGATCCTTCTGCGCACTCTGGCCCGCAGGCAGCAACACGCCATTCAACAGCGTTTTCGTCCCGCTGTCGTGGTTGTTCTGGAATGGCGCCATGTCGCTTAAAAAATTGGGCGGATTGCGGAAACGTGAAAGCGCGCCTGTAACGGGGGGATAAGTCCAGCCGGTGAAGGTATGGGCAAAGCCCTCGATGACATCCTCGCGGTAAGTCGGCATCACTTTGCCCTGTGCATCGCGCTTTTGCGTTCCATCGGCATTGAGTTGATACAGGCCGATGGAAAATAACTGTAGCACCTCGCGCGCATAGTTTTCGTTAGGTGTAATGCCGCGTACCCGATCGGGCTTGTCATTGTTCACCATGTCCAGGTAGCGTCCCATCACCGGTGACAACGTCACCTTGTAAAGCAGATCGCGAAAGTTGCCGAAAGCGCCGTCGAGCAGCATTTGCTGGTAACGCGCCATACCGTAGGCGTGGTTAATCTCCGTTCCCGACACCACGAAAATCTGTGACAAGGCAAAAGCGACGCGTTGGCGCAACTGATCCTCACCGTTCAGTGCATTTTGCAGAAAGCGCAACTGCACCTGGAATAACGAGTAGTTGTCGCGCGCGCAAATGTTCTGCGGGTCGGTGTTGGGCTTGGTGTTGTCACGCATACAGTTAGCGGCCGGCTGAAATGGCACGAACGGCAGATCAGGATAAGTAGAGGCGGGGGTGGCCAGTTGCTGCTCCAGGAAGACGGGGATACCGACTTGTAGGACCTGGGCAAGCAGCGCATCGCTCGGGCCAAAAGTGGCTTGCGTGAGAAAACGCAGGGCGTCGGATTTCTTCGCATCAGACACCCCCGGCACGCAGAAAACCGCGCCTTGCGCCTGGAATCCAGACAAGTCGGAAGTTTCCTGATAGGCCGACAGTTTGGTAGAAAAGCGGAAACGCACATCGCCTTTATCATTGGCGAAATTTCGATATACCGGCTGAGTACCATCGGCACACGCGCCGTCTTGAGGCAGCAATGCATAGAACGGCGCGCCTTGATAGACGGTGCCCGGAAAGTTGCTGAGGAAATCACACTCGAATGGATCAACGCCGTAGTAGCGAATGTCAGCGCCGTAGATCGGTGCGGAATATTGGCATGCGGGCAGTGCTGCGTCTGGCGCATCCCCTGAAGTCTGCCAGAGCTTGAAATTTAGCCCGCTGCGCGCCCACACCGCGTTGCTGTCGTAAACCGCGATTTCAGTGCTATCGGAAGTGCGGAACCAGTGCTTGGCGGTCGGGTTGTAATACTCCACCGAATCGACGATAGCGGCAGATGCGGTATTGATTGTCAAACCAGCCAGCAGCGCGGCCACAATGCCCAACCAGAAATTGTTTGTTCGCATGCGATTCTCCCTCATACTTGCCTGGGCCGGCGCGCGCCGGAAATATGCACCTCATTGCAAAATATCATACTCCTTGTAACGAAAGCGACAAGCAAGGCGATAGGGGCAAGTTGTAACCAGCGGTTACGGAAAAATTCGTCCTGGCTCTCTGAAGCCAAAAAGCTCGGGCGTAGGGCGGACAAGTCCGCCCTACGCGCTGCCATTTCTTCGTTCCCTTCAGTAGGGGATGTGCGGCAAGCTTGCTCCACATCAGTTTGAATCGCACCCGTTTTTTCGACATTGTATTACTCTCCTCGTGCATTTTTTGCTATTGTCGTACCAGAATGATTACCGATCCGATCGATTTTGCCCAGGTCCAGCGCGCGCTGGTCATCAAGCTTCGCCACCATGGCGATGTGTTGCTCGCCTCTCCGCTTTTCCAAGTCATCAAGAATCACGCGCCGCATGTGCAGTTGGATGCCCTGGTCTACAGCGACACGCAGGAGATGCTGGCGTTACATCCTGCCATTAACAGCGTGCACATCATAGACCGTGAGTGGAAACGCAGCGCAGCGCTGGTGCAGGGGGCGCACGAATTAACGCTACTGCGCACGCTGATGAAACGGCATTACGACCTGGTTATCCACCTCACCGAACATCCGCGCGGCGCCTGGCTTGCGCGCCTGCTGCGCCCGAAATACGCTATCGCGGTAAAAAAAGCTGCGCCTTTCTGGAAAGGCAGTTTCACCCACCTTTACCTACTGCCGCGGCAAACACCACGCCACACAGTGGAATGCAATCTGGATGCCTTGCGACGTGTCGGCCTTTACCCAGAGGAACATGAAAAGCGCCTGGTGCTGACGCCCGGCGCGCCTGCCGAGGAAAAAGTCGCGCGCCTGTTACAGCAAAGCGGCGTGGCGGCCAAGCAATTCATACACATCCACCCCACCTCGCGTTGGTTCTTCAAAACCTGGCCTGCTGCGCGCGTCGCTAACCTGATTCTCGAACTGGGCCGCGCCGGGCATCGCGTGGTGCTTTCCGCCGCACCTGCCGCCAACGAGCGCGACATGATCGCGCGCATCAAGGAACACTTGAAAGCGCCGGTGGTGGATTTCACCGGCATGCTGTCCCTGAAAGAGCTTGCCGCGCTCACCGCCCAGGCGCGCCTGTTCATCGGTGTCGATTCCGCGCCTATGCACATCGCCGCCGCCATGGGCACACCGGTGGTGGCGCTATTCGGGCCGAGCGGCGAAGCGCAATGGGGGCCGTGGATGACGCCGCACCGCGTGGTCACGTCGCGCCATCCTTGCCGGCCGTGCGGCAACGATGGCTGCGGCGGCAGCAAAGTGAGCGAATGCCTGACCACGCTGCCGGTTGCGCAGGTGCTGGCGGCGGCCAATGAATTGCTGGCGCAGCAATGTCGTTAAATGTTGCGCTGATTCGCGGCCGCTACGATCCTTACGGCGGCGCAGAGCGCTTTGTGCAGAACGCCGTCGAGGCATTGGCCGCGCAAGGCGCCAGGCTGACTCTCATTACGCGCAAATGGCCTGCGCATGCCAGCGCCAACCCCGGCATGACGCCGCTGCTGGTCGATCCTTTCTACTTCGGCAGCTTATGGCGCGACCAGAGTTTTGCGCGCGCCGCGTGTGAGGCCGTCGATCGCGGCAACTTCGATCTGGTGCAATCGCATGAGCGCATCGCGTGCTGCGATGTGTACCGCGCCGGCGATGGCGTGCACGCCGAGTGGCTGGCGCAGCGCCAGCGCGTGCAAAGCCCATTTAAGCAGCTCGGCATGCGTCTCAATCCGCATCATCGCTACCTGTTGCTGGCGGAACGTGAGCTGTTTCGCGGCGAGCGGCTGAAAGCGGTGATCTGCAATTCACACATGGTGAAGGATGAAATCCTGCGCCACTTCGCCACGCCAGCACAAAAGCTATTCGTTATTCATAACAGCGTCGATAGCCAGCAATTTCACCCCGGCTTGAAAGAGCAGCATCGCGCTACCACGCGCAAGGCATTGCGCATCGCCAAAAGTGCACCGCTATTTCTGTTTGTCGGCTCGGGTTTCGAGCGCAAGGGCTTGATCGCGTTTTTAATGTCGCTCGCCGAACTGCCCGACAATTGCCGCGG
>JAYWAM010000361.1:0-3074 GCA_043782425.1 Betaproteobacteria bacterium
TCTTGGCCGTGGCGCATAAACGGCAGGAATTGAAGGCAGGAGATATTGTGCGCCAGCCGTAGCTTCAACACAGCAATTATTGAGAATTCCGACAACCCCACCCTCACCCCTGCCCTCTCCCGCCTAGCGGGAGAGGGAGTTTTCTCCCTCTCCACCGGAACGGGGGAGAGGGTCGGGGTGAGGGGGTGGTGGAGTCAGGAAATTCTCAATAGCCTATGATTTGCCAGCACCGTCCCCCTCAACTACCTTGAGAATAAGAACCATGCTTTTGTCCCGTCCAACTGTCCAACGACCACAACACATCGCCTTGATGCTAAGTTTTCAAGTGAACAAGCGATTTCAGGTACGGGATACCCGGATCGGACGCCTGTTTTTGATCAAAACCTAGTCATGTGTCTTCTGTTTAGCCTCCGTTAATCCCTTGCAGGCGTATTTTGTCGCGGCAAATGTTTTTTGCCGTGGACAGTGCGCGCGCTCGCTTGTCTGTGTCGCGGATGCATTTCACCTGCGAATGTAAAAACCAGTGAGCAAGCCGTCCCAGGCTTCAAACCAGTCAACCCGTTTCGGCGGTTGTTGATACGGATCGCAACCCACCCATGCCTCGGCTGGTGTGAGGCCGCGCAAATGTTGGTGAGACCTGACGTGGTTGTACCAGAAGGCGAACTCGATGAGCGAGCTTTGCAGACCTTCCCGGCAAGATACCTGCCACTGGTCGAGTTTTTCTTTGAGCGTGCCGAAGAAACGTTCGATTCTGCCGTTCATCCACGGGCAACCGGGTACCGTGAACTGCTGCCTTATACCGGTGATGGCTAGCACTACCTTGAACGCCAGGCTCTTAAACACCGCTTCGTTGTCGGTGCGAATCGAACGTGGCTTGCCATATCGGCCGATGGCGAGGAAGAGATGGCCCAGCAAGGTAAAGGCGCGTTTGTTCACCAAGGCTTCCAGTGCAAGCATGGTGCGCGCGCCATGATCGAGGACGCCGAGAATCGAGTGAACATTTCCATTCGAGCCCCCTTTGCCCGTCAGGTCAACGCCCCATATGACGTTCTTCGCTAGCGGTGGAGGAATGCGATGTTTGATCTCGCGCCGCAATACGTCGATCTCATAGACGTGATCGCGCACCGTGTAGGCGACATAGGAGGAACTGACCGTCATCCTGCGCTTGGCGGCATAGAGGCGGTTAAAGAGATCGGCGAGCTTGCGGCAACTCGTCCCGGTGAGCGCCTTGAGGCGCAACACTTCCTGTTTCACCCAAGGCGGCTTGGGCATACCCACCTTGCGCAGCGGCGGCGATGCGCGTCGGCCATCGTTGCGCGGACACGCAAGGCGCAAACGGAGGAAGTAGAATAGCCAGAAGCCAATCACGACGATCATACGCGCCCATCTTTCTCATGCAAAAGGCCGCGATGTTAGCATTGTTACGAATATTTGCTTTTATCCCCGTAGTTCCCGGTGCATGCCCTGAAAACTGAATCTTTGACTAAAGCAAGCATCGACTTATCCAGATGCGCAAGGTATCCTGCGCCTTGCTATTCCCTGGTCTATGAAAACGAAACTTAAAACAAGTACGCCGAAACAGGCAGGAGCGGCGCTCACTGTGCAGGTGACCAAGCCTGAAAACGCTTCGTCTCCCGCAGGTTATGACGTCATCCATACTGGCATCGTTGATCTGCTGCAAGCTGCACGCATTGCGACCGCGCGCAATGTCAATGCGCTGATGACTGCCAGTTATTGGGAGATCGGTCGTCGCATCGTCGAGGCCGAGCAAAAGGGGCGGCGGCGGGCGGGCTACGGCGAGCGCTTGATTGAGCGCTTGTCGGCTGACCTGACAGCGCAGTTTGGACGCGGCTTTTCGGCTCGGAATATTGAACAAATGCGAGCTTTTTACAGTATGTGGCCAAAACCGCAGACACTGTCTGCGGTTTCAGGCGAAGAGGTTGCAAAATTAAATCTACCCGATCTGAGTCAAGCCTTTTCTCTCCCGTGGTCCGCCTATGTGCGGCTGCTGTCTGTAGAAAACAACCACACCCGCAAGTTCTACGAAACCGAAGCTCTGCGCAGCGGCTGGAGTGTGCGGCAACTCGACAGGCAAATCAGCAGCCAGTTCTACGAGCGCACCGCGCTTTCGCGCAACAAAGCGGCCATGCTCACCAAGGGCGCGGCGGCAAAACCCGAAGATGTGGTCACGCCAGAAGAAGCCGTCAAAGATCCCTATGTGCTGGAGTTTTTGAATCTCAAGGATGAATACTCCGAAGCCGAGCTTGAAGAAGCCTTGATACACAGGCTTGAAGACTTTTTGCTCGAACTGGGCGGCGACTTCACCTTCGTCGGGCGGCAGCGTCGGTTACGCCTCGACCAGACTTGGTATCGTGTTGACCTGCTGTTCTTCCATCGGCGTTTGCGTTGCCTGGTCATCATCGACTTGAAGCTCACCGAGTTGACCCACGCCGACGTAGGCCAGATGCACATGTACTGCAACTACGCCAAAGAGCATTGGACGCTGCCCGATGAAAACCCGCCTGTCGGCCTGATTCTGTGTGCCCACAAAGGCCATGCTCTGGCACGCTACGCGCTGGACGGTTTGCCCAACAAAATCATGGCGGCAAACTATAAAACGGTCTTGCCCGATGCGGAAGTGCTGGAAAAGGAACTGGAGAAAACACGGCAGTTGCTGGAAGGCGGCCTTCACCGCAGTCAAGGCAGGCGCAAAAAAACCGACAGGTTGGACTGAATGAAGTGAAGTTCAACATCAAGAATGTAATCAGAGATACACCACGTTTTAATCGTCGGCTTCTCACAAATCTCAAGGGTTCACTTCATGAAATTCTCACCTTGTCTTTATTGCAAGCTAATTGTGTACCTTTCAGCCGCATGAACTTCGCCTCCTCCCTTCTATTCATTCTCGCGCTGCTTCTTGCCGCCGCCCCTCCTGGCGTCAACGCCGAGCCGCAACTGGTGGTGAACGCATTCACAGACATGGAGTTAAAGTCAGATCCCTTCCCGCTGCCGTTTCGCCAGCGGATTATTGCTGATGCTGCGCAGACATTGCGCATGTCAAGCGACGTGGATCT
>JAYWAM010000362.1:0-8109 GCA_043782425.1 Betaproteobacteria bacterium
GGCGCGCTGTCCAATGCACTGGACAGCCGTTGCACAGGCGGTTGGCATGCCAACCGAAACCCCTGCGCAACCCCCCGTTCCGGTGGAGAGGGAGAAAACTCCCTCTCCCGCTTGGGCGGGAGAGGGCGGGGGGCGTAGCAGGGGTTTCAGTCGGCATGCCGACTGCCTGCGAAGCAGCAGTCCGATGTAGCGAACTGCGCGCCCTGCAAGGGAGGGGGTGGTTGTCATGTAATAGGGAATTCTCAATAATGCGTTGCGGCGTGGTTTGAGCAAGCCGCCTCAATCCGCTGTCCCTGTCACCTGGCTTGCGGCGCGCGAGCGCCTGCGCCATGCGGCGTTTGATTCAATCCGCAGCACACTTGATTCATTTGATGCCGGGCATTGGCCGACGCTCGCTGCGCTGAGCGACAGGGCGCGCGGCATCAGCAACTATCGTGGCGTTCCGCTGCGCTTTGTCGCACCCGAGGATAGTGCGGCAAGCGGCCAGCATTATGAGCTGCGCATCGCGCAGCACGGTTTGATCGCCACGCGCGAAAACTGGCACGACCTGTTTAACGCTGCGGTATGGCTGACTTTTCCACGCACTAAATCGGCTATCAGCGAAATGCACGCACGCCTCATCGAGCAGCGCGGCGCAGGCGAATTGAAGCAGCGCTCGACGCAGCGCGATGTGTTGACGCTGTTCGATGAAGGTGGTGTCATCGTCGTGAGTGACGATCCCCAATTGTTTGAACTGCTGCGCGGGTTCCACTGGAAAGAATTATTCTGGGAACGGCGCGTGGCGCTGGCGCAGCACCTGCGCATCTATCTTTTCGGCCACGCGCTGCTGGAAAAAATGCTCACGCCTTATGTCGGCATCACCGCCAAAGCGCTATGCCTCGATGCCTCTCCAGGCTGGCAGCAAGGCGATGCTGCGACTATCGAGAATCTCGACACACGTCTCGCCACTCAATTTCTCGACCCGCGCAATCTCGCATCGACAAGAATGCTCGCGCCCTTGCCGCTTCTCGGCCTGCCGGGGTGGCATAGGCAAACACAAAACGCTGACTTCTACGACGACAAAAACTACTTTCGTCGCGGTTACACGCGATAGCGGAAGGTACAATAGCGACGGAAGCAGGTCAGACGGTCGCTGTACGTTCGCGTATAGAGGAAAGTCCGGACTCCACAGGGCAGGGTAGTGGGTAACACCCATCCACCGCGAGGTGAGGATCAGAGCAACAGAGACGAGCCAGTTCAGTCTGGGTGAAACGGGCAATCTCTACCCGGAGCAACACCAAATAGGCAGGCGTTGAGCATCGCACGCGGTGCTTTGAAAGGCGGCCCGCCTAAGCCTGCGGGTAGGTGGCTTGAGGCGCGCGGTAACGCGCGTCCCAGAGGAATGACCGTCATAGCGTGTGGTTGTAAGACCACACGCCGTAACAGAATCCGGCTTATCGGCTTGCTTCCAATTTTTCTCTATTCATCTGGCACGTGTCGCCCAACTTGGGTATCAGGCTCTGTAACACAGCGTATGCCAAAACCATTGCCTGCCACTATCGCGCTACTGCAAGGGATGACACTATTGAGCTTTCCATAATTCATGACATTAACGAAATTGTGTGAAGGCAGATAACTTATGGTATGCGTAAATAGCTTGCCACATCGCTGCTGTCATGACTGTTTGCGTCACCCAGGTAAGGAATAGTACCCAAGCGGGGCGCGATGATACGTTCGTCGAGTGCTGCAATATTTTCCCCTAACGCAGGCATTTCGGCGTCTATCACATTGGCGACCCACGCCGCAAGCGTGAGGCCGTGCGCACGTATGGAATCGATGGTAAGCAGCGCGTGATTGAGGCAACCAAGGCGCATGCCGACCACCAGTATAAGCGGCAGATTCATGGCGCAGGCGAGCTGCGCGCTATCGAGGGTTGCGGACAGCGGAACCTTGAATCCGCCCACCCCTTCAACCAGCACCACTTCGGCGTGCATCGCAATGTGATGATAGGCCGCGAGGATAGGTGCGCTCTCAATGCAAATACCTTCTTGCGCTGCGGCAATGTGGGGTGCAATGGCGCGCTTGAGTGCGTAGGGATTGATCGATGCGTTTGGTATTTTGCTCATCGCCTCAGCGTTCGATTCGCTTTTCAGCATCAGCACATCGTCGTTGATCCACTCGCCTTCATGCAACTTAAGCCCCGCTGCAACCGGCTTCATGCCCACGGCGCGCACGCCCTGGATGGCGTAGGCGCGCAGCAGCCCGGCGGTAACCAGAGTTTTGCCCACTCCCGTATCAGTGCCGGTGATAAAGAAGCCGCTCATGGATTGACCTTCGGATAGGTGCGGAACTCGACCACCTGACGTCCATCATCAAGTTTACGCGGCGCTTGCAGCGGCTTCCAGGCGTGGCCATAGACGACTTCAAAAGTGGCAGGAAGGCGCGCAGCGTGGCGATACTTTTCATAGCCGGAAACTATGCGCTGCCAGGCATCCCTGCCCATCAACCCGGCGCGCCGCCCGGGCATGACGTTGTGCGCGCCGATGGCTTTGAGCTCGCGCATCAGGGATTTCAAATCGGTATAAGTGAGCGTGATGATTTCCATATCCATCACCGGGTCGCCGAAGCCGGCGTGGACGAGCTGATCGCCGATGTCGTGCATGTCGATAAACGCATTGACGTGCGCATGTTCATCGAGCGCGCTGAAAACTTCGCGCAACTCTTTCAAGGTATCCGGACCGAAGGTGCTGAACATCAACAGCCCGCCGGGCGCCAGCACGCGCTGCGCTTCGGCGAACACGCACGCGGCGTCACACCATTGCAGTGTGAGATTGGAGAACACCATTTGCGCACCATTGGCCGCAAGCGACAGCGCCTCGGCGTCAGCGCACAAGGCGCGATAGCGCTGCCTCTTCCCCATCAGACGTTGCAGCAGGCCGGGCGCAGCATTGCGTTGCAGTGCGTGGCGCAGCATGGCAGGTGAAATGTCTATGCCGCTCACCTGCGCGCTTGCATACCGCGCGAGTAGCTTCGCGGCTGCATAGCCGGTGCCGCTGCCGAGGTCGATAATGTCCTGCGGGTTGATCTTGATATAGTCAAGGTGCTCAAACATGCGATCGCATACTTCACGTTGCAACACGGCGGCTGCGTCATAGGTGCTCGCAGCGCGCTCGAACGAGCGGCGCACAGCGCGTTTATCGGGTAGGAGCAACTCGTCAGTTTTCATTCTGCGTCAAAAAATTCGTTGAGCGTTGTTACAAAGCGCTCAGGGTGGGAAAGAAAGGGTGCATGCGCGCATTGTTGAAAAGGCGCATACAGTGCATCGGGAAGATGTTGCGCCAACCAGTCACCGGCGGCGCGCGGCGTGAGCGTGTCGCGCTCACCGTGGATAACCAGAGCCGCATGTTCGATGTGAGGAACGAGAGCGCGCAAGTCGCTCTCCCGCAACACGCGTAGCCCAACGCCTAGCGCATCGGCGTGCGGCTCGCCGCGCTCGAACAACACCTCGCGCAGGTCGCGCAATAACACCTTGGCGTGCGCATCGTTCAGCACCTGCAGGCTGAGAAAGTTGAGCAAGGTTTTGCGATAGTCGGCTTTGAGCCGCGCGGCGAAATCGTTTAGCACTGCGGCTGTCATGCCCGGCGCCCAGTCGTCACGCTGCACGAAACATGGGGTGGTCGATACCAGCACCAGCTTGTCAATTCGCGCTGGGCGTGTTGCGGCGATGTGCAACGCGACATGGCCGCCAAACGACCAGCCGCACACATGACAGTGTGGCGGCAGTGCCGCTTCGACCGCGTGTGCAATGGCTGTGAGCGAATGCGCTGCGACCTGCTGCGAATAACCGTGTCCCGGCAGGTCGATGATATGCAGGGTGAAACGTTGCGCCAGCGCAGCGCGCACGCCATGCCAGATTCCGCCGTGCAAACCCCAGCCATGCAGCAGCGCCAGCGACGGGCCTTGACCTATGGTTTCGACATACAGACTCACGCGCACTGCCTTTCGACGTCGTGCAGCGCATCGATAAGCTCGACAAGGTGGGATTGTGTGTGCGCTGCGCTGAGGGAAATACGCAGACGCGATGTGCCCGGCGCAACAGTTGGCGGACGAATCGCTGGGGCCCAGATGCCGCGTGTAAATAATGCATCAGCCGCAGCGAGCGTTTCTTCATTGCCGCCGATAATGATGGGTTGGATGGCGGTTACAGACTGCGCAAGCCGCCAGCGTTTCAATTGCAAACCCGCGCGCAAAAACTGAATCGAAGATACAAGGCGCTCGCGTCGCGCCGCTTCGTGCTCGATGAGATCAATGCTGGTGAGCAACGCATGCGCCAGCATCGGCGGCGCGGCGGTGGCGAAAATATAGCTGCGCGCTTTTTGCATGATCCATTCAATCAACTGGCTTTGCCCCGCGACGAAAGCGCCGTGCACGCCGGCCGCCTTGCCGAGGGTGGCCATGTACACCAGACGCGGCGATTGCAGATTGAAGTGCGACAGCGCGCCGCGCCCCTCACGACCCAGCACACCGAAACCGTGCGCATCGTCAGCCAGCAGTAGAGCATCGTATTTTTCCGCCAGCGCCAGCAGTTGCGGCAGAGGCGCGATGTCGCCATCCATGCTGAACACCGCGTCTGTGGCGATGATTTTTCGGCCGCCAGGCGTTGCAGCAAGCAGGGTCTCAAGCTGCGCAAGATCGAGGTGCGCATAGCGCTTGAAGTTTGCGCGCGACAATATTGCGCCGTCGTTCAGGCAGGCGTGATTGAGCTTGTCGGCAAAAATGCTGTCATCGCGCCCGGCAAGCGCGCTGAGTATGCCTTGATTGGCTAGATAGCCGCTGCCGAAAAAAAGCGCGCTTTGCATGCCGACAAATTGCGCCAGTCGCGCCTCCAGCAGCGCATGCGCTTCACTGTGGCCGCTGAGCAAGTGCGATGCGCCGCTGCCCACGCCATAGCGCTCCGCACCCTGCTGCGCGGCGGCGACCAGGCGCGCATCGTTTGCCAGGCCAAGATAATCGTTACTCGCAAAACTAAGAACCTCGTGGCCTGCGACGCGTAGACGCGGGCCCTGCGCCGAGGTGACAGTGCGGCGTGTGCGCAACTGCGCGTCTTGTTTGAGTTGCGCGAGTTGCGCGGAAAAATCAGGTTGAGGCATGTGGGTATCTGGGAACTACAACAGCGCATTGCGCAATTAGGAGCGGGCTTGCCCGCGAAAGCGGGAATGACAAATCAGAAATCGTAGGGTGGGTTAGGAGCGCAGCGACGTAACCCGCCATCGGTCGTCGAGAAACACCTACAGATTGCGCCGCGCTCTAATCTCACCGAATCAATTTTTTACAGCTCAAAACGGAATCCCTTTGAGCGGCTCTTTATAGCGGCGTAATACCCAATTTCTTAAACAACGCCTTGTCCCTATCCGCATCCGGATTGCTGGTGGTAAGCAGCTTCTCGCCGTAAAAAATCGAGTTGGCCCCCGCCAGAAAACACAGCGCCTGCATGGCTTCGGGCATTTGCTCGCGCCCGGCTGACAGGCGCACAAAACTTTTCGGCATGGTGATACGCGCCACGGCGAGGGTGCGTACAAATTCTGTCCAGTCGAGCTCTGCGGCGCCGTACAAGGGCGTGCCTTCAACTTGCACCAGATAGTTGATGGGAACCGATTCGGGCTGCGGGTCAAGATTGGCAAGCTGCGCGATCAGTCCGGCGCGCGCCAGGCGCGTCTCGCCCATGCCGACTATGCCGCCGCAACAAACATTGATGTGCGCCTCGCGTACGCGCGCTAACGTATCGAGCCTATCCTGGTAATCGCGCGTGGTGACGATGTCGCCGTAAAACTCGGGCGAGGTATCGAGATTGTGATTGTAGTAATCGAGCCCGGCTTGCTTGAGCTGCTCGGCCTGCCCTTCCTTGAGCATGCCCAAAGTGCAGCAGGTTTCCAGGCCCAACGCCTTCACGGCGCGCACCATTTCGAGAACTGGATCGAGATCGCGTTGCTTCGGTCCGCGCCACGCTGCGCCCATGCAAAAGCGTGTCGCGCCATTTTCCCTGGCGCGCTGCGCTGCGTTGACGACTTGTTGCACATCCAGCAATTTTTCACTTTCCACGCCAGTCTGATAGCGCGCCGCCTGCGGACAGTAGCCGCAATCTTCAGGACAGCCGCCGGTCTTGATCGACAGCAGTGCGGAAAGCTGCACGCGATTAGGATCGAAGTGATTGCGATGCACGCTCTGCGCGCGATGCATCAGATCGTTAAACGGCAGGTCGAACAGCGCCGCAATTTCGGCTACGGCGTAACGTACCGGCTGCGGCGGCGAGGCGCGTTTTTTACGCACCGGCAGGGAGATAACTTGCTGATTCATGGCTAACCATCATGATGTAATATATTGAATATTCTATGATTCCCCTTGCCCTGTCAAACGGGACAGGATTTTTTTTAAACAACTGATTATTTTTTAGGCAGTCACTGAGATGGCATGGTTAACACCGCGCATAAGTAAAGCGCTCAACAAATCACTGCGCACGCTAGGTAAAGGATTCGCCCTGGCAGGCCGCGATTGCGTGCTTTGCGGCGCTGCCGCGCGCGGCGCAGCACAGAGCGTGTTGTGCGACGCCTGCGATGCCTCGCTGCCGCTACGCACATTCGACGCCTGCCCGCAATGCGGCATCTCTTCTCCCAAGGCTTTGCTGTGTGGCGATTGCCTTGCCGATCCTCCTGCATTCGACGCCACACTGGCGGTGTTTACCTACCGTTTCCCCTGCGATCAATTGATTCAAAGTTTCAAATATTCCGCCAACCTTGCCTTGACGGATTTCTTTGCTGCAAGGCTGGTGGAAACGTTGCGCGCAACGCAAAGCACGCTGGCGGATGTGGTGCTTCCTCTGCCGCTGGCGCGCAAACGCTTGAGCGAGCGCGGCTTTAATCAGGCGCTGCTCATCGCGCAAAGCGTGACGCACAAACTCAGTTTACCCATCGAAACCACAAGCCTGGTGCGCGTGCGCGACACGCTGCCGCAGACTGGGTTGCCGTGGAAACAGCGGCACGCGAATGTGAAAGGCGCATTTGCCTGCAATGCGGATCTGAATGGCAAACACGTTGCGCTGCTCGATGATGTCATGACCACCGGCGCGACGTTGAACGAGGCCGCCAAGCTGCTCAAAAAACACGGCGCAACGCGCGTCACCGCATGGGTCATGGCGCGCGCGGAAAAAGAAATGCCTGCGCTGGGCTGGGAATCGGAAGCCGATTCGCTTCATGTTTGACATCATTCTCCACCAACCGGAAATCGCCCCCAATACTGGCAACGTCATGCGCCTGTGCGCCAACACCGGGGCAAGACTGCATCTGATCGAACCGCTGGGCTTCAAGCCCGACGACGCCAAGTTACGCCGCGCCGGACTCGACTATCACGATTGGACGCTGGTGCAACGGCATGCCAGTTGGGAAGCTTGCATGCGCTTGCTTTCTGAAAAAAATTCTGACGCAACTGTACGCCGCGTTCTCGCTTTTTCCACGCGCGGCAGCCTGCGTTATGACAAAGCGCTTTTCAAGCCGGATGATATTTTTTTGTTTGGCTCGGAGACGCGCGGCCTGCCGCAGGAATTGCTCAACAGTCTCCCTGTAAAATGCCGTTTGCGCCTGCCCATGCAGCCCAACAACCGCAGCTTGAATCTTTCCAATACTGTTGCCATTGCTGTTTATGAAGGGTGGCGGCAGTTGGGGTTTGGCGGGATGAGCGGATAAAATATATTTTTAGATGAGGTCTGCATGCTTACAAAAATATTCTTCTGCGCCGTTGCAACTGTCATGCTTTGGCCATTTTGCGCAGTTGCCGGGCCTCTGGATAGCTTGCTACCGGGACAGTGGTATCAAATTCCCAACTCCAAGATTCGTTCGGTGGTGCCGAATCCCTTGCCGGCGGGCTTATTCGCCAATGAAGGGCCGGGTGCTGTGGTGTGGTCGTGGAGTGGCGGCCTTTATGACAGCAAACGTGATCGGCTGGTGGTGTGGGGCGGCGGTCATGGCGCTTACGCCGGCAACGAAATCTATGCTTTCGATATCAATGCGCTGAGCTGGACGCGCGTTACGGATCCGAGTTCGCTCACGGGTTTCACCAATGGAATGACGACGTATGCGG
>JAYWAM010000363.1:0-8066 GCA_043782425.1 Betaproteobacteria bacterium
GGTGACCGAGTCGTTGACGTTGATGGCGGGGAAGGCGAGCTTGCCTTCCTTGTGCATCTGGTACAGGCGCTTGACGCCGGTGGTGGTTTCTTCGGTGACGCCTTTGATGTGCTTGATGCGCGTGGAATACCAGGCGGGATCCTTGGCGAGTTTGGCTTTGATGGAAGCGAACAACACGGTCTCTTCTTCGCTGCCGGGATGGGCAATGACCGACACATCCTTTTCGGCGCGCGTACCGATATGCAGCAGCAAGGTGGCGTCGCCGCCGTCATCGAGAATCATGTTGGAAAATTTACCGTCGGCCCACTCGAAGATGCGGTGCGTGTAATCCCAATACTCTTCCAACGTTTCGCCCTTGTAGGCGAACACCGGCGTGCCGCTGGCGGCGATGGCGGCGGCGGCGTGATCCTGCGTGGAAAAAATGTTGCACGACGCCCAGCGCACCTGCGCGCCCAGCGCCTGCAAGGTTTCGATCAGCACCGCAGTCTGTATCGTCATGTGCAGCGAGCCGGTGATGCGCGCGCCCTTGAGCGGCTGACTGGCGGCATACTCGGCGCGAATCGCCATCAGGCCGGGCATCTCGGTCTCGGCGATTCTGATTTCCTTGCGACCCCAGTCGGCGAGCTGCATGTCGGCAACTTTGCAGTCGGTGAAATTGTTTTTCAGTACGGCATTCATGGCGATCTCCATTCATAACAAAACGCAAGACGAAAAAAAACGCTCGCAACCGTTTGCGGTTGCGAGCGCCGTTATTCTTGCTGAGCCTGGGGGACCTGATTTCTCAGACCGTCTCGCAGCGCTCCTCAGCAGGGGAAATTATACGTGATTCAATCTGCGCTGACAGCTACTTTCTTTTTGTCCTTAATTTCGCCCTTTACCCCCGCCGCATCGCGCAGCTTCGCGGCGCGATCTGTGGCCTCCCAGGTGAACTCGGGTTCCTCGCGGCCAAAATGCCCGTAAGCAGCGGTCTTGGTGTAGATGGGACGCAGCAGATTAAGCATTTGCACTATGCCTTTGGGACGCAGGTCGAAATGCTCCTGCACCAATTGGGCAATTTTTTCGTCGGGAATCACCCCTGTGCCTTCGGTATAGATCGTCACATTCATTGGCTTGGCGACGCCTATGGCGTAGGCGACCTGTATCTGACATTGCCGCGCCAGGCCGGCTGCGACCACATTCTTGGCCACATAACGCGCCGCGTAGGCAGCGGAACGATCGACCTTGGAAGGATCCTTGCCGGAGAACGCGCCGCCGCCGTGCGGGCAGGCGCCGCCGTAGGTATCGACGATGATTTTACGTCCCGTGAGGCCGCAATCACCCTGCGGGCCGCCGATGACAAAGCGCCCGGTCGGATTGACCAGGTAGCGCGTCTTGACCAACCACTCTTTGGGCAGCACCGGCTTGATAATCAGCTCGATCACCGCTTCATGAATATCTTCCTGCTTCATTTCCGGCGCATGTTGCGTGGACAGCACCACGGTATCGACCGAATGCGGCTTGCCGTTCTCGTAGCGCAACGTCACTTGCGATTTGGCGTCGGGACGCAGCCACGGCAAACGTCCGTCGCGGCGCAGTTGCGCCTGGCGTTCCATCAGCCGGTGCGCGTAGTAAATTGGTGCGGGCATTAACTCGCGCGTTTCGTCGCAGGCATAGCCGAACATCAGGCCCTGATCGCCCGCGCCCTGATCGAGGTTGTCGTCCTGCGCCTGGTTCACGCCTTGCGCAATGTCGGGGCTTTGCTTGTCGTAGCACACCATTACGGCGCAACCGCGGTAGTCGATGCCGTAATCGGTGTTGTCGTAGCCGATGCGTTTTATGGCTTCGCGCGTGACATGGATGTAGTCCACGTTGGCGTTGGTGGTGATTTCGCCCGCCAACACCACCAGGCCGGTATTGCACAGCGTTTCCGCAGCAACGCGGGAACGCGGGTCTTGCGCTAGAATTGCATCGAGAATGGAATCCGAAATCTGATCGGCAACTTTATCTGGATGGCCCTCGGAAACGGATTCCGAGGTAAAGAGAAAACTACTCATTGGGTATCCCCACAGTCTTGGTTAAAACAAGCGTTTTACAATGTGCAAGCCGTCAATTCTAGCAAATTTGACTCCACTCCAACACCGCGATCAAATGTACGCCCAAATATCCACGAACAAGCTCCCGTGATAAAAAATTTGTTATTGCCCATCCCCCTTAGATGAAATTGATCGTCTGGCTATTTGCCCGCCTGCCTTTACGCATCAATCACTGGCTGGGCGCTTTGCTGGGCCGTGTGGCGTATGCTGTAGCGCCGCGTATGCGCCGTCTTACCAATGAAAATCTGGCTTGGTATTTTATCTCACAAAAAATTTCCGGTGCAGCAGCGCAAAACGCGCTGCGCCGCGCGGCTATTCGTGAAAGCGGCAAGGGATTTACCGAGTTGGCTATCGCCTGGACGGCGCCAAGAGAACGCCTCTACGCCCTGGTTACAGCATGCAGCGGCTGGGAGCATGCCCAAGCAGCCGCAGCAAGAAACAAAGGCATTATTTTCGTCACCCCGCACCTGGGCTGCTACGACATTGCCGGGCGTTACCTGGAAAGCCGTCTTCCCGTGGTGGCGCTGTATCGCCCGCCCAAACTGTCGTGGCTTGAGCCGCTTATGGAGTCAGGCCGAGTGCGCGGCGGTGGAACCACCGCGCCTGCAGGAACACGAGGCGTGCGCGTGCTACTCAAAACGCTTAAGGAAGGCGGCAACATCATTATTCTGCCCGACCAGGTCCCAGGGCAGGGCGACGGCGTGTGGGCCGATTTTTTCTGTCGGCCAGCGTACACCATGACGTTGCTTACTAGGTTGCAGCAATCGACCGATGCGGCGATGCTATTTTTTTTCGCGCAGCGCCTGCCGCGCGGGCAGGGTTATCACGTCCACATCCTGCCGCCGAGCGAGGCTTTCGCTAGCGCCAAAGAAACCTCGACAAGTCAAGTGAACGCCATGGTAGAAAAACTCGTGGTCATGGCACCTGCGCAGTACCTGTGGAGTTACAACCGTTACAAACGTCCGGCTGGCGCGTCTATGCCGCCCGCAGCATCATGAGAATACTGTGCATGCGCCAGCGCGCCGCAAAACAACAGGGTGTTGCCGCACGTCTATTTTCGCTCATGCGCGCCCGACTATCCAAACCACAGTTAGGATAAGGTAACTCATGCGCTTTGTTCTCTTCATCCTGTGGTACCTGCGCTGGCTCCCGCCGCGCTGGGTAGCCGCCAGCGGAAACGCCCTGGGCGTGCTGCTGTTTCACTTCGGCAGGCGGCGCATCACGCTCATCAATTTGCGTCTGTGCTTCCCGGAAAAAACCGAGGAGCAACGTGTCGAAATCGGGCGCCGCGTATTTCAGAGCCTGGCGCGCGCCACACTGGAACTGGGCCGCCTGTGGTATGCGCCGATCGAAAAGGCCATCGAAAATGTGAGCTTGCTTGACCGCCATTACCTGGACGAACTGCGCGGCAAAGTTCCAGTGATATTACTTGCGCCCCACTTCGTCGGCCTGGACATCGGCGGCGCGCGCATATCGAAGGAATACCCGGAAGCTTTCAGCATGTACAGCGCACAAAAAAACAAGGTATTTGACCGCGCCTTGCGCCGCGCGCGCAGGCGCTTCGGCGAACCCTTGCTGGTGACACGCCAGCAGGGTCTGCGCCCGGTACTGAGGGCGCTCAGACAACTCAAACCCTTTTATTTCCTGCCCGACATGGATTTCGGCGCGCGCGATGCGGTGTTCGCGCCGTTCTTTGGTGTGTCGACCGCAACCGTAACCGCCCTCTCGCGCCTGTGCGAGATCAGCGGGGCCAAGGTCGTGCCGTGTGTGACACGTCAGCACGCCACGGGTTACGAAGTGCGCCTTTATCCGGCATGGGAAAATTTCCCGAGCGGTAACCCTGTTGACGATGCGCGCCGCATGAATGCCTTTATCGAAGAGCGTATCCGTGAAATGCCCGAGCAATATTTTTGGGTGCACAAGCGTTTCAAAACCCGGCCTGCCGGGGAAGCTTCGGTTTACTCCTAGGGCAGTGCTAGAATAGTTTTCCGTCATTCCAGCCGCCCACTAACCGATCCTCGCTCAAGTCAAGGATTAAGCTCTTCCCCCAGCCGGGAAAAGAAGAGCCTCCCCTCGCCCGCTTGCGGGAGAGGGGCCGGGGGAGAGGGTTCGCGAGGATGCCACTTTTTAAATAGACGCTCCTATGGCCTGGTTCCACATCTTTCTGCGCGGCGAACACTTTCTTATCCAGCGGGACGGCAAGGAAGAATGGCTGGGCTTTTACAAGAATATCTATCTTGAGGCCGCCACCTCCGACGAGGCGGAGACACTCGCCATACGCCGCCTGAGCAGCGACCCCGAGTTTCGCATCTCGGTGCGCAATCCTCCCGACAAACCGCCTGCCCTCAATATTGAGGAATCTACCGAAATCGAAGCTGATCCCGCACTGAAGGATAGCGATTTTGTGTTTTTCCCCGACGAATCCTGAGCGCAGGTTGCCGCGATGCGTCTCAGGTTCACCAAAATGCACGGCCAGGGCAACGATTTCGTCATGATAGACGGCGTCCGCGAACCCTTTTCACTGAGCAAAGAGCAGATCCGTTTTGTCGCTGACCGCCACTTCGGCGTCGGTTGCGATCAGTTGCTGGTGGTTGAGAAACCTGTACGCAGCGATGCCGATTTCCGTTATCGCATTTTCAATGCCGATGGCGCCGAGGTCGAACAATGCGGCAACGGTGCGCGCTGTTTCGCGCGCTTTGTGCGCGAGCAGGGCTTGACGCAAAAAAGCGAGATTCGCGTCGAGACAATGTGCGGCATCATCGTGCCGCGCATCGAAGCCAACGGCGCTGTGACCGTCAACATGGGCGCGCCGCGCTTTTTGCCGCACGAAATTCCCTTTGTGGCCGACGCCCCGGCGCTGACTTACGAGCTGGCTATCGCAGATCAACGACGCAGCATAAGCGTGGTTTCCATGGGAAACCCGCATGCGGTGCAAATCGTAGACGATGTAGACAGCGCGCCGCTTTCAAGCGAAGGGCCGCTCATTGAACATCATGAACGTTTCCCGGCGCGCGTCAATGCGGGCTATATGCAAATCGTCGCGCGCGACCATATCCGCCTGCGCGTGTGGGAGCGTGGTGCGGGCGAGACGCTGGCGTGTGGCAGCGGTGCATGCGCGGCGGTTGTGGCGGGTATCCGCCTCGGTAAATTAGCGTCCGAGGTGCGTGTTTCCACGCGCGGCGGCGAGCTTGCTATAAGCTGGCAAGGTGACGCATCACCCGTTATGCTAAGCGGTGCGGCAACCCGAGTTTACAGTGGTGAGATAGACATCAACTAGTTACTGGCTATTGAGTCTTCCCTAATTTGTGACTGCCCCACCCTCACCCCTGCCCTCTCCCGCCCAAGCGGGAGAGAAGCGGGAGAGGGAGTTTCTCCCTCTCCACCGGAACGGGGGAGAGGGTCGGGGGCGTAGCAGGGGTTTCAGCCAGCATGCTGGCTGCCTGCGAAGCGGCAGTCCGATGCAGCGGACTACGCGCACTGCAAGTGAGGGGTGATTGATTATTGAGGCTTTCAATGCATGAGGTTCATGGGTAGGGAATGAAAAAGTGCTTTTGATTTGCAAATGGAATAACATCCACCCATGAGAACCCCCACCCCAAAATCCGCGCTTCAGTTGCTTAGATGGCCGCTCGCTGCGACCGTGCTGGGCATCATCACAGCCACCTTGTTTGTAGTGGGGAGTTACTTTTATCTTGAGTACCAGAAGAAGAGCGATGCGCAATCCAAGCGCGCCCTGCAAGAAGCGCAAGCGCGCGTCACCAATGCCAACAAGGAGGCCGAAGATTTGCGCGGCTCGATCGATCTTTATCAGCAGCTTGTTGCCTACGGGGTGTTCCAGAAAGAAAGCCGCCTGGGCTGGATCGAGACCCTCAACCAGCTCAAGGCCAAACACAAACTCAGCGCGCTCGAATACGATCTCAGCCCGCAGCGCACCATCGCCCAGACCGGGGGGCGCAGCTTTCCCTCTATCGATATAGCAGGCAGCCGCGTCACGCTCAAAGCGCAGTCTTACCACGATGGCGACCTGATGAATTTTCTCAGCGACATCACCCATCTGGGTAAAGGTTTCTATCCCATGGATCACTGCGCAATTCGCCTGCTTGAACCGCAAGTCGGCAACCCGCTAGCGCCGCGCATCGAAGCCAACTGCGCCTTCGATTGGGTGACACTCAAAGACAAGCGCGCTTCCGTGCTAGCCTCGGGCAATGAGGCTACTTCCAATTCCATTTCAACAAGCAAGTAAGTCATCCCATGAACCGGAATACAGTATGAAAAGGCACACATCCCCTCTCCCCGTCTTTGGGGAGAGGGCGTAATAATGAACTTTTGATTTATTGAGAATTCCCTATTGCGTGACAACCCCACCCTCACCCCAGCCCTCTCCCGCCCAAGCGGGAGTGGGGGTTTTCTCCCTCTCCACCGGAACGGGGGAGAGGGTCGGGGTGAGGGGGTGGTGGAATCAAGAAACTGTCGTGAATTAGGAAACCCTCAACAAGAATGGAAATATTAAATGGCTGGAATTTTGAGTGGATTACTACTATTGCTTGCCAGCGGCGTGGCGGTCGCAGCCGAAGGAGAATTGGGAACGCTGTTCTTTACCCCAGCCGAGCGCAGTGCGATGGAGCGGCTGCGGCGCGGCGAAAACATCATCACCGGCAATAGCGCCGATGCGGTAATCAACGGTTACATCAAGCGCAGCGACGGCGTCAATACCGTGTGGATAGACGGTACGCCATTCAGCACAGACGCAGAGCGCCTCGCGCGCGTCCATGACCTGCCGATCGGGACGGCTTCAAGAGTGCAAATTCGCTCCAGCGCCGCACAGCCAGCACCGCGCAAAGCCAAAAACAGATAGCGCCGCTGATACACCAAACCATCAGGATTGCTTGCGCGAAAAGCGAAGCGCCGGTTTGAGGAACGACCAAACGGGAACCAAAAAAAATTGTCATTCCCGTGAAAACGGGAATCCATTTTTTCTGTACGTAATTACTCCACTCCCAGACTGTTACGATACCATCACGCTACAGGGGTGGGCAGTCATTCGCAGGAACCCCTCCTGGCAAGATACAGGACGCATCGTCATACTTGCACGCGGCAATGCTGGCGACGCTAAAGCTGGCGCTGGATGAAGTTGGCGCCAGAATTTCAGCCTTGGTGAAATCGTTTCCAACTGGGATCGTAAAATTGGTAAGGTCCGCGCCTGAAGTGCAGCCAGACTTCGTCCATGGTCCTCCTACTTGTGTAGCGCCATTGTAAAAGGTGAATGTCGCTTGATCATCCGAGTTGAAACTCGCAAGCACAACTTTAAGCACTCTCCGCTTCACTTTGAAATCAAACCCAAGACCCTCGCCGCTGATCAGATTGCCGCTACCGCCAGATGCTGCGCTAGCCCCGATCGCATGGGTAAACGGGGACATCGCTAAAAGCTCTTTGGAGGCGATATAGGGCGCACCAGTCGGAATAAATGCACTCATCATGATTCGGCCGCCGGCAAAGGAAATTTTTCTTGGCGAGAGTGTTCGTAGTGTGTTATTTGATCCTGAGAACGCCACTGTATCCGTGCGGTTCAATGTCATGCCTACCGGCCAAGCCCTGCCGCCGACCTTGGCAGCAACCACCAAGTCGCTCGCTACCGCATAACTCACGATGTCGTCGAAATGGGCTTCATCCTCGGCTGCAACGCCCGCAGCGCTCGGGTCGAGAATCCAATAGGTCCCTTCTGCGTTCGCATTAAAATATTCCTTCGAGCCGTATCCTGTTTCTCCGTGGCTGATCAGGGCGTAAGCGACCTGGGTCTTGAGTGTGTCCCGATCACTGACGGACAACCCTTTTGCGTTGAGGAAATCGCCGCGTGTGTTCTCATGAGTGGTTGCGTTACAGGCTATCCCGCCGGGTGGGCTCAATGGATTGGCCGGAGGCCCGCCCAGGCTCACGTCGCTATCGAGGCAATCCGAAAGATTCAATCCATCGGTTCGTGTGAATCCTTTTGTGGCG
>JAYWAM010000364.1:0-21184 GCA_043782425.1 Betaproteobacteria bacterium
GAAAATCAGCGCCCAGAATGGCATGGTAAACACCAGAACCGAAGTGCGTCCCGCACCGCCCAGCGACAGCGCCCACATGGAGCACAGCAAAAATCCACCGGTCTGAAGCGATCCCACCATCACAGCAGCTTTCCACGCGCGCAGCCTGAGCGGACGGCGCAACGCCACGCTAATCAGGAAAAGCAATAGCGTGGCGAGCACAATGCGCAAAGCCGTGAAATCAAAAACTCCGGCATTGCGCAGTGCGATTTTCATCGCCACCCAGTTATAGCCCCACAGCAGGCACATGATCGCCAGCGCCAGCAGCGGCTTGGCGGAAGAATTCGCGGAATGGGACAAGGTAGGTTAAGGAAGCAAAAAGACAGATGGCATAATAACGCAGGAGCACCGAGTGGTAGGTGGTGGAGTTGAAGGGGATCGAACCCTCGACCTTCGCATTGCGAACGCGACGCTCTCCCAGCTGAGCTACAACCCCAATTTAGTGCCGTGACTCGTAAATATCGCCACATAAAACCGCGTCTTTTTCCGCCTGGCAGCGTTGCTCCTCGTTGCCATAGTCTGAGCTATGCCGCCTCGTCGCGCCTTGCCAGCCGAAAAAATCCATCGGTTTTATCATGTGTCGCTATTTACGAGTCACGACACTAATGCAAATTCTATACAAATTTGCGTTGGTGCATAAACAATTTTTTCATAATCGGATACAAAAACAACACGGCGCGGCTATCCTGCACGGTTGGCAACCGGCGTGCGGTACGCCCACCACAACAGCACGAGGCCCGCGACTATCATCGGCAGGCTCAGCCATTGTCCCATGGAAAAGCCCAGCGCCAGCAGACCCAGAAAATCATCCGGCTGGCGCGTGTATTCCACCAGAAAACGGAACGCCCCATAGCCGATGAGAAACAGCGCCGACACCGCCCCCACCGGGCGCGGCTTGCGTGAATATAGCCAGAGGATGATGAACAGGATCACGCCTTCGAGCGCAAACTGATAAAGCTGCGAGGGATGGCGTAGTGTGGGAATCTTGTCTGCTTGCGGGAACCACATGGCCCACGGCACTTGTGCGTTGCTCGCGACCACGCGCCCCGGAAGCTCGCCGTTGATGAAGTTGCCCAAGCGTCCGGCGGCATAGCCCAGCGGCACCAGCGGGGCAATGAAATCCGTTACCTGCAACCAGGACATTTTCTTTTTCAGCGCAACCCACCACATGGCCAGTAACACGCCGAGAAATCCGCCGTGGAACGACATGCCGCCTTTCCAAACCATAATAATTTCCAGCGGATTTTCCAGGTAGTACATCGGCTTGTAGAACAGCACGTAACCGAGGCGCCCACCGAGGATCACGCCGAGAACACCGAAGAACAGCAGGTCATCCATGTCGGCCTTGTTGAAGCCTTGCTGCGGTTGCGTCTTTATGCGGTAGCGGCCTAATATCATGAACAGCACAAACGCGGTGACATACATCAAGCCATACCAGCGGATGTCGAGCGGGCCGAGAGAAATAGCAATGGGATCGAACTGCGGGTGGGTGAGCATAGAGGGCAATCGAGTAGAATTATGGGTTCAATTATTGAGTGTTTCCTAATTCACGACAGTTTCTTGACTCCACCACCCCCTCACCCCGACCCTCTCCCCCGTTCCGGTGGAGAGGGAGAATACCCCCTCTCCCGCTTGGGCGGGAGAGGGCTGGGGTGAGGGTGGGGCAGTCGCGCAATAGGGAATTCTCAATAGACAGTTTACAGTCTCGGTTTACTGTCTCGCAATGACAACATAAAACAGAATTCGAGGAAGTCATGCCCGATAATAAACGTTCCGCACTCATAACCGGCGGCGTCGCGCGCGCGCCCAACCGCGCCATGTTGCGCGCCGTCGGCTTCAAGGACGGCGATTTCGACAAGGCCATTGTCGGCGTCGCCAACGGCCATTCAACCATGAATCCGTGCAACGCCGGCATCCAGCCATTGGTTAATCGCGCCATCGCCGCACTCGAAGCCGCAGGCGCCAAGCCGCAAGTGTTCGGCGTGCCCACCATCACCGACGGCATCGGCATGGGCACCGAGGCGATGAAATATTCGCTCGTGTCGCGCGAAGTCATCGCCGATTGCATCGAAACATCGGTAAACGGCCAGGCTATGGATGGCGTGCTGGTGGTCGGTGGCTGCGACAAGAATATGCCGGGTGGCATGATAGCCATGGCGCGCATCAACGTGCCGGCAATTTACGTTTACGGCGGCACTATCAAGCCCGGCAAGTGGAAGGGCCAGGACCTCACTATCGTTTCTGCTTTCGAGGCGGTAGGCGCCTACACGGCGGGCAAGATGAGCGACGAAGATTTCATCGGCATCGAGAAAAACGCCTGCCCCTCGGTCGGCGCGTGCGGCGGCATGTTCACTGCCAACACCATGTCTTCGTCGTTTGAAGCGCTTGGCATGAGCTTGCTAGGTTCATCGCAAATGGCCTCGCCCGATCTGGAGAAAGCTGATTCCGCCGCGCAATCGGCGCAAGTATTGGTGAACGCCATTCGCAATAACATCAAGCCGCGCGACATCATCACGCGGCTATCCATTGAGAACGCGGTAGCGCTCGTCATGGCAACCGGCGGCTCGACCAACGCGGTGCTGCACTTCCTCGCCATCGCCCACGCGGCAGAGGTGCAGTGGAACATAGACGACTTCGAGCGCGTGCGCAAAAATGTGCCGGTGCTGTGCGACCTGAAGCCCTCGGGCAAATACGTCGCCACCGATTTTCACAAGGCCGGCGGCGTGCCGCAGGTGCTTAAAATGCTCCTGGCGCACGGCGTGTTGCACGGCGACTGCCTGACCATCACTGGGCGCAGCATGGCCGAAGAACTGGCGCATATTCCCGCCGAGCCCCGAGCCGATCAGGACGTGATCCGTCCGTGGAACAAGCCCATGTATGCACACGGCCATCTTGCCATTCTCAAAGGCAATCTCGCCACCGAAGGCTGCGTGGCGAAAATCACCGGCCTCACCAATCCCAGCATGACCGGCCCGGCACGCGTATTTGATTCCGCTGCGCAATGTATGGATGCCATTCTCGCCAAAAAAATTGTGGCGGGCGATGTGGTGGTGATCCGCTACGAAGGCCCCAAGGGCGGGCCCGGCATGCAGGAAATGCTGGCGCCGACCTCGGCGCTGGTCGGCCAGGGTTTGGGGGAATCGGTGGGACTCATCACCGACGGGCGTTTTTCCGGCGCCACCTGGGGCATGGTGGTGGGGCACGTTGCGCCCGAAGCGTTTGTGGGCGGTAGCATAGCGCTGGTGCAAGAAGGCGACAGCATCACCATAGACGCGCACAAATTGCTGATTCAGGTGAACGTCAGCGATGCACAACTGGCGCAGCGCAAAGCGGTCTGGAAACAGCCCGCGCCGCGTTATACGCGAGGCGTGCTGGCGAAGTATGTGAAGCTGGTGGGAACAGCGAGCAAGGGTGCGGTGACGGATTGAACGTAGAATCAATATAGAATCAATCTTGCCTATCCGGTTTGTTGCCAAAATTCATCCCCTGTAGGGCGCAATAAGCGAAGCGCATTGCGCCGCATGGCCGAATACATCCGGCGGATTACGCTACGCTAATCCGACCTACAAAGGCTAATGTCGCCTCTGGCATTCTCAACTACTTTGGCAACAAACCGGTTGGAAGATGCGAAACACAGCCAGCGCGAGAGCCGCAACCATGCGCTTGGAAAAACGGACGAAGGGTGGTTGTTGCACATCACCTTCACGCTGCGGCACAACAAAGAAAAGATACGCGTAATTTCGGCCAGAGACATGCATAAGAAGGAGCGCAAAATTTATGAACAAACCACTTAAACAAATCCCCAAATTCGCCAACGAGGCTGAAGAGCGCGCATTCTGGGAGAAGAACGACTCTGCCGAGTATATGGATTGGACGAAGGCCAAGCGCACCGTGCTGCCGAACCTGAAGCCGACTACCAAGACCATCTCACTGCGCCTGCCCCAGCACATGCTGGACTCCATCAAGGCAGCGGCGAACTCCAGAGATGTGCCGTACCAATCGCTCATCAAGGTGTGGTTGAAAGAGAAGCTGCATAGCCACTGAAAAACGAAATCAATCGAGTCTGACCCATTGATTAGGCGTTTCCCTAAGTTAAATTACCCCGCAACGATACGGTAATTTGACCATTATTTTCTATAATAGCGGTATGGATGCGTAGCATATCCCCGCATCCCGTTGCTCGTAAGGCCGCCTGTAATTCATGATGCGTGAGCAACTCCTTGCGCATCACTTCCTCATTTAAAACGCCATTATGAATTAATACCTGCGGCGTACCTTCGATGAAGGCCTCAATTTTTTTACTTTTAAAAGTCAGAAGAGCGACTATATAGTGCAATGCAATCAGTGTAGCAGCGGATATAATTCCCCCAAGCACCGTGTTGTCTCCGCCATTCATCGCATTTTGTACGGCATTACTAAGAACAAGGAGCAATACCAAGTCAAATGGCGCTAATTGGCCCGTTTGACGCTTGCCTGTGATTCGCAGGATGACTAACAAGAAAATGTATACGATCAAACCGCGCACAATAAATTCCCACCAGGGTAAGCTCAGATGCCACATCGTTTTCTCGTCCTTATAAAATAAAAAGCACCCATGTTTAAAAAACACATATTAGCAGTAAGCGTTTTACTGGGAGTGGCTGGCTATCTCGTCGCACACAGCGCGGTGGCATCGGAAAAAGCAAGTAATGAGGACTCACCCAAAATTGCCTTCAAACTGACACCTTCCTATTATCAGTTATCTGACGGCAATGACGCTTTCGATATCAATCTTCGCGCCAATCTTGCTCAACATACCGCATGGGTAGGCCAATATCGCGATAAAAAAGGTTACAGTCAAGCGCGTACCGGTTATGAAAACAAATTGGACTTCGGACTCGCCCGCTTGACCTTATCGGCGCAACTTGCGAGCGGGGGGTTTGCGGGAGGCTCGGGTACAGCCGAAATTGGAGGGGACACATTTGGCATTCTGGGCTTTGGCCGCACTAATCTGCGGGATTATTACAATCTGAATTTCGACCCAAACGATGCAATCACGGTTGGCATTGGATCGCGCGCCATTTCCGATACGGAACTAACATTTTTTCACTTATGGGATGATCGTTTGGGTACCAAGCAGCGGGTCACGCACCTGGTCCTGCGCCATAAAACGTCCGATACACAGAGAATCACAGTGGACACCTCTTACAAAAGTGGACTTACAGGTGAGGAGGTGTTTGTCCGTGGCTATGGGCTGTCGGTTACTTATGACTACCACAATTATTTTGCACGTGTCGCACGAGATCAATATGTGAACTTCACCGGCAATCACATGACGCGGCTATCGCTTGGGGTGCGATTTTAGATAGGCTACTATTGACTATTGATTTATGGGGCTGACCATCTGCGGCGTCCAGCCCAACAACTAAAACATCGACGATCACCGCGTCACTGATAAGCCTCCAGCGGCACGCAACTGCAAAACAGATTGCGGTCGCCATAGACGTTGTCGGCGCGCCCTACCGGCGGCCAGTATTTGTGATCGCGTAGCTCGGCTACGGGATAGGCGGCCAGCTCGCGCGAATATTGGTGTTTCCACTCGTCCGCCGTCACCATTGCCGCAGTGTGCGGCGCGTGCTTGAGAGGATTGTCTTCGCGATCCAGCGCGCCGCTTTCCACCTGGCGGATTTCAGCGCGTATGGCGATCATGGCGTCGATGAAGCGATCGAGTTCGTATTTTGATTCGCTTTCGGTGGGTTCGATCATGAAGGTGCCTGCCACCGGGAACGACATAGTGGGCGCGTGGAAGCCGTAGTCAATCAGGCGTTTGGCCACATCATCGACCGTGATGCCGCTGGCTTCTTTGAGGGCGCGCAGATCGAGAATGCATTCGTGCGCCACCAGGCCATCGTGCCCCGAGTACAGCACCGGGTAATGCGGCGCGAGGCGCTTGGCGATGTAGTTGGCATTGAGTATGGCGACCTCGCTCGCCTGGCGCAGGCCGTCGCGGCCCATCATGGCGATGTACATCCATGAAATCGGCAGTATGCCGGCGCTGCCGTAAGGGGCGGACGAAACCGGGCCGATCTCCATACCTTTCCCTGCTTGCTGTAGTGCGCGTTGTGAGTGGTCTGCATCGCAACGGGGAAGAAAGGGGGCCAGATGCGCTGCAACCGCCACCGGCCCCACACCCGGCCCGCCGCCGCCATGCGGAATGCAGAACGTTTTGTGCAAATTGAGATGCGACACATCGCCGCCGAACTTGCCCGGCAGGGTGAGGCCCACCATGGCGTTCATGTTGGCGCCATCGACATACACCTGGCCGCCGTGCGCGTGCACGATGGCGCAGATTTCGCTGATACCGTCCTCGAACACGCCGTGCGTCGAGGGATAGGTCACCATGATAGCGGCGAGCTTGTCGCTGTGCTGCTGCGCCTTGGCTTTCAAATCGGCAATATCGATGTTGCCCTTTACATCACACGCCACCACCACCACCTGCATGCCCGCCATCTGCGCCGATGCCGGGTTGGTGCCGTGCGCCGAGCTGGGGATGAGGCACACTTTGCGATGGCCTTGGCCGCGCGCCTTGTGATAAGCCTGGATAATCAGCAACCCCGCATATTCGCCCTGCGATCCGGCATTGGGCTGTAGCGTTACCGCTGTGTAGCCTGTGACTGTGCAAAGCATTTTTTCCAACCCGATGATGAGCTCACGATAGCCTGCGGACTGCGCCTCGGGCGCGAACGGATGCATATTGGCGAACTCGGGCCAGGTGATGGGAAGCATCTCGCTGGTGGCGTTGAGCTTCATGGTGCACGAGCCGAGCGGAATCATGGCGCGATCCAGGGCAATGTCCTTGTCGGCCAGCTTGCGCAAATAGCGCAGCATTTCGGTTTCCGAGTGATGCTGGTTGAACACTGCGTGCGTGAGGATGGGCGAGGTGCGCTGCAACGCGGGCGGATAGGCATCGTTGACGTTGGCCTCGATGGCATCAAAGTCCGGCAGCGCCCTGCCCTGCGCCGCAAAAATGCGCCATAGCAGTTGCACATCGTCGCGCGTCGCGGTTTCGTCGAGCGATACGCCGATGCGTTGTGCGTCGATGTGACGCAGATTGACGCGCAGTGCGACGGCTTTGGCGTGAATTTCTGCTGTCCTCGCGCCGGTGACCAGTGTCAGGGTGTCAAACCAGCTTGCGTTGGCGGGCGCTACATCAAGCCGCTGCAATCCGGCGGCCAGCACGCTGGTTAAGCGATGGGTGCGCTGCGCCATGCGCGTCAAACCCTGCGGGCCGTGATAAATCGCATACATGCTGGCGATCACCGCGAGCAACACTTGCGCGGTGCAGATATTGCTGGTGGCTTTTTCGCGGCGGATATGTTGTTCGCGCGTTTGCAATGCCAGGCGGTAGGCGCGATTGCCCTGGCTATCGATAGTCACGCCGACCAGACGGCCCGGCATGGTGCGCTTGAGTTCGTCGCGCACCGCAAGGTAAGCGGCGTGCGGGCCGCCAAAACCCAGTGGCACGCCGAAGCGCTGCGAGCAACCCACCACCACATCGGCGCCCCATTCGCCTGGCGGCGTCAACAAAGTGAGCGCCAACAAGTCAGCGGCCACCACCACCAGAGCGCTTCTGGCATGCAGCGCCGCAGTCAGTGCGCGATAGTCTTTCACATCACCATTGGCGCCCGGATACTGTAGCAGCACGCCAAAACAAGCATTGGCGGCGGCGTCCTGCGCCGGGCCGATCTTGACTTCGATGCCGAGCGGCGCGGCGCGCGTCATCACCACCGCCATAGTCTGCGGCAGCACATCATCGGCGACATAGAAAATATTGTTCGGCGTTTTGGCGCTGCGCATACACAGCGTCATGGCTTCCGCCGCAGCCGTGCCCTCGTCGAGCATGGACGCATTGGCGATCTCCATAGCGCTTAAATCGCAGATCATGGTCTGAAAATTGAGCAAGGCTTCCAGGCGGCCCTGGGAAATTTCCGGCTGATACGGCGTATAAGCCGTGTACCAGGCGGGGTTTTCGAGAACATTGCGCAGGATGACGCCAGGGGTGTGCGTGTTGTAATAGCCCTGGCCGATGAAACTGCGCAACACCTGATTTTTGCTGGCAATAGTTTTCAACTCTTGCAGCGCGCGCGCCTCGGTCTGGCTTTCGGGCAAATCCAGCGCCGCTTTGCTGCGGATGGCGGGCGGAATAATGGCATCCATCAATGCGGCGCGCGTGGCGTAGCCGAGCACGGAAAGCATCGCGGCCTGATCGTTTGCATCGGGGCCGATGTGGCGTGCGATGAAGGCGTCGTGCTCTTCCAGGGCGGCGAGCGAAGTGCGTGCGGCGGGGGGTTTTATCAGCGTAGCGGGGATGGCGCTTCCCATATTATTTCTCCGCGTGGCTGGTGTAAGCCGCAGCGTCCATGAGCTTGGCGACATCGGCGGCGTTGTCGGGCTTGATCTTGAACATCCACGCGCCGAAAGCGTCGGTATTGATTTTTTCCGGCGCATTGGCAAGGTCGGCGTTGGCGGCAATGATCTCGCCTGCAACCGGCATGTAGATATCCGAAGCCGCCTTCACCGATTCGATCACCGCGATGCTCGCACCGGCTGCGTGTTTGCTTCCCGGCTTGGGCAGATCGAGAAACACTATGTCGCCCAGCGCTTCCTGCGCGTGATCGGTGATGCCGACGCTGAGCGCGCCGTCGCTCTCGGTTTTGATCCACTCGTGCGATGCGGTGTACTTCAGGTTTTGCGGTGTGTTCATGCTTTCTCCAATATATATTTTTGTGACCAAACTATCGCTTTAAAAAAGGCGTTAACCACTAAGGACACAAAGGGCACGAAGAAAAACTTTCAGGAAGGTCGTGGTCTTTGTGGTCTTTGTGTCTAGGGAATCTCTGAACAAGTCCTGATTTGTCATTCCCGCGAAAGCGGGAATCCATGTTCTGCCAGCAAAAAATGGTTCCCCGCTTTCGCGGGGACGACACTTATTCAGAGGTTCCCTAGCAAATTTAAACATCAATCCACCAGAATCTTGCCGTTGCGCACGAAGGGCGGCTTGACCACCTTCGCTGCGAGTGACTTGTCGCGCATTTCTACTTGTACCGTGGCGCCAATCTCGACGCCTAGAGGAAGGCGCGCCAAGGCGATGGATTGATTCATGCTCGGCGAAAAGGTGCCGCTACAGATTTCGCCTGCTCCTCTGGTGGTAATCACTTTTTGATGGGCGCGCATTACGCCGCCCTTGTCGAGCAGCACCAGGCCGACGAACTGCTGCTTCTGCCCGCGATCCACTAATGCCTGCCTGCCGACGAAATCACGCCCGCTTTGCAAATCCACGCTCCACGCCAAACCGGCATCGAGCGGCGAAACGCTTTCGTCCATATCCTGACCATATAGATTCATGCCGGCTTCAAGGCGCAGCGTGTCGCGTGCGCCCAGCCCGCAGGGCTTCACCCCGGCGGCGGCGAGCTGATTCCACAGCACCTCGGCCTGCGTTGCGGGAAACACCAGCTCGAAACCGTCTTCGCCGGTGTAGCCGGTGCGCGCCAGCATAATCTCCCCGATCTGTGCGCCGTTGAACGGTTTCAGATCTTGCGTGGCTTGCCGCGCATTGGCCAAAACCTTCCACACTTTTTCGCGCGCATTCGGCCCCTGCACGGCAATCATGGCAAAGTCGCGCCGCGGCTGAATTTTTACCGCCTGATTGAAACGCTGATTCAGCGCCTCGAACCAGGCGATGTCTTTTTGCGCCGTACCAGCGTTGACCACTATGCGGAAAAAATCTTCGCGAAAAAAATACACGATAAGATCGTCGATCACGCCGCCCTCATGGTTGAGCATGCAGGTATAGAGCGCTTTGCCGGGTTGCTTGAGTTTATCGACGTTGTTCGCCAGCGCCATTCGCAAAAATTCTCGCGCGGCAGGGCCGTTGACATCGACCACCTGCATATGCGAGACATCGAACATGCCGGCATCGCGGCGCACGGCGTGATGCTCTTCGATCTGCGAGCCATAGTTGACCGGCATATCCCAGCCGCCGAAATCGACCATGCGCGCGCCAGCAGCGCGGTGGACAGCATTGAGTGGGGTGGTTTTTAGCACGCTTCCTCTGGAAAGTGAAAATGGAAAAGGGGTAATGAAGACCCGATGGCCTGCATTACCCCTCTGTCCTTGATACCTGAGAGATTACAGCCGGCATTTAACAAAATGCCTAAGCTGCGCGCCCCTTCGGTGGTCACCGCCTGGTGACTGCTCTCCAGAGTTCGGGATTGCTCCCGGTCGACCGGTCCTTTTGCCTGAGAGTGTTGGGTTTGCCCCTTCGGCGATCCGCTTGCTACTTTGGCATCAAGCGTATGCTCTCCCGATCAGATGCTAGCGACTTTAAGCGCGCTGGGTGGATTTGTCAATCGAACTTAACGCCGAGGGTGTAAAATCCCCGCTTTGCATTCAACGCCCAGGCTGCCATGAAACGAACGCGCTCCAAATCCGTTACCCGTCTTACGCCGGACGCCGAAAGACTGGTTTCCCTCGCGCTTGGCCTGAGCGCTTCGGGCAGCCTCACCGAGGATCACTACTGGGAGGCGCAGCTTGGCAAACTGGTCGCGCATTTGCTCGAAAGCGGCCACGAAAATTCCATCAACGTCGCGCTTGACCATCTACTGCAGGCGCAAAGCAACGCTTACGAAACGCTAATCGACCAAGTCGAGTCCCTCACCGAGTCAGCAACGCTTGAGCACAAAGGCAAACCCTGGGATGTATTGCTGATTGCTGCGCCCATCGTCGCCTGGTCCAAATACGCCATAGCCTCCGGCCCGCTTAACGCCGACACTGCGCTCAGTCTGGCGACGCATCTGCAAGCGCATGTCATGGCTGCGGGCACGCGCCTCGCACTGTCGCCCTACCTTTACAGTATCGATCAATTGCCGCGACATTTTTCCGAAGTCAGCAAACTCACCAGCAAACTCGGCGAAGCGGCGTTGCAGGGCATCGCGCCAAAAATCGACCTGCAACGCATGCCGGAAACCGCGCCGCTGCTCGCCGATGCGCGCTTTCTCATCGCGGCAGTCGTGGCGCCGCAGGGGGAGGCGTTATTTCGCTGGCAGGAACTGGGGAGCGCGCAACACGCAGGCCGCACCCACTGCCTCGAACAATGGGTTGCGCAGGGACGGCCCAATCTTGCTCCGCTGCTGCAAGGATGCGTGTTTGAGTGCATGTTGCCCGAGGCCTATTACGTAAGCTGCCGCGAATCGGAGCGCAGCGTGCGTCCCTATTCAATCCGCTCCGCCGTGGCTTTCCTCGAATCTGCGCTCAAGGTCAACGCCAACCATCTATGCGCCATCATCGCCGGATTCGGCGCCGAGCGCATTGATGAATACCGCATCAGCCTGGGCGTGCGTGGCAAGGAGGAAGTGGCGCACGGCATCGTCTGGCCGCTGTTTGGCCGCGAAGATGAGAGCATCGCACCCACGCCGCTCGAGGATATCCGCACGCAGTTGCGCGATTGCGGCATCACCGATATTGAAGAATTGCAGGGCATCCACTCACCCGAGTTCTGCGAAGACTGCGGCGCGCCGCTGTTCCCCACCGCAGACGGCGAAATCGTGCACCCCGGCTTGCCCGATGAAGTCGATGCGCCTACCGCGCATTTTCACTGACCACAAGCTGCAACGTAAGGGAGTATTCAGGGGCGATTCAGGCGGCCAGTTTGGCGCTGGCCAGGCGATTCAAACTGACGCCCTGTACTGCCGAACAGGGCAGTTGACCGTATCGCAAATGAGATACATAATTAGCGAACATATAGGAGGGTATAAGCATGTCTACACACACTTCGATGCTTCATGTCAGGGTAGACGATGAAACAAAAGAGCAAGCCACTCAGACGCTTGCTGCGATGGGCATGTCCGTGTCCGATGCTGTTCGTTTGTTTTTGCGTCGTGTGGTAATCGATCAGGCATTCCCGCTTGAACTCAAGGCGCCTAACGCAGAAACTCGTGCGGCTATGAAAGAGTCGCGCGCCATGATGGCTGCTCACCGTAGCCGATTTGTCACTGCTGACGCGTTGTTCGATGACATCGAAAAGAACAGCCGCAAGTAAACGTGCCGCATTACCACGCGTATCGGATTACGCCAAGTCCTTTCTCAAGGATTGGGAGCGTCTTTCACGCTCTGGACGTTACGACATGCGCCGCCTCAAGGAAGCAATGATGATTTTGATCGCCAACGATGCGCCACTCGGCGCGGAGTGGATCGATCATTCGCTCAAAGGCGAGTGGGCAGATCATCGAGAATGCCATATCGGTGGCGACTTCCTGCTGATCTATCAGATTGAAGGCAATGCTATTAACTTTGTACGGGCTGGCGCCCATGCCGAGCTGTTCGGCGAATAACCGGGAGTTCAATAGGCACTATTTTTACTGCTTGCACCAGCGGCGGAATTATCCAGTAGATGACAGCAAATAAGAAAAATCATGGCAAAAATCTAAATGCAGTGCTGGCTACGCTGCCGCCTAAGCGTCGTACAAGAGTAGATCAGCTTGCGAGTGAGCTGGCAACGCTAAAGGACTTACGCTTAGCCGTTGTGCAATGTGGGAGACCTGACCCCGTCAGTTGGTTAGCACTACAATGTAGTGACAAAGTGATCGATGATTAATTGTTTGATTTCCGGTGCGGTTTCTTTACTAAAAGCGTGCCCAGTGGCATACGATTTATGTGTTACTGGGAATTTAAAGTTGTGCTTGCCAAGATAGGCCACGATATCTTTAGACATTTGTGTCGAAGGCCAAATTTGATCTTGTTCGGCCGACACCAGCAATATTGGGCCATTGATTTTTTCCATTGCGAACTGCGCTTTTTGGACATTTGCCTTGTTTTCCAGCACCGCTTCAAATCGACTTACTTGAGGCGCTTTCTCATCAAGCTCAAGGCTTAAAGCAGGAACGTCCTTGCCGTTCAGCGTCCACGCCGAGCGCGCGGTTGTCATGCCATACCACGCAACGTTGCTGGGCGTAGTCACGACCACAGATTTGATGCGCGAATCCATTGACGCCAACAGGAGCGCAGCCTCCGAACCTCTTGAACCGCTTACGACACCAATCTTAGTTGAGTCAACTGAAGACTGCGTTTCCAAAAAATCTATGGCACTCACAAAATACTCAAGCGGAATATGGTCAAGTGTCGATGGCAGCCCTGCTTCATTAAAGTATGCGAGGCCGAGGACAGCGACGCCATGCGGCGCAATCATTTCACCATTCGCGTCTCCAAAATGCATGCCGCCGTCGGAACCACCAAATGCGATTACAACTGGCACTTTTCGATCTATTTTTGGGAGGTAGAGCTTGGCCACCAGGTTCTTGAAGACAACCGTTTTTATCTGGTATTCATAGGTGACAGCTTTGGCAGAGCCTGCGTACAGAACCAACGTTATCAGCGCCAGGACGAGTTTCATATGCATAGGTTAACTACCTCAGGTGGATGAGCACCGATGGGGCACCGATGGGGTCCACCGATGGGGTCAGGTCTTTCATCATCACATATCTACACGGACAACGGAACATTTGTTCGGTAGCACGAAAACATTAGGTGACCACGTTTATTTCCACCCCATCCCCTCTGGTGCGGCGTTCGGCCAGGTTTGCGCTGAAGAAACAGGTTCCTCCCGCCGCACCGGCACGTCGGTAACGCATGTTTCGTCATCCTCTGTTGACACTGGGCTTCATTCAGTCCAACAGGGCTAACCACGACACTCAAACGGCAACCACGCCACGGGAATATCGGTCAGATTGCGGCCAGTTTCGCTCATGCCGTTGGGCACTGGTTTGAAACCACACAGCCATGAAATCGGCACCTGCGGCGTGTCTTTCACGATGGCGGGGCGCAGTGTGAGGCGCTTGCCGACGAGCGCTTTGTTGCTGTTGTTGCCGTAGGTGAGCGTCACGGCGCCATCGTCAACATTCACTTCCGTGACAAAACTGCTGATGATTTTTTTCGCTTCGGGAATACCGGCGGCAGCGTTGTCAGCCGGCATCCTCGCGTTGCGCGCATAAAACGCCGTAACACCATTTGTGCCCACATCGGCCAGTGGCCGACTTTCCAAAATCTGTTTGCGTATCACGCTCTCGTACATCGAGGGCACAGCCAAGGATGCAAGAATGGCGATGATGGCGATCACCACCATCACTTCAACCAGCGTGAAGGCGCGCATCAGCCGGGAAATTTGTTTGGGTTGCATGGCGCTATTGTAAGCGATCTTTTGTCACCCCAACGCCAGTGCGCTTATGCCCAGCACCATGCCGACGGCGGCGATGGTGCGGCGTGTGGCGTTGCCTTCATTGAGCAACTGCGTGCCGAGCAGCGCGGCGAACAGGATGGAGATTTCGCGCGCCGGGGCGATGTAGCTTACCGGCGTGAATACCATTGCCGTCAATACCAGAATGTAAGACAGCGGACTCAAGAAACCGATGATGAAGGCGGCCTTGCGCTGCGTTTGCCAGGCGCGCGTAATGGCGCCGGGTTCGCGCCAGCGCGCCAGCGGCGCGAGGATGCTGATGCGCGAAAGATTCGCGCACCAGTCAAAAATGACCGGCGGTATCAGAAAGGCCGCTACGGCCTGCTTGTCCCACACGGTGTAGGCGGCGATCATGGCGCCGGTGAGCAGCGCAAATCCCGCGCTGCGTCGTGCGCGCCTGTCAGCGAACTTGGCGGGGTTTCCCGTCAGCAGAAAGGCCGAAACGCCAATCAGCAACGCGCCACCCAACGCCACGCCGCTCATGCGCTCTCCCAGGAATAACGCTGCGGCGGCGATGGTGATGAGCGGGCCGGTGGCGCGCGCCAGCGGATAGACAATGGAAAGATCGCCACCAGAACGGTAGGCGCGATCGAGCAGCAGGAAATACACGGTGTGTATCAGTCCGCTGCCGATGACGATGAACAAATGCACCGGCTGGAATGTAAAAGCGCCAAACACAATGAGGAAAAGGGCGAACGGGGTGAGCATCGCTGCCGCCAGCAGCGCCGATAGCGTGAGGATGCCCAGCCCGCCGCCGCTTTTCTTGAGTACATAATTCCACAGCGCGTGGCACAGCGCGGCGGCCAGCACCAGCGCCAGGGCAAGTGCGCTCATCGCGGGCAAGCCCTACGGAATCACACGAAAAAAAGAAGGCGGCTCGCGCAAAGACGCGAAGACGCCAAGAAAAGCAAAATGAAGAATGGGCTTAAAGCTTTTCCCCTTTGCGTCTTGGCGTCTTGGCGCGAGATTGTTTTTTTCCGGCAGCATTATTGTCGTATTTATCGCTAAACACCCAGCGCTGCGCGCGCATCGACGTGGGCCAATCCCAGCGCTGTAGCGACTTCCTCGCAAGTCACTTTTCCTTCATGGATGTTAAGGCCCTTGAGAAGATGCGCGTCATCGCCAAGTGCGCGCGCCGCGCCTTTGGCGGCCAGCGCCAGTACGAAGGGCAAGGTAGCGTTGTTGAGTGCGAAAGTCGAAGTGCGCGGCACTGCGCCGGGCATGTTGGCGACGCAATAGTGCACCACGCCATCGACAATATAGGTTGGCTCGGCGTGCGTGGTGGCATGCGAGGTCTCGAAGCATCCGCCCTGGTCGATGGCGACATCGACCACCACGGCGCCGGGATGCATGCGCCGGATCATGTCCGCGCTCACCAGCTTGGGCGCGGCCGCGCCGGGGATGAGCACGCCGCCGATAACGAGATCCGCTTCGAGCACGTGATGTTCGACTGCGGCGCGCGTGGAGTAAACAGTTTTCACGCGCCCGCCCCAATGCCCATTGAGCACGCGCAGCACGTCCACCGAGCGATCAATCACCGTGACTTCCGCGCCCAATCCCACCGCCATGTCGGCGGCGTGCGATCCCACAACGCCGCCGCCCAGAATCACCACCTTGCCCGCCTCCACACCGGGCACGCCGCCCAGCAGCACGCCGCGTCCGCCATGCGCTTTTTCCAGCGCTGTAGCGCCGGCCTGGATCGACATGCGCCCCGCCACCTCGGACATTGGCGCCAACAGCGGCAATCCGCCGCGCGCGCTGGTGACGGTTTCGTAGGCGATGCAGGTGGCGCCGCTGGCGAGCAGGTCTTTGGCTTGTTCAGGGTCAGGCGCGAGGTGCAAGTAGGTGAACAAAATTTGCCCGCGACGTAGCATCTTGCGCTCTGCCGCTTGCGGCTCTTTGACCTTGACTATCATTTGCGCGCGCGCAAAAACTTGTTGCGCATTATCTGCCAGCAACGCGCCCGCTTTCTCATAATCCTGGTCGCTGACGCCGATGCCCTGGCCCGCGCTGCGCTCCACCAAAACCTGATGGCCTTGCGCCACCAGCTCGCGCACGCTCGCGGGTGTGAGCCCAATACGGTACTCGTGATTCTTGATTTCTTTCGGGACGCCGATGAGCATGATGTCGATCTCTTAGGGTGAGGAGTTGGATGGCGTGGTCAGCTTACCGGCACATCATCACTGGTATTCCGGGGTTCGGCCCAAACTGTCGGCGCCGCCTCAAGCGGCGCTGCTGAAAGGGTGATGTCAGGGTTGAGGGCGAGCCAGTCTTTGTGGAAACGTATTTTCACGTGGCCGCGTTCATCGGCCACGAATTGTTCAACGCGATCATCAAGGCGCACCGCCGCCGTGGCGCGCACGCCCTCTGCAAATCGAAACTCCACAGCGGAAAAGCTTGGCGCCAGCCAACGCAGATACCAGGGCACGAATTCACGCAATGCCTGATCCGCCTGCGGCAGTACGCCCATGACTTCACGGTAGGAATAGCGTTGCGCTACAGGAAGGCGCATGACGAACTCAGCGTGCGCCTGCAGAGACTTCTTAGGTTGATTGCTGACGATCTCGGCGTTGTCGAGCAACGCTTCGGGCAACAAAGGAACCTGAACCCTGCCATCGGCAGCAACCGCAATGGGCACATCGAGGGTGTCTCCCACCAAACGCAACGCTATGGCGGAGGGCTTGATGGTTTTGTCTTTGCTGACGACCTTCACTTTAAGATCCAAGCGGTCATATTTGTCGGTACTCTGAAACTTAGACAGCATATTGTAGGCGTCCTTGTAAGGCATCATAGCCGGGTCGCGCAGCGCGCGCACCTCCACCCGCTCGATCTGCTGCGTTAGCTCCTCAGTCTCGGCCCAGACAGGCAGCGCGCACAACAATAATGCTGCGCAGACGATGGCGGATAAGTCCGCCCTACCGCTTGAGTCACTCACCTGTACTGTACCTTTTTAAGAACATATATCGGCCTGCAAAAAACGCTACTGTTTTAATCTTTAATACTTCTAACGCTTCCGCGCCAGCATCGTGCCGCGACAGTCTTTAGCTCCGCAGATGCACTGATAGCGCCTCTTGTTGGCGGGGGTATGCCGCTCGTCGAGCATGAAGCGGTAATCGTAAGTGATCTCTTCGCCCGGTGCGATGGGTTTCAGGCTCTCGATGAAAATTCTGCCGTTCTCTTCAACCGCTTCGCAGTTCGGTCCGCAAGAGTGGTTGATCCATTTCGCCAGATTACCCTTGTAAGTCGCGTCTATGGTGATTTCCTCATTGACCGAAAAAAGGAAAGTATGCGCCGATTCGTTCTCCAGACGCAGATGGCGCGCATCAGCTTCGTGCGAGGGCAGGCGTTCGCCCTGATATTCGATCAGGCGTTCGTTTTTGGCGATGGGCCGGGCGGCGAAAACGCCGTTGCCGTGGATGCGTGAAGTACGACGGATGAGTCTGCGCGAGGAATTATCTTTAGGACTGGACATAGTGGTTGAGTGTGCTTGATTTGTTGAAAACAGCGCGCGAGTGTAGCACCGTTTGGCTTCACGCATTGCGGCGTGACGCTACGCTGTCGGCGTTCCTAACGCGTCGGCACGCATCAATGAACTCATCGAGGATGGGCTTGCCATCGAGGATGGCGGTGTTTAGGGGGTCCATGAACTCCGGGTGCCATTGCACACCGCGCACATAGCTCGGGCCGCTCCAGCGCAGCGCCTCGATGATGCCGTCGGGTTCGGAGCGGGCTTCGACCGTCAGATTTTCTCCCACCTCCTTCACTGCCTGGTGGTGAATGGTGTTGATAGTGGTAAGCATCACACCGGGGTAAAGCGCCGCGAGCGTCGTGCCGGGCAGGATATTTAATGCGTGGAAATTGTGCTCAAAACGCCGCTCGCAGCGGTGTTCGAGCGTTTGCGGCACCTGGGTGCAGATGTCCTGGAACAGTGTGCCGCCGAACGCGACATTGATAAGCTGGCAGCCGCGGCAAATGCCCAGCACCGGCTTGCCCTGTTTCAGGAATTCATTGAGCAACTCGATTTCGTAAAGGTCGCGCACGCGGTCACCCGACCATTCGGGATTGAGCGGCGTTTCACCGTAAGTTTCCGGCGCGATGTCCGCACCGCCTTGCAGCACCAGGCCATCGAGACTGTTCACATAGTCAGCAATCTTCAGGCTTTGCGGGTGGTGCGGCGCGACATAGCTGATGGCCGGAATCATGAAGGTCAGCGCATCGGCTGACATGACCCAGTTCGCCACCGACTGTTCAAGATACTGTAGCGTCTTGGTCGGCAGAAAAGGACGCCGCCGATCCGGGTACATCAGCCGCGCCGACAGGCCGATTTTCAATGGGGCGCTCATCGGCGCGGCGCTTTGCGGGCGTGCAACGCCGCTTTTTCGGCGCTTGCTGCGCCATGAGGAAGGGGAAGATAAATAGGTTTCAGGGTCTGATCGCCTTGAGAATTTCGATGTAATCGCTGCGCTCGGATGTGAGAAAACCGTGGCGCACCAGGTAGTCAAGCATGACGACGATGGCGTCCGCTGTGAACTCGCCGCTGCCATCGAGCGCATCGAGGCGTTCGATGATGTCGCTTATCGGCAAGCACACAAAGTCGGACACTTCGCCGTCCTGATTGTTTGGTTCGAAATCGGCTGGCAGGTGTAGATCGTGCACAAAAATCTGTTCACGATGTACGCCTTCATCAACTTCGCGGCAGATTCTTACCACACCGGCGGCGCGCGCTGTTTGGGCCAGCTCGGGGCCGATGCCGGCCTCTTCCAGGCACTCCTTGCGCAGCGTTTCCAGCGGCGTCATGCCGCATGCAATACGCCCGCCGACCAGGTTGTCGAACATGTCGGGATCGATGGCCTTGCTCAGGCTGCGGCGCGCCACCCACATGTGCGGCACGCCGGCACGCACTGTGACGCCGTTAAGATGCGAGGCATAACTCATCAAGCCGAAAAGGCGCGAAGCAGCGCGCTCGATAAAAAAAACCGGCTCGGCATAAAATGTTTCCGCCACCGTCACCGGCTCGTTGCGCCAACCGAGAAGTATACCTTCGGTCGCCAGCGTTTCGCACACCTCGGCAAGCACCGCGCTGCGCCGGCCTGCATCGGGAAAATCGTTGGACAAGGTGACGCCGCGCGGGCGCACGTAAAACACTTCTGGCCAGTCCTTGAGTTTTTCCGCAAAGCTGGGTTTGACCCAGCCCAGCAGCGCGCCGTCAGCCACAAACGGAATGAGATCCTCGGTGGGATCATAGTTGCAGGCGCTGCGTACAAAATCGAGGAGCGTTTTTTGAACCATCTGGAATTATGTACTGCTGGTTGCGGTTACCGGCAATGGTAATCCAATTTCCATCGTAGCGGCGCGTTTCGGCATTCGTTTTACACCCTGGCAGCGCGGCAATGAGACAATAACCTTCTTTTCACGCGGTACGTGCGCTTGCGCACCCGCAAGCACACGAGAAAGAGAAAAAAGCAGCTCGCGCAAAGACGCAAAGGCGCTAAGAAAACCCTATGAAGTAGGGATTGAAAACTTTGCGCCTTTGCGTCTTGGCGCGAAAATGTTTTTTTGGCGCTGATGGAATGGATTAAACACAGAAAGTCATCCTATGCATGTTGTTGTTCTGGGTTCAGGAATCATCGGCACGACTTCCGCCTGGTATCTTGCCAAGGCTGGCCACGAGGTCACGGTGGTGGATCGCCAGCCCAACGCCGGTTTGGAAACCAGCTTCGCCAATGGCGGGCAGATTTCGGTTTCACAGTCCGAGCCGTGGGCGGCGCCGGGCGCGCCATTCAAGGTGATGAAGTGGCTGATGCAGGACGACGCGCCGCTGCTGTTCCGCCCGCGGCTCGAATGGCACCAGTGGTCGTGGGGAATGCGCTTTCTCGTCGAATGTCTGCCGTGGCGTTTCCGCCGCAATATCCGCCAGATGGTCAATCTCGGACTGTATTCACGCCAATCGCTGCAACAGTTACGCAGCGAAACCGGCATTCAATACCAGCACCTGACGCGCGGGATACTACAGTTCTATACCGATAAAGCGGATTTCGAGGCGGCGCAGGGCGCCTCGAAACTATTGCGCCAGTACGGCATCGTGCGCGAAGTGAAAAGCGTAGCACAGGCCGTCGCCATCGAGCCTGCCCTGGCGCTTATCAGCGCCAAACTCGCCGGTGCGACCTATGCCGAAAGCGATGAATCGGGCAATGCGTGCATGTTCACGCAAAACCTCGCCGCGCTCGCGGCGCAGCGTGGCGTGATATTTCGCTACGGCGCTGCGGTGGAGGCCATCGAATCAGCGCATGGCCGCATCACCGGCGTGCGTCTGCGCTGCTCGACGGGGCACACCGAAACCTTGAGCGCCGACGCCTATGTTTGCGCTCTGGGAAGCTACAGCTACCCATTGCTCAAAAGCATCGGCATCACCATCCCGGTCTATCCCGCCAAGGGCTATTCGGCCACGGTATCGACACAAGGTTTTCGCAGCGCGCCCAGTGTGAGCTTGACGGACGAAGCTTACAAAATCGTTTTTTCACGCCTGGGAGAAAGTTTGCGCATCGCCGGCACAGCCGAGCTCGATGGCTACAGCACACTCCTTTCGCAGGTGCGCGCCGAGGCGCTGGTGAAGCGCGCGCGCGAGTTGTTTCCCGATGCAGCGGATTACGATCATCCGACCTACTGGACCGGCCTGCGCCCGGCAACGCCTTCCAACTGCCCGCTCATCGGACGCAGCGCGCGCTACAACAATCTGTTTCTCAATACCGGCCACGGCACCCTAGGATGGACCGAAGGCTGCGGATCAGGCCGCGCCCTGGCCGACATCATCAGCGGCAAAACGCCGCAAGTTGATTTTCACTTTCTTGGTCTCTAGGGAAGCGGCGGCGGCGTAGGGTG
>JAYWAM010000365.1:0-3043 GCA_043782425.1 Betaproteobacteria bacterium
ACGTAACAAAATCTTCAGCAAAATATTCAAGCAAACTCAATCAAAAAAAATGGCCTGAAAGCTTATCGCTCAGGCTCATTTCACTTTTAGAAAATACTCTCAATCCAAAACTGACTGCGCTTGTTTTTTTTGCGCGCGCAGATTTTTTGCCGATAGTCTTCGTGTGAGCGCCTCAAAGTTCTGCAAACGCAAACAGCAAAGCATCCGCCTGCACCAGATCATTTTCCTTGAATGCTACGCGCTCGATCACGCCGTCTTTCGGGCTTACGATGGTGTGCTGCATTTTCATGGCTTCCATGATGAGTAACGGCTGGCCTTGGGTGACCGCTTCGCCCGGCTTCACCAAAAGCGCCACGATACGCCCCGGCATCAGAGCGGTGAGGCGGCCTTGCGGTGCGTCGTCTGCTGATTCGTAGTGATGCGGATCGATGTAGATCAGATCATAGCGCCGCTCGGGCAAAATGACTTGCAAGGCATCTTGCGCGCGCAACACACTGGCTTGAGGCAAGGTTTGGGGCAAGGTGGGATTCACCGAGTAATGAATCAGCTCGCCCTCTGCGGCAGTCTTGAAAGTGAAGTGACGCTGCGCTTCTAGGTTCATGCGCCAGCCGCGCACGTCGTTCCACGGCGAATATAAATCAGTGTCGTCACAAACCAGTAGTTCGTCAGCCATGATGCTTTGCGCCGCCAGGGCCATGACGCTCTCCGGTAATTCATCCGCAGCAGGAATCAATTGCGCGTAGTGCTCGGCAATGAAGCCGGTATCCGTTATACCTGCCGCATAGGCCGGATGGTGCAGCAGGCGTTGTAGAAAACCCAGGTTGGTTTTGCAGCCGATCACACCGCTGTGCGCCAGCGCTTGCTGCATGCGGCGTATGGCTTCGCTACGGTCTTCACCCCAGACGATGAGCTTGGCGATCATGGGATCGTAGAACACGCTGATGTCATCGCCTTCGGCCACGCCGGTGTCGATGCGCACGTCATCGCTCGGCGCAGGTATGGCGAAAAGCGCCAGCTTGCCGGTTTCGGGAAGAAACTGGTTAGCGGGATTCTCGGCGCAAATACGCACTTCGATGGCGTGGCCAAAAGGTAGAATTTCGTTCTGCTGTAGCGGTAAAGGCTCGCCTGCGGCAACGCGCAGTTGCCATTCAACCAGATCTTCACCCGTAGTCATTTCGGTGATGGGATGCTCGACTTGCAGGCGCGTATTCATTTCCATGAAGAAAAATTCGCGGTCTTCTCCGGCGATAAATTCGATAGTGCCCGCGCCGCGATAAGCGATGGCGCGCGCAGCGGCGACGGCGGCAGCGCCCATGTACTCGCGCATGTCGTCCGCGACGCTATCAAGATAAGGCGAGGGCGTTTCCTCAAGAATTTTCTGATGCCGTCGCTGAATCGAACACTCGCGCTCAAACAGGTGTACATAATTGCCGTGCGTGTCGCCAAAAACCTGGAACTCGATATGATGCGGGCCTTTGACAAAGCGTTCGATTAGCACGCGCTCATCGCCAAAGGCGCTCATGGCTTCGCGCTTCGCGGCTTCAAGCTGTGTCCTGAACTCGCTGGCTTTTTCCACCAGCCGCATGCCTTTGCCGCCGCCGCCCGCCACTGCTTTGATGAGAAGCGGATAGCCGACTATCCCGGCCTGTTTTTCCAGATGCGCAGGATCCTGGTTGTCGCCGAGATAGCCGGGCACCACTGGCACACCGGCTTTTTGCATAATGATTTTGGCGCGATCTTTTAGCCCCATTTTCTCGATGGCTTCGGGCCGGGGCCCGATAAAAATCAATCCGGCCGCTTCCACGCTGCGCGCGAAAGCGGCGTTTTCGGAAAGGAATCCATAGCCAGGATGAATCGCCTGCGCGCCGCATTGCTTGGCCGCTTCAATAATCACGTCGCCGCGCAGATAAGAATCGAGCGGGTGTGGCGCACCGATCAGGTAGGCTTCATCGGCCTGCTGTACATGTTGCGCTACGGCATCGGCTGAGGAATAAACGGCGACGCTGCGAATCGCCAGACGTTTGCAGGTGTTGATAATGCGGCAGGCAATTTCGCCGCGATTGGCGATGAGGAGTTTATTGAACATGGTTATTTTTCTTTGGGAGGAAGCCAATTCGGGTCACGCTTCTCAAGGAAAGCCGTCACGCCTTCCCGTCCCTCGGGCGAGGCGCGCACGCGCGCAATGCGTTGTGCGGTATCTGCCAGCAGCTCGTCAGAAACAGGGCGGTGTGCAACCGCATTGATGAGAGCCTTGGCCTCGGTTTGCGCTTGCGGGCCGGCGCACAGCAAGGCATGCACGATCAGCGTGATGCGCCCGTCGAGTTCTTCTTCGTCGCTGGCGAGTTCGTGGATGAAACCCATGCGGTAGGCTTCGGCAGCGTCGAATCTTTCGCCGCTGAGAAAGTAGCGCCGCGCCATGCGCTCACCCAGTGCGGCAATCACATAGGGGCTGATGACTGCGGGAATCAGCCCGATGCGCACCTCGGAAAGGGCGAACACCGCAGCTTGAGCAGCCACCGCAATATCGCAACAGGCGATCAGGCCCACGCCGCCACCATAAGCTGCGCCTTGCACGCGCGCGATGGTTGGCTTGGAAAGGCCATGCAGTGTGCGCATCAGCTCGCCCAGCGCCTTGGCATCACGCAAGTTTTCCTCTTGTGAGTAAGTGGCCATGCGCTTCATCCAGTTCAGATCGGCGCCTGCGGAAAAAGATTTCCCCGCAGCGGAAAGGATAACGACGCGCACCGCATTGTCGCGCTCCATGTCCTTCAACGCCTGCGTGAGCTGCGTGATTAAAGCGTCATCAAAAGCATTGTGCTTCTCAGGACGGTTCAGCGTGACAATGCCGATAGGGCCGTCAGTTTCAATTAGCACTGTGCTCAAGATTTCTTCCTTTTGAGAGGGCAAGAGAAGGGGAGATGTGATATTTCTGTTTGCACCAAAAAAACAGCATGTGCGTAGATACTCTGTTCGTTTGCAAGCTTTTTTTCTGCGATTTTTGCGCTTTCCTGCTCATGCTGGAATAGCGTAAAAGCGGGTGTTA
>JAYWAM010000366.1:0-8018 GCA_043782425.1 Betaproteobacteria bacterium
TGAAACCCAGGCTGGCGACGTCACCGCTTTCGTGCCGACCAACGTCATCTCGATCACCGACGGTCAGATTTTTTTGGAAACCGATTTGTTCAATGCCGGTGTCCGTCCTGCCATCAACGCCGGCGTGTCGGTATCGCGTGTGGGTGGAGCAGCGCAGACCAAAGCCATTAGAAAGCTCGGTGGCGGCGTGCGTCTTGCGCTGGCGCAGTTTCGCGAGCTGGCGGCGTTCGCGCAGTTCGCCTCCGACCTGGACGAATCCACGCGCAAGCAGCTAGAGCGCGGTCGTATGGTGACCGAGTTAATGAAACAGCCACAATACCAGCCGCTGCAAGTTTGGGAAATGGCACTCACACTATTTACCGTAAATAACGGTTACTTCGATGATGTCGATGTAAAAAAAGCGCTCGCGTTCGAAAAAGCGCTACGCGACTACGCCAAATCAAAACATGCCGACTTGATTGAGCACATCGAAAACAACAAAGACCTTTCGAAGGAAGACGAAACGGCGCTTCACGCAGTCGTGAAAGATTTCAAGAAGAACGGCACGTACTAACCAGGTTATCGTTCGCGCCTAAATAGTAATGTTTATGTTGTTTAGTTACTTCCTCTCCTGCGTTGCTGGGGTGCCGTTTTTTTTTGCAATGGGCGAAGGAAGTCTGCTTGAAATTCTGTATCCCATACTATACGCTTATGATTCATGAAGGCCATACAAACTACCGAGGTATTCGATGACTGGTTCGCTAAGCTTCGAGATCAGCAAGCCAAGCGGCGCATCCAAACCCGCATCGACCGTGCCGAGGACGGCAACTTTGGCGACTGCGAGCCGGTGGGCGAAGGCGTTTCAGAGATGCGGATTCACTACGGGCCCGGCTATCGCGTGTACTTTACGCAACGCGGCATGGAGATTGTGATTCTGCTGGCGGGCGGCGACAAGTCTACTCAAATCAAAGACATTAAAACCGCGCTGGAAATCGCGAGACAACTGTAGGAGGGCTATTTATGGGAACAATCAAGCTGCGTAAATGGGATAGTGCCGAATACCTCAAAACTGACGAGGACATCGTGCAATATCTGGAAGCTTCTCTGGAAGAGGCGGGGGACGATGCGGCATTTATCGCCAAGGCTCTGGGAACGATCGCGCGCGCCAAGGGAATGAGCCAACTCGCTAAGGATACTGGCCTGGGGCGCGAGAGCTTGTACAAGGCGCTTTCCGGTGAGGGAAACCCAAGCTTTGCCACCATCCTCAAGGTCATCGATGCGCTGGGCGTGCAACTCCACGCTGCGCCACGCCATCCCTCGCATGCGTAAGAGATGTACTTACTAGCTCAGGAAAAATGCACACGAACCCAAACCAGTTTATCGTTTTCGCCCATAACGCAATGACCCAATAGAGAAACTCAATGCCCGGCTCCAAAGAAATACGCACCAAGATCAAAAGCGTTGAGAATACGCGCAAGATCACCAAGGCCATGGAAATGGTCGCCGCCTCCAAAATGCGCAAGGCGCAGGAGCGTATGCGCGCCGCGCGTCCTTACGGCGAAAAAATCCGCGCCGTGACGGCCAACCTGTCGCATGCCAACCCCGATTATCGTCATCCGTTTTTGATTAAGCGCGATGGGGCGAATAAGACCGGCATCATCGTCGTGACTTCCGACAAGGGCTTGTGCGGCGGCCTGAACACCAACGTGCTGCGCTTGGCCGTCAATCGCATGCGCGAATGGGAGACCGCCGGAAAAACGGTGCAGGCCTGCGCCATCGGCGGCAAGGGTCTGGGTTTTCTGCAACGCTATGGCTCTGAAATCGTATCGCACGTGACCGGCCTCGGCGACAAGCCGCACCTGGAGAAGATGATCGGCCCGGTGAAAGTGCAGCTCGACGCCTACACCGAGGGCAAGATTGACGCGCTCTATGTTTGCTACACGCGCTTCGTCAACACCATGAAGCAGGAGCCGGTATGCGAGCAGTTGTTGCCGTTGACGGGCGAGCGCCTGGGCGCGCCCAGCTCGCAATGGGATTATCTTTACGAACCCGATGCCCGCTCGGTGCTGGATGAATTGTTGGTGCGCTACATTGAGGCGCTGATTTATCAAGCAGTCGCAGAGAACATGGCCTCGGAGCAATCGGCGCGCATGGTGGCGATGAAAGCCGCTTCCGATAACGCCAAGACGGTTATCGAAGAGCTCAAACTGATTTACAACAAAACCCGGCAAGCCGCCATTACCAAGGAAATTTCCGAGATTGTCGGCGGCGCTGCGGCGCTCTAACCGAACAAGTTATGGGTGCCTCTAAAAATTCAGAGTTCGCCCAAATGCAAGGCGCGGAAAAAATTTCGCCGCGCTGCATATGCATGATATGTAAGCAAGAAATTTTTTCCGCAACGCCGCAGTTGGGATGAAATCTGGATTTTTAGAGGTGCCCATATAACGAAAGGCAACAGCAATGAACGTAGCAACCCAAGGCGAAATTGTTCAAATCATTGGCGCGGTGGTGGACGTCGAATTTTCGCGCGAGCACATGCCCAAGATTTACGATGCGCTGAAGCAGGATCAAATCGGTTTGACGCTGGAAGTGCAGCAGCAGCTAGGCGACGGCCTGGTGCGCACCATCGCGCTCGGTTCCACTGACGGCATGAGGCGCGGCATGAATGTCGCCAATACCGGCGCGCCCATCATGGTGCCGGTGGGCCAGAAGTGCCTAGGGCGCATCATGGATGTGCTCGGCGCGCCCATTGACGAAGCCGGACCGATAGGCTCAGAGACCACGCGCGCCATCCATCAGAAGGCGCCTTCTTACGAAGATTTATCGCCTTCGCAGGATTTGCTTGAAACCGGCATCAAGGTTATCGATCTGGTGTGCCCCTTTGCCAAGGGCGGCAAGGTCGGGCTGTTCGGCGGCGCGGGCGTGGGCAAGACCGTCAACATGATGGAGCTGATTAACAACATCGCCAAGCAGCACGGCGGCTATTCGGTGTTCGCCGGCGTGGGCGAGCGTACGCGCGAGGGCAACGACTTCTATCACGAGATGAAGGACTCCAACGTGCTCGACAAGGTGGCGCTGGTGTACGGCCAGATGAACGAGCCGCCGGGCAATCGTCTGCGAGTGGCGCTCACCGGCCTCACCATGGCTGAGCATTTCCGTGACGAGGGGCGCGACGTGCTGTTCTTTGTCGATAATATTTACCGCTTCACCCTGGCAGGCACCGAGGTCTCTGCGTTGCTGGGGCGCATGCCTTCGGCCGTGGGTTACCAGCCGACGCTGGCCGAAGAAATGGGCCGTCTGCAAGAGCGCATCACCTCCACCAAGACCGGCTCTATCACCTCTATCCAGGCTGTTTATGTGCCGGCGGACGATTTGACCGACCCCTCGCCCGCCACCACTTTCGGCCACCTGGACGCCACTGTGGTGTTGTCGCGCGACATCGCCTCGCTGGGCATTTACCCCGCTGTCGATCCGCTCGACTCGACCTCGCGCCAAGTGGATCCCAACGTGGTGGGCGAAGAGCACTACACCACCACGCGCCGCGTACAGGCGACGCTACAGCGCTACAAGGAGTTGCGCGACATTATCGCGATTCTGGGCATGGATGAGCTCTCGCCCGAAGATAAACTTGCCGTATCGCGCGCGCGCAAAATCCAACGCTTTTTGTCGCAGCCGTTCACCGTCGCCGAAGTTTTCACCGGCTCACCGGGCAAGTATGTGTCGCTCAAGGACACCATCAAGGGTTTCAAAATGATCGTCGATGGCGAATGCGACCAGCTTCCCGAGCAGGCGTTTTACATGGTCGGCGGTATTGAAGAGGTTTTCGAAAAAGCCAAGACGCTTCAGTAAGCCCTTGCAAACCTAAAGACACCCCATGGCCCACACCTTTCCAGTCAATATTGTTTCCGCCGAAGAGGCTATTTTCTCCGGCGATGTCGAGATGGTTGTCGCCCCTGGCGAAACGGGTGAGTTGGGCATACTGCCCAATCACGCCCCGCTGCTCACGCGCATCAAACCAGGCACGGTCAAACTGAAAATTCCCGGTCAGGCGGAAGACGAGTTGATTTACGTTTCCGGTGGTATGATGGAAGTTCAGCCCAAGGGCTTGACTATCCTGGCCGATACCTCCATCAGGGCGCAGGATTTGGACGAAGCCAAGGCGCTCGAAGCCAAGCGCGTTGCGGAAGAGGCGCTACAGGGCAAGGTTTCCGAAGTAGAACGTGTCAGGCTGCTGTTAGAGTTGACGCAGGCGGCGGCGCAAGTTGCGGCCATCCGAAAATTACGCAAGCAGAGCTAAGGCCTGCTACAGAAACACAGTTTTAGAGGCGCAACACAAATTTAGGCAGCCATTCTCGCTGCCTTTTTTTCGTCGCTTTTCGCCGTTCTCGCTTATTCCATTTCTCAACCATTAGTTTCTGAATGAGGGCTGCTCGACATCATCACTATTTGTCGTCCCAGCGAAGGCTGGGACGACGGGTTCCCTCATTACTCAACATGACTTTCCTGTTGGACGCCATCAATTTGCCAATGAATTGGAAATGGAATTACATACGCGCGTCGTTTAGCCTCGCTGTGGAATAGAATGCCAGTCGTGACTCCCGTATCTGCTCCGCTTTCCGTCGTCATTCTTGCCGCAGGCCAGGGCAAGCGCATGAACTCGTCGCTCCCCAAGGTGCTGCACACTCTCGCGGGAAAGCCTTTGCTAGGCCACGTCTTGCAAGCCGCCACTGCGTTACAGCCCGAGCGTGTCTGTATCGTCATTGGGCATGGTAGCGCAGCGGTGATGCAAGCTTTTACCCCAACGGAAACTTGCGACGCTAGTATTACCTGGGTCAAACAGGAACCACAGTTGGGAACCGGCCACGCGCTGCAACAGGCGCTGCCCGGCGTTGCACAGGGTGGCGTGATCCTGGTGCTGTATGGTGATGTGCCCTTGGTGAACGCCGCTACTCTTGCAAGGTTGGTGGGCCAGTGTGGGGGCACGGCGCTGGCGCTGCTGACGCAAGTGGTGGATAACCCCAGCGGCTACGGTCGTATCGTGCGTGACGCAAAGTCTAAAATCCTGCGCATAGTCGAAGAAAAAGACGCCAGTGTGCTCGAGCGCAAAATTACCGAGATCAACACCGGCATCATGTCCATTCCCGCAGCCAGGCTCGCCAACTGGCTTGCGCGATTGTCCAATGCCAACGCGCAGCAAGAGTATTATTTGACTGACATCGTCGCGCTCGCCATCGCCGACGGCGTGCAGGTTCGCTCATCTCAACCCGGCCATACCTGGGAATGCCTGGGCGTAAACAGCAAAAAGGATCTTGCCACTTTGGAACGTACTCAACAGAAAAACATCGCCGATGCGCTACTCGCCGCAGGTGTCACGCTGGCGGATCCGCTGCGCCTCGACGTGCGCGGTGAATTGCAATGCGGGCGCGATGTCAGCATCGACGTGAACTGTATATTCGAAGGCAACGTCACCCTTGCTGACGGCGTAAAAATCGGCGCCCACTGTATTGTGCGCGACGCTTATATCGGCGCAAATAGCAGCGTCCTGCCTTTTTCGTTTATTGATGGAGCCAATGTCGGCGCTGATGCACGCATCGGTCCCTACGCGCGTCTGCGTCCCGGTACCGAACTTGCCGCCGGTGTGCACATCGGTAATTTCGTCGAAGTAAAGGCCAGCCACTTAGGCTGGGGATCCAAAGCCAATCATCTCGCTTACATCGGCGACAGCACAGTAGGCAAGAACGTCAATATCGGCGCTGGAACCATCACTTGCAACTACGACGGCGCCAACAAACACCGCACCGTGATCGAGGATGATGTGCATATCGGCTCCGACGTTCAGCTTGTCGCGCCCGTCACTATCGGCAAGGGCGCCACTATAGGCGCGGGGGCAACCATCACCAAAGACGTGCCTCCCGGCGAACTTTCCTTCACCAAAAAAGAGCAACATACCAAGCCCGGCTGGAAGCGGCCGGTAAAGAAATCGAAATGACGCTGCCGCCATTTTCCTGACAGAGTTTCGCCAGAAACTACGGCTAGAATTTTTTGATCGCGGCATCACCCGCAACGCACGAATCGGAGACCCTATGTGTGGCATCGTCGGCGCTATTGCGCAACGTAACGTCGTCCCCATTCTTACCGAGGGACTGAAGCGCCTTGAATACCGCGGCTACGATTCGGCCGGCATCGCCGTGCTCAACGGCGGCATCAAGCGCGTGCGGCGCGTGGGCCGTGTGGTGGAAATGGAAAACGCCGCTGTTGCCGCAGGTCTGAGCGGCTTGATCGGCATTGGACACACGCGCTGGGCAACGCACGGCGGCGTCACTGAACCGAATGCGCATCCGCATGTTTCCATGGGCGAGGTCGCAGTGGTGCACAATGGCATTATCGAAAACCACGAGGCGCAACGCGAACGCCTCAAGCTGCTCGGCTACGAGTTTGAATCGCAGACCGATACTGAAGTGATCGCGCATCTGGTACATCATTACTTCAAGCAATCGCGCGATCTGCTGGAGGCCACACGCCTTGCGGTCGCCGATTTACATGGCGCTTACGCAATCGGAGTTGTCGTGTTATCCGATCCTGAAACCCTGACTTGCGCGCGCGTCGGCTGCCCGCTGCTCATCGGCCTGGGTGATCCGCAAAAAGGCGAAAATTTTATTGCCTCCGATGTCTCCGCCATTCTCTCGGCCACGCGCCGTGTCATCTATCTGGAAGAAGGCGATGTTGCAGCCATACGCCGCGCCTCCGTCACCATAGTTGATCGCGAAGGCAAGGCGGTTGTGCGCCCCGAGCACCTTTCCGAGTTGTGCGCCGACGAAACCAATCTCGGCCCCTACACCCACTACATGCAAAAGGAAATTCACGAGCAGCCGCGCGCCGTGTCCGACACCCTCGAGGGCGTGCTCACCCAGGGATTTTCCAGCGCGCTGTTCGGCGATGGCGCGGCGCAGGTGTTGCGCGACATCGACAGCGTGCTCATTCTGGCGTCGGGCACGAGCTTTTACGCCGCAATGGTGGCGCGCCAGTGGATAGAGTCGCTGGCAAAAATCCCCTGCACCGTTGAGCTTGGCCACGAATACCGCTACCGCGAATCCATTCCCAACCCGCGTCAGCTCGTCGTCACCATTTCGCAATCGGGCGAAACGCTAGACACCATGGAAGCCCTGAAGCGCGCCAAACAACTGGGCCACGAAGCCACGCTTTCCATCTGCAACGTGCGCGAAAGCGCCATCCCGCGCGCCTCCAAGCTGGTGTTCTTTACGCGCGCCGGCGCGGAAATTGGCGTGGCGTCAACCAAGGCGTTTACCACGCAGCTTGTGTCGTTGTTTACGCTGGCGCTCGCCATCGCCAAGGAAAAGCAACGCCTGAGCAGCGCGCAGGAAGCGATGTACCTCGAGCAGTTGCGCTATGTGCCCGGCAGCCTGCAACACGCGCTTAATCTGGAGCCGCAGATTCAAGTCTGGGCCGAGCGCTTCGCCAAGAAAGATCACGCGCTGTTCCTCGGGCGCGGGCTGCACTACCCGATCGCGCTGGAAGGCGCGCTCAAGCTCAAAGAAATTTCCTACATCCACGCCGAAGCCTATCCCGCAGGCGAGCTCAAGCACGGCCCGCTGGCGCTGGTTGATGAGAACATGCCGGTGGTGGTGATCGCGCCCAATGATTCACTGCTGGAAAAAGTAAAGTCCAATATGCAGGAAGTGCGCGCGCGCGGCGGTGAACTTTACGTATTTGCCGATCTCGACAGTCACTTCAGCGAATCCGAAGGCGTGCACGTGATACGCACCCCGCGTCATTCAGGATTGTTATCGCCGGTGGTACACGCCGTGCCGGTGCAATTGCTGGCCTATCACGCCGCGCTCGCGCGCGGAACAGATGTGGACAAGCCGCGCAATCTGGCGAAGAGCGTGACGGTTGAGTGAGGGGTGGCAGTTGTCTAGCTTCCACGTTTGACACAAGCAACGACATTGCCTATAGTGTGATTAACATATTCGTTAATCATCTAATGGTCGCTGAACTCGACAAAATCTTCGAAGCACTAG
>JAYWAM010000367.1:0-3037 GCA_043782425.1 Betaproteobacteria bacterium
CAGCACGGCAAGCGTCTTGCGGCGGTGCATAAGCTGATGCAGAAACGTCCGCGCGATCAGCTTCTGAAGCGCCTGGCGGCCAATGAAGCGATCTTGATCGGTGTCTGCGGCCAGCTTACAGAGGCGGTAAAGGCCAATCAGCAAATTACGCCGGCGGGCGAATGGCTGCTGGATAACTTCTATCTGATTGAAGAGCAGATCCGCACCGCCAAGCGCCACTTGCCCAAGGGCTACAGCCGGGAATTGCCGCGTTTGTTGAACGGCCTTTCGGCTGGATTACCGCGTGTTTACGATATTGCGCTGGAGATCATTTCGCACGGCGATGGGCGGGTGGACCCGCAAAGTCTCAGCCGTTTCGTCGCCGCCTATCAGACAGTCAGCGTGCTCAAATTGGGCGAGTTATGGGCCATCCCCATCATGCTGCGCCTGGCGTTGATCGAGAATCTGCGGCGCGTTGCTGTGCGCATTGCCGCCGGTCGCGTGGATCGTGATCTTGCTGCCGTGTGGGCGGATCAGATGACGCTGATCGCCGAGCAAGACCCAAAAAGCCTGGTGCTGGTGATTGCGGATATGGCGCGCTCGCAGCCGCCGATGACGACTCCTTTCGTATCAGAATTTTCGCGCCGCCTGCAAGGGCAAAGTCTCGCCCTGGCATTGCCGCTGACCTGGATCGAGCAGGTGCTGGCCGAATCGGGTCTGACCATAGAGCAATTGGTGCAATCAGGAAACCAGCAGCAGGCCGCCGACCAGGTTTCCATCAGCAACAGCATCGCCAGCCTGCGCTTTCTGGGGAGTATGGATTGGCGCGAGTTCGTGGAAATTATGAGCAGCGTCGAGCAAATACTGCGCGAAGATCCACTCGGCGCCTACGCCAGAATGGATTTCGCTACGCGCGACCGTTATCGTCATGCGATTGAAAGGGTGGCGAAAACCAGCCTCCTTACCGAAGCCGAAGTGGCGCGCAACGCGATCCAGCTCGCGCAGGTGGCTCAGGCCGTACAACAGGGCGGGGGCGAACACGCGGCGCATGTCGGTTTCTATCTGATTGATGAGGGCTTGAGCGCTCTCGAAACCCGCACGCAGGTGCGCTTTTCCCTTGCTGAAAAACTCGCAAAAATCGCTTCACGACGCCCCTTGGGCCTGTATCTCGGCGCAATCGCACTGTTCACGCTGCTGTTCAGTGCGGGTATGTTTTCGATTGCGCAGGCACAAACGCAAGCGCTAGGCGTGCCGTATGAGTTGCTGATACCGCTAGGCTTGCTCGCCCTGCTTTCCACCAGCCAGTTGGCGCTGGCCCTGGTGAATTGGCTGGCAACCTTGTTTGTGCCGCCGCATTCGTTGCCACGCATGGATTTCTCCGCCGCTATTCCGGCGCAGGCGCGCACCTTGGTAGTGGTGCCGACCATGCTCACCGACGCGCAGAATATCGACGCGCTGATAGAGGCGCTGGAAGTGCGCTTTCTGGCGAACCGTGACGACAATCTGTATTTCGGCCTGCTGACTGACTTTTGCGACGCTCGCGAAGAAACGTTGGCAGAAGACGCGCCGCTGCTACACCTGGCGGCAGCGCGCATCGCGGCACTGAACGCAAAATATGCAGCGGTAAAAAATGACATCTTTTTTCTGTTTCATCGACCGCGCCGCTGGAATCCGCAAGAGCGCTTGTGGATGGGTTACGAGCGCAAGCGCGGCAAACTTGCGGACCTGAATGCCCTGTTGCGTGGCAAGAGCGCCGAGCGTTTCTCACGTATTGTTGGTGATACAAGTCGCCTCGCAGACATCAAGTATGTCATCACACTGGATACGGATACGCAGCTTCCGCGTGATGTCGCGCGGCAATTAGTGGGCGCCATGGCGCATCCGCTCAACCGTGCGCGCTACGATAAAGCGCTGCAACGGGTAAGCGCGGGCTACGGCATTCTTCAGCCGCGCGTCAGCGCCAGCCTGGTCGGCGCCAACCGCTCGCGCTATGCGCAATTGCATGGCTTCGACTCGGGCATCGATCCTTATACGCGCGCCATCTCCGATGTCTACCAGGACGTGTTCGGCGAGGGCTCGTTCATAGGTAAAGGGATCTACGAGGTGGATACCTTCGAGCGGGTATTGAATGGATGCTTTCCCGAGAACCGCATTCTCAGCCACGATTTGCTGGAAGGCTGTTATGCACGTGCAGGCCTATTGAGCGACGTGCATTTGTATGAGGATTACCCCGCGCACTACAGCGCGGACATGAGCCGCCGCCATCGCTGGATACGCGGCGATTGGCAGTTACTCGGCTGGCTGCTGCCGCGCGTTCCCGTTCCCAGCGCCGGCGCGCGCGAGCAAAAAAATCCGCTGTCATGGTTGGCGCAATGGAAGCTGTTTGACAACCTGCGGCGCAGCCTCGTGCCGATGGCATTAACGTTGCTGCTACTGCTGGGTTGGGCCTTTCTGGCAGCGCCGTGGTTTTGGACCTGGGCGGTGATCGGTATTGTTCTGATTCCTCCCTTGATCGCCACTGCTGTGGAAATATTTCACAAGCCGCCTGAGGTGCTGCTTGGTCAACATCTGGCCGCCGTACTCGGTACTGCAATGCAGCGCTTGATGCAGACGGTGTTTAACCTGGCCTGCCTGCCTTATGAGGCCTACTGCAACCTCGATGCCATCCTGCGCACAGCGTGGCGCATGAGGTTCACACACTCCCGGCTGCTCGAATGGAGCCCTTCGGGCGAAGTGGCGCGCCACAGCCGCAGCGACTTTGCCGCAACATTGCGCGCCATGTGGATCGCGCCGCTGATCGCCGTTGCCGCAACGCTCTATCTGCTGCTGCTCAAGCCCGTAGCGCTGGCTAGCGCGGTGTACCTCCTTTTGCTATGGCTGGCCTCACCCGTGCTTGCCTGGTGGACCAGCCAGCCGCTGGTGCGCCGCGAAGCGTGGCTGCTGCCTGAGCAGACCGTCTTCCTGCGCAAACTGGCGCGCAAGACCTGGGCCTTCTTCGAGACCTTTGTCGGAGCGGAAGATCATTGGTTGCCGCCGGATAACTATCAGGAATATCGCG
>JAYWAM010000368.1:0-3037 GCA_043782425.1 Betaproteobacteria bacterium
CCTAAGCCGGCGGAGCCGGAACCAAACAGGATAAAATATCGGCAGCACACTGAATCCGATGGGGGCAATGATGACTCAGATGCTTACCGAACGCTACGCCGAGCGCATGGTTGGGGTGCTGTCGTGTTTTGACCGGATCGTCATCACGGGCACGCTGCCGGGGATATGTTACGCGGGCGGGATGACGAGCTTTCTGTACGCCAAGGGGATTCGGATCTTTGATTACGCGCGCTTTGCCGAACCGCTGCGCGAGCACATTCGCCTGCGTGCACAAGAGGCGTGCGCGCAGGCAGGGATTCAGATCGAGCACATTGCCAAAGCGCACATCCGCAAGGAGGATGTGGTGGCCAAGGTGGTGCAGGCGCGCGGGGATCATCCGGGGTTGGTGCACGTGATCTCGGCGATGGAAGCGTGCGAGAGCTACCGGCCCTGGCACGACAAAGCGAGCGGCAAGACGTTTCTGAAGCCCGACTCGGGGAAATGCTTGCATTACTACTTCTATTTCATCGACGCGCACCTGGGGCTGTGTTACCTGCGAGTGCCCACTTGGTGTCCATTTCGCTTGCAGTTTTACTGTAATGGGCACAACTGGCTGGCGCGCAAGCTCGCTGCAGAGGGAATTGCTTATACGATGGCCGACAACGCCTTCGTTCGCATCGAGGACATGACACGCGCCCAGGCGCTGGCCGAGGGGCTTGATCCGGGGCTGTTGCACCGGTTGCTGGATCGCTATGCGGGCTACTTCTGTCCGGTGCTCGATACCTTCGCTCAGAGCTATCATTGGAGCCTGATGCAGGTAGAGTACGCCACGGACCTGGTGTTTCGCTCCGAGGCCACCCTCAAGCCCTTGTATGAACAGCTCTCCCGCCAAGCCGTGCTGGCGGTGAAAGCCGAGCAAGTGGCAAGCTTCTTGGCCAAGAAGATTACGCCCCAGTTGGCGCAGGAACTCGGTAGCCGCTTCGCTACCCGCATCGAAGGCACTTGCATCAAGCATCGCTTTGGCAAGACAGGCGTAAAGATGTACGACAAGTTCGGCCGCGTGCTGCGCTTGGAGACGACCACCAATGATGTGACCTTTTTTAAGCACCACCGCAAGGTGGAACACAAGGACGGGCACACCACTCGGGAAGTGGCGGCCCTGAAGAAGAGCATTTACAGTCTGCCCGACTTGCGCGAGATCCTGCACGGGTGCAACCGGCGTTACCTGGAGTTCCTCTCGGCGATCGAGGACCCCTCCAGCGGCGTGCGCGATCTGGTAAAGCTCACCGAACCGCAGCGCGAAGAGGAGCGAAACATCAAAGGGCTGAACTTCTTCGACCCTGATGAACAGCAACTCTTGCGCGCCTTGCAGCGCCCCGAATTCAACATCCATGGTATGCGCCGCGCAGACCTTAAACCCTTCGTACCCGAACTCACCGGCTCGCGCCTCTCGCGCCAATTGCATCGCCTGAAAAGCCTCGGCGTGATCAAGCGCGTGCGCCAGTCTTATCGCTACTATCTGACTCGTCTGGGACGCGCCGCCATCGCCGCAGCTTGCTCGCTCACCCAGTTTCAAATCATCCCCGCTATGGCTAACATACGATGAGAAATTCTTCGCCAAAATCGTTAACTCTTAAGTGATAAGAGACTAATCACGTAGCAGGGGTCACCTCAAGAAACGGAAATTTAGCCTGATTGCAAAAAGGTATCGCCAATGCTTCCGCTATCGCAATACCTTTAGTGCAACGCGGAAGACCGCGGCAGGCTGTTGTCATGGATTCGCTGCGTTAAAGGTCGTTTGGGCAACTTCCGTTTCCGGCCACAACCTGAGGGTGGAGATTTCTCTCCAAAGCTGACGTTCACAAACGCTGGTTGATATCTTGCGGACCGTTTTTCTTCAACGCGTCTTTATTTCGTATCGAAGCATTCCCCTTTCGCCACTATGCCTTGACGACGTCAGCCCCATTCCTCGCTAGAGCTATGATCGAAAGTTGTGTATGAGCTGAGATGAGAGGCGGCGTATTCTTGATGGTTCTTCCGGAATCATCAATTAACCTTTTTACAGGAGTGAATACGCCGTGAGTCAAGATAACGTGTTTGAGTTCAAGAATCCAGGGGTTGCCAATGCGGTACGTGACGTGTTGACTGACGTGTTGCGCGAAGGCGCGCGAGAATTGCTTGCACAAGCTATCGAGGCGGAGGTCGCCGAGTTTCTGGGCAAGTATCGCGGCGAACAAGATAAGGCCGGCCGAACGCGTATGGTACGCAACGGTTACCTGCCGGCGCGGACGATCCAGACCGGTATTGGCGAGGTGCCGGTGAAGGCACCGCGAGTACGTGATCGTGTTGGGCAGATCCGCTTCAGTTCGTCGATACTGCCGGCGTATTTGCGCCGCACCAAAACGATCGAAGAGTTATTGCCATGGCTGTACCTGAAGGGTATTTCCACGGGCGGATTTTCTGAAGCGCTGGCGGCACTGTTGGGGCGCGATGCGCCCGGCTTATCAGCCGGCACCATCAGCCGTTTAAAAAGTGTTTGGCAAACGGAGCATGGCCGCTGGGAGGCGCGCAGCCTGGCGAGCAAGCGCTATGTGTATCTGTGGGTTGATGGTATTCACTTTGGTGTTCGATTGGAACAAGCCAATCAATGTATTTTGGTCGTGATCGGCGCCACACCTGAAGGCAAGAAGGAACTGGTGGCGCTGAGCGATGGATTCCGCGAATCTGAACAATCCTGGAAAGAAGTGCTGATGGATTTAAAGCAACGCGGGCTGACGATCGACCCGAAGCTGGCCATTGGCGACGGGGCGCTGGGTTTCTGGAAAGCGTTACCGCAAGTATTTGGCTCCACGCAGGCACAACGTTGCTGGGTCCACAAAACCGCCAATGTGCTCAACAAGCTGCCCAAGCATATTCAAGCCAAAGCAAAGACCGAACTACAGCAAATCTGGATGGCCGAAACCCGTGAGGACGCCCACCATGCCTTCGCGACGTTCGTGCAAAATTATCAGCCCAAATATCCGAAGGCGGCGGAGTGCCTGGCCAAAGACCACGAATC
>JAYWAM010000369.1:0-8008 GCA_043782425.1 Betaproteobacteria bacterium
CATCCAGTGATTTATACCGGGAATCCTTGGCGTTGTCCAGCTTGTTGTGCTAACCCCTTGGTTTTGACAACCATTCTCGGGAGGACATATTCACCCTGAAGTGAGGGTAAACCCTAATTGCGGAAACTCTGAAAGTGTGCTAAGAAAAACCTGAGCAGGGGGCATACGTAATGAGGGAACCATCACCACAGCCTCGAATAAGGCATTCAGGAACAAGCTGCGGCTGAGGCGTAGTCCCAACAACATCACACTTTCTATATCACACCCCGGCCCTGTCATTGAAGTCATAGTCATAGCAGAGGTGGCGTTCGAGGGCAAGTTTCGCCGGAATAACAAATCAGTTGTAGGATGGGTTGAGCGTAGCGATACCCATCACCGTCTCTATGTGCGTGCCGATATTTTGCCCAAAGATTGGGCGGGCGATGCGAACGGGGAAAAAGATTGCAGGGAGCGGGAGGGCGTGGTTGGTTGATTGATTGTTGATTGATGGGTATCGCTGCGCTCAACCCATCCTACTCTCTACGCTCGCTGATGTGAAAACGAGTTTAAAGAACCTCAGAACAAGTGTCGTCCCCGCGAAAGCGGGGAACCATTTTCCCTTACGAAACATGGATTCCCGCTTTCGCGGGAATGACAAATCAGGCGAAATTATTCACGCTTCTATCGAAAATTGGAAATACGTTACCTCAGTTTGAATCGCACCCGCCTATCCGCCTCAAGCAGCCGATTCCTGTCTGAGCGTCTCCAGCTCGGCTTGCACCCATAACCAATCTTCTTCGAGGTGCAAGATGCGCGCCGCCACTTCGCCTTGGCGCTTGATCGATTCTTGCAGCTTGTCTTTGTTGATCTCGGCATAGGCATCCGCGCCTAACAACCAAGCTTCCAGCGCCACGCGCTCGCTGCTGAGGTTATTGATTTCTTTTTCCAGTTTGACGAGACGGGTTTCGAGGGGCTTGCGCGCGGCGCTGGCTTTTTGGCGCGCTTCGGCTTGCTGGCGCTTTTGCAGCTTGCGGTCGGGCGCGGCTTCTGCGTTGTTTGATGCGGCGGGCTTTCTGCGATTGGCGTGGTAATCGCGCGCCCAGTTCTTGTAATCGTCGAGATCGCCTTCGAATTCGCTCAGTCCGCCTTCGGCAACCAGCCACAACTGATCGGTGGTGGCCTTGAGCAAATGGCGATCATGCGCCACCACCACCAGCGTGCCGCTGAATTCCTGCAAGGATTCGGCCAGGGCTTCGCGCATTTCGATATCGAGATGATTGGTAGGCTCGTCGAGCAACAATAAATTGGGGCGTTGCCACACCAGCAAAGCCAGAGCAAGGCGCGCTTTTTCTCCGCCGGAGAACAGGCGCACCGCAGCGCTCACCTGGTCGCCGCGAAAATCAAGCCCACCAAGAAAATTGCGTAACTCCTGCTCGCGCGTGAGCGGGTCTATGCGTTGCAGATGCCTGAGCGGCGATTCATCGAGACGCAATTGATCGACCTGGTGCTGGGCGAAATAGCCGATCTTGAGACCGCTTGCCGCATGCCGCTCACCGGATAGCAACGCCAGATCGCCCACCAGCGTTTTGAGCAGCGTCGATTTGCCTGCACCGTTTGGCCCCAGCAGGCCGATGCGCTCGCCATAAAACAAAGTCCAGTTGACGGCGGAAAGGATTGGCGAACCTGCATAGCCGACTGCACCATCGATCAACTGTAGCAACTGACGCGGGCTGGTTTGCGGCTCGCGAAACGTGAAACTGAAAGGCGATTCGACATGCGCCGCTGCAATGACTTCCATGCGCTCCAGCGTTTTCAGGCGGCTTTGCGCCTGCTTGGCCTTGGTGGCCTTGGCACGAAAACGGTCAACGAAGGCGTGCAGGTGAGCGATCTGCTTTTGCTGCTTGGCATACTGCGACTGCTGCAAAGCAAGCTGCGCGGCGCGCGCTCTTTCAAAGGCGGAATAATTGCCGCTGTATTCGTTGAGCTTCTGGTTATCGATATGCACGATGCGCGTCACCACGGCATCAAGAAAATCGCGGTCGTGAGTGATAAGCAGCAGCGTACCGGCATACGACTTCAACCAGTCTTCAAGCCACATCACGGCGTCGAGATCGAGGTGATTGGTGGGCTCATCGAGCAATAACAGATCCGAGCGACACATCAGCGCCTGCGCCAGATTAAGACGCATGCGCCAGCCGCCGGAAAATTCGCCCACCGGCCTGGCCTGCTGTTGCTCGTTGAACCCCAAGCCGCTTAACAGTGCGGCGGCGCGTGAGCGCGCCTGATAACCGCCAATGGCCTCGAACTTGTCGTGCAATTCGCCCAGCGCCTCCCCTGACGCATCATGCGCAGCTTCGGCCAAGGCTTGCTCCACCTGGCGCAATTCGCTGTCGCCATCGAGCACGAAATCCAGCGCCGATGATTCAGACGCGGCTGTCTCCTGCGCAACGTAAGCGATGACCCAGCCGGGCGGCAAGTCGAGATTGCCGGCATCGGCGATGGCTTCACCACGGATCAGCGCAAACAGGCTCGTCTTGCCGCAGCCGTTAGGCCCCACCAGGCCGACTTTGTGGCCGGGGAAAATAGTGGCGTTTGCGCCCTCGATGAGGCGCTTGGCGCCGCGCGCTAAAGTGAGGTTAGTGATGCGTAGCATTACAGCTTGCCGTCGTAGTCGATGATAAGCGGCGCGTGATCGGAGAAGCGCTGGTCCTTGTAAATCGCCGTCTTGCGCGCTGTGGCGGCGATGCCCGGCGTGGCGATCTGGTAGTCGATACGCCAGCCGACGTTCTTCGCCCACGCCTGGCCGCGATTAGACCACCAGGTGTATTGCTCGGCGCGTTGATCGAGGGTGCGGAACACATCGACAAAACCCAGTTCGTCGAAAATACGTGACAGCCAGGCGCGCTCTTCGGGAAGAAAGCCGGAGTTTTTGCGATTACCGCGCCAGTTCTTGAGATCAATTTCCTTGTGCGCTACGTTCCAGTCACCACACAGGATGATTTCGCGCCCCGATTGTTGCAATTTCTTGAGATGCGGGAAAAAGCGTTCCATGAAGGAAAACTTGATCGCCAGGCGCTCCGGCGAAGTCGTGCCGGAGGGAACATAGACCGAGATCACGCTGAGCTTCTCAAAATCGAGCTGCAAGAAGCGCCCTTCGGCGTCGATGTCGGCGATGCCCAGGCCGGTGACCACCTTGCCGGGCGGCGTGCGCGTATAGATGCCGACACCGCTATAACCTTTTTTCTCGGCTGCATGAAAATAGCCGCTCAAGCCCTTGACATCCAAGGCTTGCGGCGGCAGATCTGCAGCTTGCGCCTTCAGTTCCTGAAGACATACCACGTCGGCTTTTTGGCCTGAAAGCCAGGGGAAAAATCCCTTGCTGGCGGCGGAACGGATACCATTGAGGTTGGCAGTGATGATGCGCATGGACGTTATAGGCGTTGTAATTAAAACAGGAAAGCGCGATTATGCTATGAATCCGCCATTTTCCACACAGTTAAAATGACTTCTCCTAACGATTCGCAGCACGATTTTCGCCGCCAGTTTGTTGAATTCGCCATCGCGCAGAAGGTGCTGTGCTTCGGTGAATTCAAGACCAAGGCCGGGCGTGTTTCGCCGTATTTCTTTAACGCCGGGCTGTTTCACGACGGCGCGAGCCTGCGCCATCTGTGCCGCTACTATGCCCAGGCGGTCCAAGCCTCGGGCTTGGCGTTCGATATGCTGTTCGGCCCCGCCTACAAGGGCATAGTGCTGGCGGCGGGAACGGCGATCGCGCTTGCCGAATATGGGCAGAATCTGCCTTTTTGTTACAACCGTAAAGAGGCCAAGGACCACGGCGAGGGGGGAGTCACGGTTGGCGCCCCACTTAAAGGCAGGGTTTTGATCGTGGACGACGTGATTTCTGCGGGAACCTCGGTGCGCGAGTCAGTGGCGCTTATCCACGCGGCGGGCGCCAGCCCGGCTGGCGTGCTTATTGCACTAGATCGCCAGGAGCGTGGCCAAGACAGGCTTTCGGCCGTACAAGAGGTCAGCCAGACCTACAAGATTCCCGTTATAGCGGTCGCCACGCTGCAGGATGTCATCGCTTATCTGGGTGAAACTACAGAAGCAACAGATCATTTAAAGCACATTGAAGCATACAAAAAAATATACGGCGTAGCAGTTTAGCGCCCGCGCACTGGAAACCGCATAGGAAACCATATGAAGCACTCTCGAATACAAAAACGAAGCTGTAATTGGTGTACCGCGTCCGTAGTCGCCCTAATCATGACCGCCAGCGGCGGCGCAATCTCATCGACATTCAAATGTGTCGACGATAAAGGCACGACGCATTACGGCGACACCATGCCGCCACAGTGCGCCGACAAGCCGTTCAAGGAAATAAGCGGGCAAGGAACCGTCACGAAAGTACACGAGGGGCCACTCACCCCTGAACAGATCAAGGCGCGCGAAGAAGAGCTCGCGAAGAAAGTTGAGGAAGAAAAACGCCAGGCCGAACAAAAACGCAAGGATGCAGCATTGCTCGCCACTTACGCCAGCGAGAAGGAGTTTGATATTTTCCGCGACCGCACCATTGAGCAGATCAACGTACGCTGGAACACCGCCAGCCAGCGCTCAAAGGAAATCGACACCCGGCTGGCGAAGCTCAACAGCGAAATGGAGTTTTACCAGGAAGGCAAAAGCAAGAAAAACACGACAAATGAAGCGCCTGCGCAGCTCGTCAATGAACTGGCGCGTACGCAAAACGAGCGTAAGGTAGTTGAAGACGCCATGAAGAAAATGCAGGAAGAAATTAAGGAAATAAACGCAAAATTTGACAACGATAAAGCGCGCTGGAAAGAGTTGAAACTGACTCCGGCGCAGTTGCGCAAACAGTAGGGCCTTTGTAGGTTGGGTTAGGCGCGGCTTTTTGCGCCGTAACCCAACAAAAGCCAGCGTACCTGTGCGGCTATCCGTGGGCGTTGAGGCTTGGAGCTGTTGGGTTACGCGATAAAGCCGCTAACCCAACCTACAGGAATCGCCCCGGCGCGATTGCTGGCGGCATTAGTTCGCAAGCTTGTTTTTGAGAACCTCGTTCACCTGCGCGGGATTGGCCTTGCCCTTGCTGGCTTTCATCACCTGACCTACCAGGGCATTGAAGGCTTTTTCCTTGCCGGCGCGGTATTCTTCTACGGATTTCGGATTGGCTGTAATGATGTCATCAACAATTTTCTCGATGGCGCCGCTGTCGGAAATCTGCTTCAGCCCTTTGGCTTGAATGATAGCGTCGGCATCACCTTCGCCGCGATACATCGCCGCAAACACTTCCTTTAACATCTTGCCGGAAAGCGTGTTATCCGCATTGCGCCTGAGCATGCCGACCAGTGCGGCAGGGCTTACCGGGCAACGCTCTATATCAATGCCATCGCGATTCAAGGCGGCGGCAATCTCGCCCGTCATCCAGTTGGCGATTTGCTTGGCGGCCAGCACGCTGTCGCTTGATCCTAGCGCTTTAAAAGCCGCTTCAAAGTAATCCGCCCAAGCCCGGCTTTGGGTCAACAGCCCGGCATCATAGGCCGGGAGTTTGTAATCGTTCACAAAGCGTTCGCGCTTTGCCTGCGGCAGCTCAGGCAGGGTGCTGCTGATTTGCGTCAGCCATTCCTCGCTGATTTCCAGCGGCAGCAAATCCGGATCGGGGAAGTAGCGATAGTCCATCGCATCCTCCTTGGAGCGCATGGGCCGCGTTTCATCTTTTTCCGAATCGTAAAGGCGCGTCTGCTGCACGATGCTGCCGCCATCTTCGAGGACTTCAATCTGCCGCCGCGCTTCGTATTCGATGGCCTTTTCCAGAAAGCGGAAAGAGTTGAGGTTTTTGATCTCACAACGCGTGCCGAGCTTGTCGCTGCCGCGCGGGCGCACCGACACATTGGCATCGCAGCGGAACGAACCTTCCTGCATGTTGCCGTCGCAAATTTCCAGATAAGTGACGATGGAATGCAAGGCTTTTGCATATATCACCGCCTCTTGCGCGCTACGCATGTCGGGCTCGGAAACGATTTCCAGAAGCGGCGTCCCGGCGCGATTCAAATCGATGCCGGAAACGCCACCGCTCTCCAACCCCTCGTGCATGGATTTTCCCGCGTCCTCCTCAAGGTGCGCGCGCGTCAGACGCACCACTTTTTCACTTTCTCCAACCTGAATGCGCAGCTCGCCCCCGCTGACCACCGGCAGTTCAAACTGGCTGATCTGATAGCCCTTGGGGAGATCCGGATAAAAGTAATTTTTGCGCGCGAACACCGAGCGCGCAGCGATGCGGCCGCCTACCGCGAGGCCAAACTTGATGGCGCGTTCCACCGCACCCTTGTTCAACACCGGCAACACGCCAGGCAGCGCCAGATCGACCGCCGATGCCTGCGTATTAGGCGGCGCGCCAAACGCCGTCGCTGCGCCCGAAAAAATTTTTGACCGGGTAGAGAGTTGAGTATGGGTTTCCAACCCGATGACGACTTCCCATTGCATTTTCAAAGTCCTTTTTCACCACAAAGATCACAAAGCACACCAAGGCAAGCGTAAGTTTACAGGCAGTGTCAGATTTTGCAGCAACAGCCCTGCAACAAGCGCCTCCATTTGCGTCAACATCACTGACAAGCGTTTGGTTGTCTTAGCTCTTTCCCCGCGCAAATTCAATCCAGACACGATCACTGTTTGGTATTTCATTGAAATCAACTTCACTAATATCGAGGCGAACCCTTAAATGGGCAACCGCTCACGCGAATATTGGCAGCCTCTCGCCCGCAAGCGGAGGAGGTTCTCGTCTGCGGGTGCGGGGGCGGTGTAGGCGGGGGCGAATGTGAGTGCGGGCGGGGGGTGGGGCCGAATAAAAAGTAGCCCAAGTTGCCGCTATCACATAGTCAAGCTGGAATTCTGGTGGCCTGGGGCGGAATTGAACCACCGACACAAGGATTTTCAGTCCTCTGCTCTACCAACTGAGCTACCAGGCCGTATTTTTACCGCGCATTTTTCCGTGCAAGGCGCAGCAAAGCCGGTGATTATAGCGGTAATGCACCTCCAAGAAAAGCAGTAGTAAGAAATCTTGATATTGCATGCACAAAAAAAGCCCGGCACAAGCCGGGCTTTTTATTGAAGCATGCGATTCGCCGTGGCGAATTACATATCCATGCCACCCATACCGCCCATGCCACCCATACCGCCGCCACCGCCGCCGCCGGGAGATTCTTCCTTCGGCAGTTCAGCAACCATGGCATCGGTCGTGAGCATCAGTGACGCCACAGATGCGGCGTTTTGCAGTGCGTAGCGCGTGACTTTGGTCGGATCGAGCACACCCATCTCGACCATATCGCCGTACTCGCCGCTTGCAGCGTTGTAACCAAAGTTGCCTTTGCCTTCGACTACTTTGTTCACGACCACGCTTGGCTCGTCGCCTGCGTTGGCGGCGATCATGCGTAGCGGCTCTTCGAGCGCGCGCAGGATGATCTTGATACCGGCGTCCTGGTCAGGATTGGAGCCTTTGATCTTGCCTGCGTTGGCGCGGGCGCGCAGGAACGCCACGCCGCCGCCAGCCACAATGCCTTCTTCCACGGCTGCACGGGTTGCATGCAGCGCGTCTTCGACACGGGCTTTCTTCTCTTTCATTTCGACTTCGGTTGCCGCGCCAACGCGGATCACTGCCACACCGCCGGCCAGCTTGGCGACGCGCTCTTGCAGTTTTTCTTTGTCGTAATCAGAGGTGGCTTCTTCGATCTGTTTACGCACCGTGGCGACACGCGCCTTGATTTCGTCTTCCTTGCCGTTGCCGTCGATGATGGTGGTGTTTTCCTTGCCCACTTCGATTTTCTTGGCGCGGCCGAGATCTTTCAGGGTCACGTTCTCGAGTTTCAAACCGAGCTCTTCAGCGATGACGGTTCCGCCGGTGAGGATGGCGATGTCTTCGAGCATGGCCTTGCGACGATCACCGAAGCCCGGCGCCTTGACGGCGGTGGTCTTGAGGATGCCGCGCAGGTTGTTGACCACCAGGGTTGCGAGCGCTTCG
>JAYWAM010000370.1:0-21118 GCA_043782425.1 Betaproteobacteria bacterium
GATTCCCGCTTTCGCGGGAATGACAAAAAAGGAGCTTCTCCCTCTCACCAAAGTCGGCGAGAGGGAATGTGCTAATTGGAGAGTGCATGAGGTAGTCGATCACGATCAATATCAACGTACATCCAGAAGTTATTGGCCAACACCAATGGCCGCCGATAGCCGATCAACTGGGGATACCAAAGATCGGTACGAATGCGGTGCAAAATCAATTTCCACGGCGCATAGGCGACCACCAGCCGCGTCATTTCCTGAAACAGCCTGGTACGTTCAGGAGTGTCGGGCATGATCAGCGACTTTTCGTATAAGCGGTCAAACTCAGGAAGATTGAAACTGGCCATGTTGCTCTTAGGCGCAGCGTTGGGCCCATACAAATCGACAAGCGTATCCAGAGCGTCCGGCTTGGAAGCCGAACCACCGAGCTGCCACATCATTAATTTTCCCGCGTAGGCCTGCTTGAGCAAGTCGGGCCATTTCGCCTTGTTGAAATTCATGTTCAACCCGACATCGTCCATGCTGCGTTTCCACAACTCGTCTATCTGCTTATCTTTTGCGGTTGGGGTTGAGTAGTACTGCAACACCAACTGAGAGCCATCGGGCAATTCGCGGTAGCCGTCGCCATCACGGTCGATATAACCAAACATATCAAGCAAAGCGCTGGCCTTGGCGGGGTTGTATTCGTTGGCGTCGGTGTGAAAACCGGGATCGTATCCCGCCACCCCTGGGCTGAACGGCGTTTGCGCCGGAATCGCCTGATTCTTACGGACGACGGAAATTTCGTCTTGCGTGCGGTAGGCGAGGTTGATAGCGCGGCGCAGCGCCACCTTCACTGGTGTATTGCCGCCGATGAGCGGGTCCTTCATATTGTAGAAAGCAAAGATAAGGTCGAGCGCAGCCTCGCGGCGCATTTGCAAGCCGCGTTTTTTTAGATAGGGAGCGAGCTCGTTATTGGGAATCACGTTGTTGACGAATTCCTCGGGGAGCAGAAACAGCAGGTCATACTCGCCATTCAGAAACGACAGCCAGCGCGGCTGCGTTTCCTCGATAATGGAAAGCTCTATCCTGCCGACCAATGGCAGGCGCTTACCCTGCATTTGCGCGAGTATCGCCTGGCCTACCATGTCGTCCGCAGCAGGCTCGCCATCAAAGACTTCCTCGCGGAAATTGGCGTTGGCCTCGAATACCATTTTCGACGAGCGCTTCCAGGCAGTGAGACGGTAAGGTCCGGTGCCGACAGGGTGGGAGCCGAAGTCATCGCCATAGTACTCAACCACCTCGCGCGCCACTGCGCACGCTATGCTGCAATGGGCGAGATTGTGAATAAAAACGTAGAACGGCCTGTTCAGCTTGATTTGCCAAGTGTAGCGATCCAGCGTTTTCAAGCCCTCGATGGGCGCATCGTAATCCATACGGTTGGCCTTGCGTGCTTTGGCCAGGGCCTCATCGGAGCCAGCGATGATGCCCTCTATTTCGCTTAACAGGGGTGAGACCACCTTGGGGTCAAGAACACGTTTCATCGAATACACATAATCTGCGGCGACCAGCTCGCGCTTCTTGCCTTTGAATGCGGGATCGTCAATGAAATAGATTCCCGGTTTGACGTGCATGGTGTAGGTCAATCCATCGGCACTGATTTCTGGCATCGAGGTAAGCGTGTTGGGCTTGAGCTTGAGTGGGCGCGCCAGGTAGTCGTACTTGAGAGGCGCATCAAACATGCCGGTATTGACGATGATGGAATATACGTCGTTGATGCGCTGCGGATCGAAACTCGTTTCCGCAATCTCGAAGGCGTAGCGCAATACCTTGTTGGGGTCGGCGGCGTGCAGTGGCGGCGACAGCGTGGCCGCCAGCAATGCGGCTGCGATAGTGATTTCACCCAGTAGAGCTGTTGTGTGCTTCATGTTACCGGCTCCCGCTTGTTAGGACCGCACCCCTTGGGGAGGCGTGGCCGCCAATATACCCTAACCATTTTGTAACCTGCTTGACGCGATAGTAACCCGCTGTAGCAAAAGTTGAAACGCAGAACAAACTTCCTCAACGCTGATATCGCCCACTTCACCGCTGGCCTTTTGCAGCAGCTCGTAAGCCACGCCCCAGGGATACCAGCGCTTGCTGTCCGACTTGCCAAACAGGCAGACAAGCGGCTTGCCCAGCCCCGCTGCAATGTGCATGGCGCCGCCGTCGCTGCAAATGACGTAATCACACTCACCCAGGCCATCGACCAGCGTACGCAAATCCGCCGTCGGTACGCCTTCAACTGCGACGTTGCGCAGCCCCGCCAGTATCACGCCCGCCTTGTCGTCATCACCCGGATGCAAGGCGTTTGCCGCGCCGCCTGGCGACCAGAACAACTTGATTGAGACACCCGCATCGCGGCATAAGTGCGACGCCAGTTTAATGAAGTTTTCAGCCGGCCAGCGTTGGCTGAGTTTGCGCGCGCTGATGTGCAGCCCGATGATAGTGCCTTGCGGCGCAGGCGTATTGTGCTTTGCGCCACTAGGACGCGCAACGACGCGCAACGCCGGAGGAATGCCGACTATGCCATACGGCTGTAGCAGGCGGAACACATCTTCGCTTTCGTGTAATGCGCGCTCTGAATGTCTTGGCAGCGCCACATCGAGACCGCGCGCATAACCATCATCGCGCGCAAAACCGATGATGCGCTGCGGCGCAAGCCAGCGCGCCAGACACACCAGGCGCGCTGCATAGCCTGGTTCGGCAATAATCACATCATCGAAGCGCTCGCCGCGCAGCGCAAACAACTGGCGCACGCGCCGCCAATAGAGCGGCAGGGCACTGCTGCCAGACGGACGGTGCTTGGCCTTGGTGTAGGCATACACGGCGCTCACATCGGGATTGCCTTGCAGCACCGGCAGGTTGTAGCTGTTGACGTAAGCTGCGATGCGCGCGCCGGGAAAGCGCGCGCGCAAGGCGCGCAACAGCGGCGTGGTGCAGACCAGGTCGCCGATATTGTCGCGGCGCATGAGGAGAATTTTTTGCAAACTCAAAGCCATCCTCTTTGCAAGACAGGCCGCTAGCCTACCACCTTACCCATAAACGCCGCCTTTGCTAGGCGGGAGCCGGGGCGGCATTTGATCCGTATAATTCAGCCCTGACATCCAAATAGTTGTCCCCAATTGGCTCGACATGCGCCCTGCTTCCCCGGCTACCCCTATTTTATATACGACTGTTGTCGCCGCCTTTTGGCTGGCAACTTTGCCTTTTTCGCATACGGTTGCGCTGCGCTACACGCTATTTATATTGGCTTTTGTGCTGATTTTACATAGCCGTCAAGCTGTGTTCCTGCGTGGCCTGCCGATGCGCGCAGCGTATCTGGCGTGGGGAATCGCGGCCCTGCTTTCTTTGCTCAGCGCGCCTCATCCCCTTGAATCATTGCGCGATATCAAGTCTGAAATTTTGATGGGTTTCGCCGCATTTTGGTTGTTCTATAACCTTGGCCTTAAATCACCCAGATGCGAGCTATTGATCGTCGGGCTATGCGCTTCCCTGCTAGGCGGGGGCCTGCTTTCTATCTGGCAGTTTTTTCCAGCGCTGCCGCAAGTGCTCGGAAGATACTACCCAGGTAATGGTGTTTGGAGCACCTGGCTGGTGCTTGCGCTGCCGGTTTTATTGGCCTGCACCCGGACAACTTTACTTGCAAAAACTGTGCGCCGCATAGTTTGGTTCAGTCTGCTCTGCCTGCCGCTATTGGGTTTTTTGACCTTCAATCGAGGATTCTGGGTCGCACTGATAGCCGTCGCACTCATCTTCGCCTGGCGGGAAGGTGAGCACTACTTTGCGCGCCGTCGATTCGTCGTACAGTTGACGCTGGCGCTGATTCCGATTGCACTTTTGTTGATGCTGCAAATACATAATCTACGCCTTGAGAATGTAGCATCACTGCCGTTAACGGTGCACTTTGACCAGGATCCGCGTCCGGCGTTGTGGCTACAATGCCTGCGACTGATTGCCGATGGCCCGATCACTGGCGCCGGATTCGGGCAGGGTATCTATAAGATGGAACTTACGACGCTGCTGGGTAACCCCTTGCTTTGGCATGGTCACAACCTTTTTATCAATACCGCACTGCAGATGGGTGTTCCTGGTTTGCTTTCCTTATTCTGGCTTCTTGCTGCGGCAGGGCGCCAGTTTTCCTTCAAATCACCAATGGCCTCTGCCGCATATGCCATCATAGGCACAGGAGGGCTGGCTCTACTTTCAGCGCTGATTGTCAAGAACTTCACTGATGATTTTTTTATCGAGCAAAATGCGCTTTTATTTTGGGCGCTGGTGGGATTAGGGCTAGGCATACGCAGTCGCTTCGCTAGCGCTGCTGAGCCGTCAGACAGCGAAAGTCAAGAATCCGCTATCTGATGTCTACGAAAAAAATATCGGGTAAGGTCGCAGGCGTTTGCTTGGAGAGCCTTTCCTCGGTACGCTGTCAAACATTTCTGAAATCTCTAATATCTGCTACTCATTTTTTTCAAGGAAAAATTCATGGCATTTCTCGCCGACAAAAAAATTCTTATTACCGGCTTGCTCAGCAATCGCTCCATCGCCTATGGCATTGCCAAAGCCATGCATCGCGAAGGCGCGCAACTCGCCTTCACCTACCAGGGTGATGGCGTGCGCGAGCGCGTCGAAAAACTTGCCCCGGATTTTGATTCGAAAATTATTCTTCCCTGTGACGTATCCAAAGATGAGGACATCAACGCGCTGTTCGTTGAACTGGGCAAACGCTGGGAAGGTCTGGACGGCATTGTGCATTCGATAGGTTTTGCTCCGCGCGAGGCCATCGTCGGCGATTTTCTGGAAGGCGTCACGCGCGAGAATTTTCGCATCGCGCACGATATTTCCGCCTATAGTTTTGCCGCGCTGGCCAAAGCCGCATTGCCGCTGATGAGCGGGCGCAACGCCGCGTTGTTGACGCTGACCTTCCTGGGCGCCGTGCGCAGCGTTCCCAACTACAACACCATGGGACTTGCCAAAGCCAGTCTCGAAGCCAGCGTGCGCTATCTGGCGGCCAGCTTGGGCCCCAAGGGCATACGCGTCAACGGCATATCAGCCGGGCCGATAAAAACCCTGGCGGCAGCCGGTATCGGCGGCTTCAGCAAGATGCTTCATTTCGTCGAAAAAACATCGCCATTGCGCCGCAACGTCACCACCGAAGAAGTGGGCAATGTGGCGGCCTTCCTGTGCAGCGATCTTGCCAGCGGAGTAACAGGCGAAATCACTTATGTGGACTGTGGTTTCAGTACTACGGCGGCGGGAATGGAAGAGTGATTGAGAAGGGAAAACGCTCCATAATTGGACGCTAGATGAAAATCACATATGATAAATCTGTAGACGCGGTATACATTTCATTGGTAGACAATGTCTCTTTTGGTTGCGCGCGAGCCGCCCCATCAAGTGTTCACGACAAGCGGATAATCGAAGACATCGCGCGCAGCAGGCAGTAGCGATTCACCTTTCCATTCCTCCTGCGACTCCAATAGCTTCTTTGCCACATCGCGCGCGATCTCGATGGTCTCCTGAATCGTGCGCCCCTGCGCGACTAAACCTTGTATCTCATCACTGGTGGCAAGATATACGCCCTCCGGCAGTTTCTCGATGTGCAAATTTAAGCCTGAGGGGCTTGAGGTTCGTACCGTGCTCGATATCGGAGGCAATTCTGTCAATTGGCCTTCTTCTCAATCAACTCCTTGTTCACCTTGACGTCTGTATCCTTGCGCAGCGCTGCCAGCAGCGACTGCATTTCCTGCTGGCCGACTGCCTGCTCCAGGCGTTGCTGGGTGCTCTTGAGCTTGGCTGCATCGCCCAGCGGGGCTTCTATCACTTTGCTGATCTGCACCAGCGTATAGCCGCCCTGGGGGTTGGCTATGCCGATGTAGGCGGGCAGCTTGGAGGTGCTGGCCTTGAGCGCCTCTGTGATGACGTTCTGGGGCAATGCGCCGCTATTCTGGCGGCTGACCGCAAGCACTGCGGGCCACACCACACCGGCGCTCTTTCCTTCGCGCAGCATTTTCAGTTTTGCCTCGCCATCGGCGTGGGCGAGCTTGGCGGCTTCTTCGCGCGTCAAACGAAGCATCAGCTCTTGTTGCACGCTCTCGAAAGGTCTTTGTGCGGCGGGCTTATATTCCGCCACGCGCGCCGCGATCAAATGGTTTGGCGCAATTTCCACCGCCTCGGTGTTGCGCTTGTTTTTCAACACGTCCTCAGAAAACAGCGCCTGTAGCAGTTTGGGATTGTTGAATGGCGGGGCTGCTCCGGCTCTGGCCAGCCATGCGCTGGTGCGTAACGGCAGTTTGAGTTCGTCGGCAATGGGCTTTAAGGCTGTTGATTGTTCGAAAACCCGGTCGGTTAGCAACTGGGCGGTTTCAGCAAAGTTCTTGGCGGCGCCTTGCTTTTTTAACTCAGCTTCAATCTCGGGGGCTACTTCCTTAAAAGGTTTTCCGGTTTCCGGGCGCACGTCGGTGAGGCGGATGATGTGAAAGCCGAAATCCGATTGTATCGGCCCGACAATTTCATCTTTCTTCATGCTAAACGCGGCATCTTCAAAGGGCTTGACCATCATGCCGCGTGAGAAGAAACCCAGGTCACCGCCCTGCGCGCCAGAGCCGGGGTCCTGCGAAGATTTTTTAGCTTCGTCGGCGAAGCTCTTGGGATTTTTCTTCACGGCTGCGAAAATTGCTTCGGCTTTTTCGCGCGCCGCTTTCTTTTCCGCATCGCTTGCCTTTGCCGCAGCGTTAATCAGGATGTGGCTCGCCTTGCGTTGTTCTTTTTGTACATAGCGGTCGCTGTTTGCCGTGTAATAGTTCTTTACGTCATCCGCTGCAATCTGCACTTGCGCGGCGAGCGCGTCCATGGATAACTCGACATATTCCACCTTGACCTGCTCGGGAATGGTAAATTCGCTCTGCCTCTGTTCATAGTAGGTTTTAGCGGCGGCGGCATCGATCTTGACCTGGGCCTGATATTGTTCGGGCGTGAAATTAACCACGCTCACCTCGCGCGACTGCTCCAGCGCGCTGACGAATAATTTTACGGGAACGCTGCCGATAAACGAACTGCCGGTCACGCTCTCTTGAAACTGGCTGCGCTGTAGATCCTGCGCTAACAGCGTTTCCCAGGAGGTCGGCGTTAAATTCTGGGCGCGCAACACGATCTCGTAGCGCTTAGCGGAAAACTTGCCGTCTTCCTGGAATGCAGACTCGGCGGCAATGCGTTCGGCCAGAATGCTATCGCTGATGGTCAAGCCCGCTTTGCTAGCTGCCGCCTGCGCTAAGCGCTGATTGATGAGCTCATCGAGTACCGAACTGCGCATTTGCGGATTGTCGACCAACTGCGGATCGTAATTCGCCCCCAGCATTTGCCGGAAGCGCTCCTGTTGTTGCCTGAATGCTTGATCGAAATCGCTGCTCGTCACTTTCTGCCCGGCTACGTTGGCGACCACATCCTGACCGCCCGGATTGCGAACGTAGGATTCAACGCCGACAAAGGCGAAAGAAACAGCAATCATGCCGAATAGAATGATCTTGGTGGTTTTGGCGCGGGCGACGGTAAGAAATAGATTTGACATGGCGGTTAAGTAAAAAGGGCGAACTCACGTTCGCCCGTTATCGTTGAAATTGGCGGAGTGGACGGGACTCGAACCCGCGACCCCCGGCGTGACAGGCCGGTATTCTAACCAACTGAACTACCACTCCCTGATCTGTCAGCCTCAGCTTACGACAGAGTTTTACAGCTTGCTGCAATGCTGCTGGTGGGTGCTGACGGGATCGAACCGCCGACATTCGCCTTGTAAGGGCGACGCTCTACCAGCTGAGCTAAGCACCCGCAAAGCGCGCTAGTTTACTGCATCTTTCAACGCTTTGCCAGAGCGGAATTTTGGCACGCGGGCGGCTTTGATCTTGATTGCGGCGCCGGTGCGCGGATTACGCCCGCTGCGCGCGGCGCGCTTACCTACAAAGAAAGTGCCGAATCCAACCAGCGTCACCATGCCGCCTTTTTTGAGCGATGAGGTGATGGCCTTTACTGCGCCATCGAGCGCACGACCGGCCGCTGCTTTGGAGATGTCAGCAGATTTGGCGATGGCGTCAATCAATTCGGATTTATTCACGTTGCTTCCCCTTTCGAGATGTAGAGATGTTAAACCTCCAGAAGTTAGCACCTGGAGGCAGTGTTATAGCAAGCTGCAAAAGCGCGTGTCAAGGGCAATTGCGCGGTTAATCACCTATTGAGCGTTTCCTAATTCACGACAGTTTCTTGACTCCACCACCCCCTCACCCCGACCCTCCCTTGCAGGGCGCGCTGTCCACTGCATTGGACAGCCGCTGCGCAGGCGGTTGGCATGCCAACCGAAACCCCTGCGCAACCCCCCGTTCCGGTGGAGAGGGAGAAAACCCCCTCTCCCGCCAGGGCGGGAGAGGGCTGGGGTGAGGGTGGGATGTCACAAATTAGGGAATTCTCAATAGTCTAATGCTTTGTCACTACCGGCGCTTCTTCTTTCTTTACCGGTACCGCCACGACCGCAATGGCATCGTCGAGTGGCGTGGGTTTATGTTCTAGCGCGAGTTCAAGCACGTTATCAATCCAGCGCACCGGATGAATATCGAGGTGATTTTTGACTTCATCGGGAATCTCCACCAGATCCTTGACGTTCTCTTCGGGAATAAGCACGGTCTTGATCCCACCACGGTGCGCCGCGAGCAATTTTTCTTTCAGGCCGCCGATGGGCAGTACTTCGCCACGCAATGTGATTTCCCCGGTCATCGCCACGTCGGCGCGCACCGGAATGCCGGTCAACACCGAAACCAGCGCTGTGGTAATGGCTATGCCCGCGCTGGGGCCATCCTTGGGCGTAGCACCTTCGGGCAGGTGAATATGCAAGTCGCAGCTTTCATGAAAATTCTCTGCAATGCCGAGCACGCGCGCGCGCGAACGCACAACAGACAGCGCCGCCTTGATGGACTCTTGCATCACTTCACCGAGCTTGCCGGTGGTCTCGGTCTTGCCCTTGCCGGGTAACTTCGCTGCTTCAACCGTCAGCAGCTCGCCGCCGACTTCAGTCCAGGCAAGGCCGGTCACCTGACCGACTTGATTGTTCTTTTCTGCAATGCCATAGGTAAAGCGGCGTACGCCAAGGTACTTGTCGAGATTTCTCGCATTGACAGAAACCTTGCCCTCTTTCTTCTTGGTCAGCAACGCTTTCACCACCTTGCGGCAAATCTTGGAAATCTCGCGATCCATGCCGCGCACGCCGGCTTCGCGCGTGTAAAAGCGCGTAATGTCGCGCAGCGCACTGTCGGCAATGACAAGCTCGTTCTGCTTTACGCCGTTGGCCTTCATTTGTTTGGGCAGCAGATATTGCCTCGATATATGTACTTTTTCGTCCTCGGTATAGCCGGAAAGACGAATGACTTCCATACGATCAAGCAGCGGCGGAGGAATGTTGAGCGTGTTAGCCGTCGCCACGAACATCACATCGGACAAGTCGTACTCGACTTCAACATAGTGATCGACAAACGTGTGGTTCTGTTCAGGATCGAGCACTTCAAGCAAGGCCGATGCCGGATCACCGCGAAAATCCATGCCCATCTTGTCCACTTCGTCGAGCAGAAAAAGCGGATTGCGCACGCCCACCTTAGTCATGTTCTGCAAAATCTTGCCGGGCATGGAGCCGATATAGGTGCGACGGTGGCCGCGGATCTCCGCCTCGTCGCGCACGCCGCCCAGAGACATGCGAATAAACTTGCGGTTGGTCGCCTTAGCGATTGACTGCCCGAGCGAAGTCTTGCCGACACCCGGCGGACCCACCAGACAAAGAATCGGCGCTTTGAGTTTGTCCACGCGGCTTTGCACGGCGAGATACTCAACAATGCGCTCCTTGACCCTCTCCAAGCCATAGTGATCTAAATCGAGCACTTTCTCGGCGTTATTGAGATCGGCGGAAACCTTGGTTTTCTTCTTCCACGGCAGGCCCACCAGCGTATCAACGTAATTGCGCACCACGGTGGCCTCGGCCGACATGGGCGACATCATGCGCAGTTTTTTGAGCTCTGCTTCGACCTTTTTTTTGGCCTCTTTCGGCAAGTGTGCGGCTTTGATCTTTTTTTCCAGCTCGTCGATTTCTGCGCCGTCCTCGGACTCACCGAGCTCTTTCTGAATCGCCTTGACCTGCTCGTTCAGGTAATACTCGCGCTGACTTTTTTCCATCTGACGCTTGACGCGCCCGCGTATGCGTTTTTCGACTTGCAGAATATCGATTTCGGTTTCGAGCAGGCCGAGCAATTGCTCCAGTCGCGCTTGCACGCTGAAGCTTTCGAGCACTTGCTGCTTTTGTTCGAGCTTGAGCGGCAGATGGGCGGCAATGGTATCGGAAAGGCGTCCGGCGCCATCGATGCCGGAAAGCGAAGTCAATACCTCAGGCGGGATTTTCTTGTTCAGCTTGACGTATTGATCGAACTGGCTGAACAGGCTGCGGCGCATGGCCTCGACTTCATTGCTGTCGCTTTCGTCCTGCGTGACCGGAGTCACTTCAGCTTCGTAATTTTCCTTGACCGCAAGCACCGCATTGATGCGCGCGCGCTGCACGCCTTCAACCAGCACCTTGACCGTGCCGTCGGGCAGCTTGAGCATTTGCAGAATGCTCGCAATAGTGCCGACGTTGTAAAGATCTTCCGGAGCGGGGTCGTCCTTGGCGGCCGATTTTTGCGCCACCAGCACAACGTTCTTGCCCTCTTCCATGGCGGCTTCGAGCGCCTTGATGGACTTGGGGCGACCGACAAACAACGGAATCACCATGTGCGGAAACACCACCACGTCGCGCAGAGGTAACAGGGGTAGCGTCACAGATTCAACAGAGGGAGGTACAATGAAGGTCATGGTCTGTCCTGAAATTAAACAAGTACTTATAAGATAAGGCGTCAGACAGAAAATTCAACCCGACAACTAAACGCCCGCCACTTTTGCTTGATCGGAATAAATCAGCAGCGGTTTCGTGCCAGAAACAATAACACCCTCATCTACCACGACTTTCTGCACATTTTGCATCGAAGGCAACTCAAACATGACATCGAGCAAGGCGTGTTCAATGATAGAACGCAAGCCGCGCGCACCGGTCTTGCGTTCCAGCGCCTTCTTGGCGATAGCAGCGAGCGCGGAATCACGATATTCAAGTTCTACACCTTCCATGGCGAGCAGTTTTTGATATTGCTTGACGAGCGCATTCTTGGGTTCGGTCAGAATGCGGATCAAGGCCGTGACATCCAGTTCTTCGAGCGTGGCTACCACCGGCAAGCGTCCGACAAACTCCGGTATCAGTCCGTATTTAATCAGGTCTTCGGGCTCGACCTCGTGTAGCAAGGCATTCTTGGCTTTGCGGTCGTCCTTGCTGCGCACATCTGCGCCAAAACCAATGCCGGACTTCTCGGTACGGTGCTGGATGACCTTATCCAATCCGCCAAAAGCGCCGCCACAAATAAACAGGATGTTGGTGGTATCGACCTGCACAAACTCCTGATTGGGATGCTTGCGTCCGCCTTGCGGCGGCACAGAGGCGATGGTGCCCTCGATCAGCTTCAATAGCGCCTGCTGCACGCCTTCGCCCGATACATCACGGGTAATCGAAGGGTTGTCGGATTTGCGTGAAATCTTGTCGATTTCGTCGATATAAACAATACCGCGCTGCGCTTTTTCAACATCGTACTCGCACTTTTGCAGCAGTTTCTGGATGATGTTTTCGACATCCTCACCGACGTAGCCCGCTTCCGTCAGCGTGGTCGCATCGGCAATAACGAAAGGCACATTGAGCAGGCGCGCGAGTGTTTGCGCCAGCAAGGTTTTTCCTGAGCCGGTCGGGCCGATCAAGAGAATATTCGATTTGGCGAGCTCGACTTCGCCATCCTTGGCGGTTTTCAGCCGCTTGTAATGGTTGTATACCGCAACCGAAAGGATTTTCTTGGCTTGCACCTGGTCGATGACGTACTGATCCAGGATGTCGCAGATTTCCTGTGGCGTTGGCAGATCGCTCTTGCTGGATTTTCCCGACGGATCAGTCTGCGCTTCTTCGCGGATGATGTCGTTGCACAGATCAATGCATTCGTCGCAAATAAATACTGACGGGCCCGCAATCAGCTTGCGGACTTCGTGCTGGCTCTTGCCGCAGAATGAGCAGTAGAGCAGTTTTTCACCGCCGACCTTGTCTACCATAGGTGTGCTTCCCGGTCTATTTAAGGTCTTCAGGCATCGCTTCGGTTCACCAGAACCTTGTCGATAATACCGTATTTTTGCGCTTCATCGGCAGACAGAAAATTGTCGCGGTCAGTGTCGCGCTCAATGGTTTCATAGGGCTGGCCGGTATGCTTGGCCATGATCTCGCTCAAGCGGCGCTTGAGGAACAAGGTTTCCTTGGCGTGGATCTCGATATCCGATGCCTGGCCGCGAAAACCGCCGGAAACCTGGTGAATCATGACGCGCGAATTAGGCAAGGCCTGACGCTTGCCCTTGGTTCCCGCAGCCAGCAAAAACGCGCCCATGCTGGCGGCGAAGCCGGTGCAAAGCGTGGAGACATCGGGCTTTACAAATTGTATGGTGTCGTAGATAGCCAGGCCGGCGGTCACCGAGCCGCCCGGTGAGTTGATGTAGAGATGAATGTCTTTGTCGGGATTTTCCGATTCAAGAAACAACATCTGCGCAACGATCAGGTTGGCGGTGGCGTCATTCACTTCGCCCACCAGAAACACCACGCGCTCCTTGAGCAGACGCGAATAGATGTCGTAGGCGCGTTCGCCGCGACCGCTCTGCTCAATCACCATAGGCACATAACCCAGCGCCTGCGGCGTGGCAAAACCCGGGACGCTGTTATCCCAATGCGCCGTTATGTCGTAAGCCATGGACTGGAATTTCGTAAAATTACTCATGCGCGCTTGATTCCCATCAGATCATCGAAAGTTACATTATCGTCGGACACGTCCATCTGACCGGCGGCCCAATCAACCACATTATCCTCCAAAACCAGCCCCTCAACTTCGGCCATGCTATCAGGCTGTGTGTAGAACCATTTGACCATCGCTTCGGGATCCTCATAACTGTCGGCATTTTCCACGATTAAGGCACGCACCTGCTCGGGCTTGGCCTTGAGGTCGTTACGCGCCACCACTTCCGACAAGATCAAACCCAGCTTGACGCGGCGTTCGGCGCGCTCTACAAACAGCTCAGCGGGCAAAGACAAATCCTTGGTGGTCATACCGCGAGTCTCAAGATCCTTGACGGCGCCCTTTTGCAGCCGGGAAATTTCCATTTCCACCAGCGAGCGCGGAACATCCAGCGGGCTTACCGCGAGCAACGCATCCATTACCTGATCTTTCACCTTGGCCTGAATACGCTTTTTCAATTCGCGCTCGAGGTTGAGTTTGATCTCGGCGCGCATCTTGCTGACATCACCGTCTGCTACACCCAGGCTCTTGGCGAACTCGGCATCGACTTGCGGCAGCGCGGGCGCGTTCACAAGTTTAACGGTGACCTCGAATTGCGCGCTCTGGCCGGCGAGCTCGGGCTTATAGTCGGCGGGAAACACGACGTTGAAAGTCTTGCTCGCGCCGGGTAGCAGGCCGATAAGAGCGTTTTCAAAATCGATCAGCATGCGACCTTCGCCGAGCACAAGGTTGAAGTCTTTTGCATCGCCGCCTTGAAAGGTTGCGCCATTGATGGAGCCGTGAAAATCGATGACCACAAAATCGCCGCTTTGCACAGCGCGGCTGACATTGTCATAGGTGACACGCTGCTTGCGCAGTGTTTCTATGGTCTGATCCACATCCTTGTCGGCAACGCTCGCTACCGGTCGGGCAAGTTTTTTCCCTGCAAGGCTGCCGAGCGACACTTGCGGATAGACCTCGAAGCTTGCGGTGAACTCGAACTTGTCGGCATGATCGCCTGTGTTGGCGGGCTGAAAGCGTGGTTGGCCGGCCATGCGATAGTTTTGCTCTTTGAGCGCTTCAAAAAAATTACGCTGCACCGCCTCGCTCATCACTTCCTGACGGACCTGGTAGCCGTATTGTTTGGCAACAACGGAGAGCGGCACCTTACCTGGACGGAAACCCTGCATTTTCACGTTACGCGCAAGTTTTTTCAGGCGCGTCTGGATTTCGTTTTCGATGTCCACCGCCGGGAGTGAAAGCGCAACATGGCGTTCCAACGGATTGCTGGTAACACCCTGAGTATTGGGGGAAGTCTGCATTGCTGATCCTTGAAAAATAACTGCTGGTGTTGTTTCCCGCCGCCTGGTTGCTGCGCACGTTGCTATTGATGTGACTGATGCGACACGCAAACCCATTGCGCGTCATATCAATGGATGGTGCGAAAGGAGGGACTCGAACCCACACACCTTACGGCGCTGGAACCTAAATCCAGTGCGTCTACCAATTCCGCCACTTTCGCAGTCGATACCCTCAAAAATCCGAGGGCATTAAGCCGGGCCATTTTACCTGAAGCGCTAGCCGCCTGCCATTTCAAAATTCAAGGGGTGTTATATTCGAAGGCTATAATCAACCCTTAACTAAACCGCTGCCGCTCTGTATTCTGTATGCCAGTCGATCATTACGAAAATTTTCCGGTTGCTTCCCTGCTCCTGCCCGCCCGCCTGCGCAGGCCAATTGAAATCATTTATGCCTTTGCCCGCAGCGCCGACGATTTCGCCGATGAAGGTGACATTCCCGACAGCGAACGCCTGCGTCTGCTGGGTGAATACGTCGTCGAGCTTGACCGCATACGCGCTGGTGAAAGTCCGCGTTTGGCGTTGTTTCAGCAAGTCTCAGAGATCATTACGCGCCACGCGCTACCCATCGAATTATTCTACGATCTGCTCGACGCCTTCAGCCAGGATGTGCGCAAAAAACGCTATAGCAACTTTGACGAGCTACAGGATTACTGTCGGCGCTCGGCAAACCCTATCGGCAGGCTGTTGTTGCATCTTTGCTGCGCAGCTACGCCGCTCAACCTGGCGCAGTCCGACGCGATTTGTTCCGCCCTGCAACTCATCAACTTCTGGCAAGACATCGAAGGCGACTACGCCAGAAATCGCATTTATGTGCCGCAAGACGAAATGGCGCAATTTGGCGTCACCGAAGCGATGATCGCCGCACGCAAGCCCACCTCCGCCTGGTCAAAGTTAATGCAATTCCAGTGCCAGCGCGCGCGCGACTTGCTCGCTAGCGGCCGAGCGCTGCCGCGCGCACTGGGAGGACGCATGGGGCTGGAGTTGCGCTTTGTGATCGCTGGAGGCGCAAAAATTCTGCACAAAATCGATGCAGCAAAAGGCGATGTTTTTCTGCATCGTCCGGTGTTGACCAAGTGGGATTGGTTGACCTTGGCGCCCGGCGCGCTCGCCGCCTGATAGTCAAGCATGACTCCCGACCAATATTGCCATGAGAAAGCCGCAAAAAGCGGCTCAAGCTTTTACTACAGCTTTCTGTTTCTGCCGCCCGAACGTCGCCGCGCAATCACCGCACTGTATGCCTTTTGCCGTGAAGTTGACGACATCGCCGATGAAGTGCACGACGCCGATGTAGCGCGCGCCAAGCTACAGTGGTGGCGCGCCGAAGTCGCCAATCTTTTTGCCGGCAAGCCGCAGCATCCGGTCACACAGGCGCTCTTGCCAGCAGTCGCGCAGTTCGGCGTCACACAGGACAAGCTCAACGAAATCATCGACGGCATGGAAATGGATCTGACGCAGCATCGCTACGCCGATTTCGAAGCGCTCAAGCTCTATTGCTACCGCGTGGCAGGCGTGGTGGGACAACTTTCCGCAGGGATTTTCGGTTACCGCAATGCGCGTACGCTCGACTACGCCTATCACCTCGGGCTGGCTTTCCAGCTCACCAACATCATCCGCGATGTCGGTGAGGACGCGCGCCGCGAGCGTATTTACCTTCCCGCCGACGAAATGCAGCGCTGCGGTGTGAGCGCCGCCGATATTCTGCGCAGTCGGCATAACGAAGCCTTTACCAAACTGATGACTGTTTTGGCTGAGCGCGCCGAAAACCACTACCGCACTGCCCTTGAAATCCTGCCGCAAGAAGATCGCCGCGCCCAACGCCCCGGACTCATCATGGCCGCGATCTATCGCACCCTGCTAAATGAAATTCGGCGCGACGGCTTTCAAGTCTTGCATCAGCGTGTATCGCTTACGCCAATGCGCAAATTGTGGCTGGCGTGGAGGACCTGGGTTGTGGGTTAGATAGCTGCAAGGATTTCACCGCGATCGTGCCACTTCATCAGGCTTCCACATAGTTTTCTGGAAACAAGTCACGCTCAACCAGCTCAATCAGAATGTGCAAAACCTTAATATGCAGCTCCTGTACACGATCTGCATACTTGCCTGCGGGCGTGCATATGGTGATGGCTGCGTCAGCCTCCAGCAATGAATGGGCCTGGCCGGTCAAGGCGATGACAATCAGGCCTTTTTCTTTTGCGCGCTGAGCCGCAGCGATAACATTCTTGCTCTTGCCGCTTGTACTTATTCCCAGAAAAATATCGCCCGCTTTGCCATGAGCGTCAACGTAGCGCGCAAAAACATGTTCATAGCCATAATCGTTGGCGACGCATGACATGTGCGTGGCATCTGAAATTGAGACTGCCGGTAATGCTGGGCGGTCAAGCCGATAGCGCCCCGTCAGCTCTTCGGCAAAATGCATGGCGTCTGACATTGAGCCGCCATTGCCACACGACAACACTTTTCCGCCATTCTTGAAAGTCTCGGCCAAGAGGGCGCCAACCCGTGCAATGTTTGCAAGCGTTTTTTCGTTGACCAGCATTGCGGACAAAGCCTCGTGTGCTTCAACAAGACTAGCTTTTACTGCCGCAATTCTTTGATTTGCGATTGTGCCCATTTTTCATTTCCAGATATCGTTTCGTTTTCTATAACTCTGCGACACCCAGCTCCTTGCACAACCTCGCAACGGTAGACTTGAGCGCGGCGACTTGTTCTTGCAACTCTGTGACGTTTCTGGTGAGCGCAGCAATTTCGCTGACCGAGACGGCGTCCTCGTCCACAACCTGGGGGCGTTGCGTTAGCAGCTCGGCGGCGGGTTCGCCGCTGAGCAGATGCGTCCAGCGGTTCTCGCGCGCTCCCGCCTGGCGCGGCAGCTCCCTGACCAGCGCGCCATCGGCGCGCTCGGCCAGGTCGTGCAGGAATCCCTCAACTGTAGAAATATCGGCAAATTTGTGCAGGCGTTCGCTATTGATGCGCAATTCGCCTGCTGTCTGCGGCCCGCGTAGAAACAGCGTCGCCAATAGCGCAACGCATTGCGACGGCACGCGCAACACGCGCCCCAGGTTGTGGTCGTAACGCATGACGCGACCGCCTTCCGATTCGCTTATCAGTCCCAATGAGCGCAAATGGTCGATGGCGGCCTGCACTTCCGCAAGGCCGGCATTGATGACCGGATCGCGGCTGTTTTTCTGATTGCAGCCGGCGATGAGCGCGTTACGCGTGAGCGGGTAAATATCGGGGACGGTGTGCTGTTTTTCCACCAGAACGCCGAGGATACGTGTTTTGAGCAATGAAAGCGTCGGCAGCGAAGGCGCGGGGGAAATCGAAGAGTCTGGAGTTGACATGGAAGAGAGCGTTTTAGGCGCTAGTGATAAAAATGGAAGCGTTGAGTTTAGCGCACAACCGCCCATCTCAGGCTTCAGCAAAACACTCGCTATAAAAAAACCCCCAGGGGTGACCCTGGGGGTTGAACCTTTTAAGAACCCTTGCGAGTTACAAAAAAGGAGGAGGAGACGTGATGCAAAACTCTTGCAGCCGTATTGCTACAGCCTATATCTCTTTTACTTGCGCTTGCCCGAAGCGGCGGCAACAGTACTTGCGGCGCCGTCTGCGGCTGCCTTGAAGTTGGCGTCGGCGTAGTTTGCCGCTTGCTTGAGCGCTTTGGATACGCTGTCAAACGCATCATTGCTGGCGGCCAGGCTCGACTTGAGTGCGGCAACTGCGACATCGCTTCCGGCGGGCGCGGTCTTGGCGAATTTATCCAAGCCGTCTATCAGACTTTTCTGAAATTCGGCGACTTGCGCCTCGACCAGGCGCGTGTACTCGGCTTGGGCGTTGGCGGCGAGTTCATATACAGTGCGTGAATAAGCGGTGACGTACTGGATCGAATCTTCAGCAGCTTTGGCGCCGACCGAGCCCAATTCCTTCACGTCCTTGGCGCTGGTGATGGTTTTGAGGTCATTGGCGGACCCTTCAAGGGTGTGCTTGGTGGCTTCGAGGTTGATGGCGAACAGACGCTCTGCGCTGTTAACCGACAGGTTGGCGAATTTGACAGCGCTATCAACTGCCGATTTTTGAAACATGTTTACTTGGTCATTTACAGTTGCCATGGTAATTCTCCGATAAAGTTAAGTGTTGGCGCCAAACAATGCTACTTGGCGGGCTTGGGTGGCCTTGCTTGCCCCGCGCAACAACGTCTTAGCAGTTATGGTGCAGTGCAACAATTTGTATACTAGATAGAAGTTAACACCCTGTCAAGCATTATTTGTTGCGATGCAATATATATGCCCCAAGGGTAGCGAAATTGCAGCCTGGCGCAGCATTTTCCTTATGCCGATTACAATAGCGCTCCATGAAGACGCCAATCGAAATCAGCGAAGAACACGGCGTGCGCTACCTGCATTTCGGCTCACACTGGGTGCAAGGGGCGATGCGTATCGCCAGGCCGTGGTCGCTTGAGCTGGGTTACACGCGCGAAATGATGGCGGCTTTGCTGCTGCGCCCGGAAGCAAACTGGCCGCGCAGCGTGCTTTCCATCGGCTTGGGGAGCGCCTCGCTGACCAAGTTCATTTACCGCCATCGCCCTCTGGCAAAGCAGACCGTGATCGAAATCTCGCCCCAGGTGGTGGCGGCGGCGCGTCAGTTCTTCAAGTTGCCGGACGATGCTGCACGGCTACAGATAGAAATCGCTGACGGCCTGGCGTTTGTGGCTGGCGCCACGCGCCGCTTCGATCTGATGCTGGTCGATGGTTTCGATGCCGATGCGCGCGCCGGCGCCTTCAATACCCTGCCGTTTTATCAGTTGGCGCATTCGCGCCTGAGCGAAAGCGGCGTGCTTGCCGTTAACCTGCTGCGGCGTCATCGCGCGCATAACATCGGCATTTCAAGACTGGTTGAGGCGTTCGCCGGGCGCGCATTTGCGTTTCCACCGAATGACGACGGCAACACCATCGCTTTCGCCGCTGCTGGCAAACCGATCCACCTCCCTCTTCCCAGACTGATCGCGCGCGCGGAAAAACTGAAACAGGAAACCGGCCTAAATCTGCTCCCCGTCCTGCAACGCTGGATGGCGCAGCGCAACGACACGCAGAATGCGCTACAGTTTTAGTTTAGCGAGAATTGCAACTACAGCACGGTCTTTTGAGCTGCGCTGCTGAAATTACCCTGGCGCCACTTGGCCCTTTGAGAGGAAACACAACATGAGCGATGACACCAAAGCCTGCCCGGTGTGCGGCGAAACCATCAAGGCGGCTGCCATCAAGTGCCGCTTCTGTAACACCGATTTTGCCGCCTTCGCCGCCGGGCGCGATGCGGAGCTGGAAAAACCGCTATTCATCGGTCACCCCGCCGTCATATACAGCCTATGGCAATGGCTGGCAGTGATCGTCACGCTGGGAATCGCATTTGTCGTGTACTGGTTGCGCAGCCTGGCTATCACTTACGAAATCACCACGCAGCGCGTGCGCGTAGAGCGCGGCCTCTTTTCCAAATCCAAGGACTCCATAGAGCTGTTTCGCATCGATCACTTCGACGTCGAAAAACCGCTGGGCATGCGCCTGGCCGGACATTGCCTGCTCCTGTTACGCTCTTCCGATACAAACTATTCCACAGTGACGTTGTACGGCATTCCCAACCTAGAGCCTCTCGCCGATACCTTGCGTGAATGCTCGCTGCGTGAGCGCAGCAGAAGGCGTGTGACCACTTTTGTCGCGGCGTAGCGCCTTTTAACCGGCCATAGCCCCGGCAGTGGACATCATCCTCACCGGCGCGAGCCAGATTTCATCAGCTTGCTGCACTACATCGCCTATGCCCATGAAGACACCGTGAGAATTATAAATGCGGTGTTCGCCCAGGCTTGTGGCGCTATTTGTGCAAAGTACCTTACGACCATTGCCCAGCGCGCTCTGGCTCGCAACATCCAGATTTAGTGCAGGCAAATCCATTGCCAGCATTTCTGGCGGCATCAGCAGTCGATCTCGGGCAAGCAACTCCAATGAATCCAGTGATTCGAGCGTCACGGCACGGTCGATAGCGAAGCCGCCGACTAGAGTGCGGCGCAGGGCGGTGAGATAAGCGCCACATCCCAATGCCCGCCCAATATCCTCTGCCAACACGCGGATATAGGTTCCCTTGCTGCAAATCACCTCTATGGAGAGGCGCTCTTGGCCATCCCAGTGCTGCAAGCTGAGATGCTTAATAGTTACTGCGCGTGCAGCACGCTCGACCTCGATGCCCTGACGTGCGAGCTTGTACAAGGGGACGCCATCGCGCTTCAGCGCGGAATACATGGGTGGAATCTGCTGTTGCGCGCCGACGAAACGCTGTAGCACTGAGGCAATTTGCTGTTGACTCACGTTTACTACTTGTTGCGTCAGCACCGCGCCTTCCGGATCTCCGGTGGTGGTGGTCATGCCCAGCCTTAACTCGGCGGCGTAGCCCTTGGTGGAGTCGAGCAAGAAACGCGAATATTTACTGGCTTCGCCCAGCGTAATGGGCAGCAGGCCGGTAGCAAACGGATCAAGCGTGCCGGTATGCCCGGCCTTGCTCGCCTCGAACAGGCGTTTTACCCGCCCCACAGCAGAATTGGACGACAGCCCGGCAGGTTTATCGAGCAGCAGTACACCGGTGATGTCGCGCTTGGATGCCATTTTTTTCGTTACCACTCAGCGCCATCAAATCTAATGGAACGCAGATGACGCGGATGAATATGATGAACGCAGATAATGATAAATATTCAGAAATCAAACAAGAAAAATCATTTTTTAATCATAACCATCAGCGTCATCAGCGTTCTAATTTTGACTGCTAAGTAGGGCGGCACGTAGGGTGCGCTTGCGCACCATTCGTAACGGT
>JAYWAM010000371.1:0-21096 GCA_043782425.1 Betaproteobacteria bacterium
AGGAGCCTGTCGGACTTAAAGAATCGTAGCGAAAAAATAGCTGAGCGAGAACAGAATTTGATTATTTTTTCGGCAATAGTCTTTCCTATTGCTGAAAAATAAGCGAATTATGGGCCGCTCAGGTATTTTTGCAGCCGATTCCCTTTAAGTCCGACAGGCTCCTAGGGCGCGGTAGATCAGGCCTCGTCGGGATCGGGATTATCGAGCGCAGTGGAAGTCTTTAAATCCGCTATCGCGTCACGCGACGCCTGTGCGGGAATTTTCGGTGTGGCGCACACGACATCAGCGTTTTGTGCACGCTGGCGCAGCGCATGATCCATCAACACTATCGCCAGCATCGCTTCGGCGATGGGCGTGGCGCGGATACCGACACACGGATCGTGCCGCCCGTGGGTGTTGATGACCACTGCCTCACCTTGTAGATTCACCGTGTGGCGATCCAGGCGGATGCTAGAGGTCGGCTTGATGGCGATCGAAACCGTGATGTCCTGTCCGCTGGATATACCGCCTAGAATGCCGCCGGCATTGTTAGAGACAAATCCTTGCGGCGTGATTTCGTCGGAATGCTGCGTGCCCAGTTGTTCGACCGACGCAAAACCCGCGCCGATCTCAACGCCCTTGACCGCATTGATACCCATCATCGCATGGGCGATGTCGGCATCGAGCCGGTCATAAAGCGGCTCGCCCAGGCCCGCGGGGATGCCGCTTGCCACCACATTGATACGAGCGCCGCAGCTTTCGCCCGATTTGCGCAGCTTGTCCATGAAGCGTTCGAGCTCAGGCACGACGGCGTTGTCGGGCACGAAGAACGGATTGGCGCCAACGTCGTCCCAATTCTTCAGCGCAATTTTGTGCGGCCCGATCTGCGTCAGATAGCCGCGAATCACGACGCCGTATTTTTCGTGCAACCATTTTTTGGCGATGGCGCCTGCCGCCACCGCAGGCGCGGTGAGACGCGCCGAGGAGCGCCCGCCGCCGCGATAATCGCGCACACCGTATTTTTGCAGATAGGTGTAGTCGGCGTGTCCGGGGCGAAAGCTCTCCGCGATATTCGAGTAATCCTTGCTGCGCTGGTCTTCGTTGCGTATCAAAAGCGCGATGGGCGTGCCGGTCGTCCTGCCTTTAAATACTCCGGAAAGAATTTCCACCTTGTCGCCTTCGTGGCGCTGCGTAACATGACGCGACGTGCCGGGCTTGCGCCGGTCAAGATCGATCTGGATGTCGGCGTCGCTTAACGTCATGCCAGCAGGACAGCCGTCCACCACGCAGCCGATGGCCGGGCCGTGGGATTCACCGAAAGTGGTAACGGCAAATAGCGTGCCGAGAGTGCTGCCTGACATGAGTGGAATGTAAAAAGAAAAGTGCAGTGGAATTGAAGCGCAGTTTAGCACGCCAGCCGAAAGCGGAAATGCGCCGCAAAAGAAAACAATGCACCGTATTAGGGCTTAGAGATGCTGCAAGCACCACATCACGCGCAACATATAAATACTGATAAAACTGATTGACATAAGCTGCCTGCTGCTTTAATGTCCAGAAGGTTGGGCTTTGAAGTTGCTTTAATTTCACATTTCCAATTGCACACTCTCCTATATCAGCATTTTTAACGCGAGCTTAAATAAAGTCGCGCGCATTTGATTATTGTCGCGGGGATTCCCTCGACCTATTATTCATCTGATTGAGGAGTTTTTGCATTATGGAAAGACGAGATTTTCTTAAAGCAGGCGGCGCCGGTCTCGCAAGCACTATTGCGGGTTCGGGAATGTTGACGTGGACGACGCGATCCGAGGCGGCGACCATTTCTACCAACCTAACTGCGGTGAAAGGGGTCGTTACTTTAGTCGATGGCTCCACAACGCAGCTATTTTCCTACAGTTCTAGCACCGCACCGATGGTGCCGGGGCCGCTGATTGTTTGCCAGGTCGGCGATTCCATACAGTTGTCACTCAAAAATACGCTCTCTACGCCGGTCAAGTTTGTGCTTGGGCGAACCAGTGTCTCCTTGACGGTTGCGGCGGGCCAAACCCAGGCTCTATTGTTCAGCGCTCCTGCGCCAGGCACCTATCTTTACTACGACGACCAAAATAATGGTGTTAACCGCATCATGGGTCTGCATGGCGCCTTAGTCGTTATGCCGCTGGGAAATAAAACCCAATCGTTTACCGGCGCACCTGCTTTCGTTCGTCAGTATCGATGGGTCATCAGCAACGTCGATACCGCATGGGCGAGCCTGGTTAAAACCAACGGCGATGCTTATGTATCAAGCATCGTTCCGTCCACCTTTATGCCGCGTTATTTCTTGCTGAACGGTAATAGTTTCGAAAATACACACGAAGCCAATACCGCCCTGGCTGGTAAATATAATGACGCTTGCCTGGTGCGTATCCTGAATGGCGGCGGAATGGTGCATTCCCCGCACTTTCATGCCAATCACGTCAATATTATTTCGTCCAATGGCGTCAACACCCCCAGCGGCAGAATTAAAGACGTGGTTTCGATGTTCCCTCTGGATGTGAAAGATGTGTTGTTCCCATTCAAGGCGCCGCCTGATGCTTACCCCGCAGCCAGCGGCACGCAGACTTATCCTATGCATTGCCACTCCGAGATGTCACAGACAGCAGGCGGCGGATTGTATCCGCATGGGCTACATACGCAGATCGCGTACGGCGCCCCTCCAGCCGCCGAGTCTGATCTGCAAAAAGCTGTAGCGTTGCTGCCTTAAAACGCAGTCACCTGAATCACTACTTTACTGACAATAGGAGCAACAATTATGGGAATGGGAATGGCAAATTGCCCAGCGGGCATTCAAGGAAATTGCGGGCTTAATCCGGCGGCGCCGGCAACGCCACCGGGCACGGCAAACAAGACGTTTAACCGTGCAACCTTCATGGGAGCTAACCAGGTAATCAATGGCGTTAACGTCAATATATTTGGCTTTACCAATGCAGACATGGGCGGCATGGCGCCGCAGCGTTTTCCGGCGCCTCTGATCCGCGTGAATCAAGGCGACATTGTGCACACCGTGTTGAATGTCATGATGGGCATGCATACGATACATCATCATGGGATCGAACCCACGACCCATGAAGATGGTGTAGGCCACTACTCATTCGACGTGCAAGGGCAATATACCTATCAATGGAAGGCATCGCAGGCCGGCACCTATTTTTATCACTGCCACGTCAACACCGTGCTGCATGTGGAAATGGGGATGTACGGCGCACTGATTGTTGATCCGACAACCGGTCCGGGAACCGCCTTCAATGGCGGCCCTGCTTACAATGTCGAAGCTATTTGGGCGGTGGATGACATCGATAATACCTGGCATTGCAAACCGTGGGATGCCGCTTTGTGCGGCGGTGATGCGGGCTTCAATAATTTCAACCCAACGATATTTTGCATTAACGGGTTGGGAGCCGATCTGACTCAAACGGACCCAAGTGTCGCCATCAGCATGACCAAGGGTCAAACCACATTGTTACGCTATATCGCGGCGGCGTATGTACCGCAGCGCGTGACGTTTAATGCAGGTTTGGGTCCGATTAAGATCATTGCGGAAGATGGGCGTCCTTATGCCACAGCCGTAACTTTGGCAGCGGGCTCATCGGTCTTGATGACGGCGGCGGAGCGTTATGAGTTCATGTTTACGCCTACCAGTAGCGGCACGTTTCCGATTACCGTCAAGTTCTATAACTATCGTGCGGCGAACGGCACTTTAGCTCAGATCGGGAGTATTGGCTCGGTAGTTAAGGTAGCCTAAATGGGGAAAAGGTCGCATCACGCGGCCTTTTTCTTTCACCGGCTCATAGAAGGAATCATATATCCGTGCGTAGCTTAAAATGGATTGTCAGTGTTTGCTTATTTGCATTTTCACCATTGCTGTATGCGGCAGCGACCAATGTTGTACCCTCCCCCATAGATAAAGCCTTGTTCGATGCGGTGGGCACGGGAAATATCAGCGCAGCCAGCAGCCTGCTAGCCCAAGGCGCGAATATCAATGCAAAAGAGCGGCCGTGGGGATTGACGCCATTGTTAATAGCCCCCGACGTGAGCCGCGAAATGGTGCATTTTTTGCTCGAGCAGGGCGCTGATGTCAACGCGGCAGACCGAGAAGGAATCACGGTGCTGATGCGCGCGGTGCATAGCCGGGATGCGGAAAATGTAAAAGAAGTTCTCAATTTTCTGCCAAAGTTAGAAGCGAAAGGTACGTGGAATAACACGGCTTTAACCTATGCCGTTGTGCAAGGCAATCCGAATATGGTTAAGGCCCTCATAGATGCCGGGGCAGATTTAAGCACCGTGCGCGCCGACGGCATGACGCCACTCGATATAGCCAGGCGACGCTTGATGCAAGCGCTAAACCTTAGTGATGAAGAGCCGACGTTGCCTCACAATAGTGTTGCGGCAAGCCAACACCCTGGCTTCAGTATGACGCACGATGCGCCTAAAGCCGCCATCGTTGACGACTCAAAGGCTGTGCTGGCTCTGCTGAAACAGGCAGGCGCTCAGGCTGGGTTTGGCGCAGGCGAGAATACGAGTGTAATGCAGCATCGATCTCGCGAAGAGTAGGTCGCGTTATATTAATATGCATCTTGAGTTGCTCACAGGCGGATAAAAGTACGCCGTTGCGCGGCATTATTTATTCGTAATTATGAAACGTATCCTCTTTTTTTCGGTTTTGATTTCAGTCGCTCTCGGCGCCGGTTACTGGCTTGGACAGCGGATACAGCCTCAAGCGCGTCAGACCGATACGATCGCAGCCGCGAGTCAAACATTTGTTTGCCCCATGCACTCGCATATCGCGCAGGATATTCCGGGAACGTGCCCGATTTGCGGCATGGAGCTCGTATCAATGAGCGCAAACCAGCGCGCCAAGGCGAAACAGATACAAGTCGATACTGCTACCCAGCAGCGCCTCGGCGTGCGCCTCGCCGACGCAGAACAAACCCGGCTTACGCAGACTATTCACACCTACGCCACGCTCATGCTCGATGAAAGCACGCTGACTCGCGTAACGCCGACCATGGATGGCGTGCTCGTCAAATTGTACGCATCACGCCCAGGCCAGCGGCTGGCAGCCGGCGCGGTGCTCTACGAAATCTATTCAGAGGGATTGTTGCAACACCAAAACGAATATCTGGATTTTCTCAAGCGTCTCAGCCTGCACCGCAAGAGTGAGGAACGGATGCAGGCGCAAAACCAGAAGGATCTGGAAAATGCGCATAAGCAAGAAGCCGCTGTACGCAAGCAAATAGAACTGGATATTCGTCAGCGTGAAGAGCAATCAGCGACCATGCTCGTTCCAATTCAGCGCGATGGCGAGCGTCTAACAACGCGCCTGAAATATGCGGGTTTCACCGATACCATGCTGCGTAACCTGGCGCAGACCCAGCAAGCGCTGAGTGTGGTGCCGGTGCGTGCGCAGCGAAATTGCGTGGTAAAAGAGGTGAGCGCCCGTGCCGGTATGACGATCAGCGCCATGAACGAAATTGTGACCTGCGTGGATACAGCGCACGCCTGGCTGGAAGTGGCGTTGTATACAGATCATGCACAAGCAGTGCGGGCAGGTGATCCATTCACTGCGCGCTTCGATGACGGCAGTGAAATCACTGGACGACTCAACGGGCTTAGCCCGATTGTGGATTCCGGCACGCGTACACTACGCGCGCGTATTCCGATCAGCTTAACGGGTAGTACGCCGCTCGGCAGCTATGCCTCAGTTACAATCCAGGCCGCGCCCCACGAAGTATTAAGTGTTCCCGCCGGTGCGGTGCTGCGCACCGGGCATGGCGATTTCGTTTTACGCGCCTTGGGTCAGGGGCATTTCACACAGGTCAAAGTGCAGACCGGCATCGAAAGCGAGGATCGTATCGCCATTAGCGACGGACTCAGTAAGGGTGATCAAGTAGTAGTCAATGGCCAATTCCTGCTCGACGCGGCGGCGTCCATCGCCGACGCTGCATACCGCTTTAGCAGTGAGCGGCAACAGTAAGGTCTTGTTGATAGCGCGTCTTATTGGCTGGTCTTTACGCCACCGCAGCCTGGTCCTGCTCGCCAGTATTGTTATCACCAGCGGCGGTATTTTCAGTTTAAGCCAGGTGGCGTTGGATGCCCTCCCCGATCTTTCCGAAGTACAGGTGATTGTCAAAACGCCGTATCCCGGCCAGCCGCCGCAAGTGGTGGAAGAGCAAATCACCTATCCCCTCACCACGGCCCTGCTCTCGGTACCGGGAACGCGCGCCGTGCGCGGCTTTTCCATGTTCGGCGAATCGTTCATCTATATTATTTTCCGCGACGGCGCCGATCCTTATTGGGCGCGTTCACGCGTGCTCGAATATCTGTCGCAGGCTGCGTCGCGCTTACCGCCCGGGGTGACGCCAACCCTCGGACCGGATGCATCCAGCGTGGGTTGGGTGTTCCAATATGCGTTGGTAGATCGCAGCGGTAAACACGACACATTTGAATTGCGCGCGCTGCAGGATTTTTTTCTGAAGTACGAATTACAGAGTGTGCCGGGTGTGGCCGAAGTGGCGACCGTGGGCGGCGCAGCCAAGCAGTTTCAGATTGAGCTCGATCCCAATCGCATCGCCGCCTATGGGTTAAGCTTCGAGCGCGTGGCCGAAGCACTGCGCAACGCCAATCAATCCGGCGGCGGCTCGGTGGTCGAAATGGCGCGCAGCGAATATATGGTGCGCGCGCAGGGCTATGTGAAATCGCTGGCCGATCTGCGCCAAGTAGTGGTCGGGCAGGATGCGCAGGGATATCCGCTGCGTTTGGCGCAAGTGGCGCAGATTCAAATCGGTCCTGAGGCGCGGCGCGGCGCCACTGACTTTAATGGCGAAGGCGAGGCGACAGGCGGCATTATCATAATGCGTTATGGCCATAACGCACTCGATACCATCGCCGCGGTGAAATCACGCCTGGAGACACTGCGCGCGGGATTGCCGACTGGTGTGGAGGTGGTTGTCACTTATGATCGCTCCAGTCTCATTTGGCGTGCGATACTCAATCTGCGCGAGAAATTGGTTGTTGAGTGTCTAGCAGTCGCCTTGGTGTGTTTACTTTTCTTATTTCATTTGCGTTCTGCTCTGGTTGCGGTAGTCACCTTGCCGCTGGGCATCCTCGCCGCTTTCTGGGTGATGCAATTGCAGGGTGTAAACGCAAACATCATGTCACTCGGCGGCATCGCGATCGCCATCGGCGCGATGGTGGATGCGGCAGTGGTAATGATAGAAAATATGCATAAACATCTGGAGCGCGCCGCACCCAATGCGGATTACTGGGAAGTGGTGCACACAGCGTCAATTGAAGTAGGGCCTGCGTTGTTCTTTTCCTTGCTGGTGATTATGGTGTCGTTCTTGCCGGTATTCGCCTTGACCGGCCAGGAAGGCAAATTGTTTACGCCCTTGGCCTACACCAAGACTTACGCCATGGCGGCGGCGGCAGGCCTGGCGGTTACCTTGACGCCGGTATTGATGGGTTATTTCATACGCGGTCGCATTCGGCGCGAGACGCAGAATCCACTCAACCGCTGGCTACTCGCCCTGTATCAGCCTGCGTTATTGTGGGCCTTGGCGCACCGCCGTGAAACGTTACTTTTCGCGGTGCTGTGTTTGCTGAGCACTGCGTGGCCCCTCGCAAATCTAGGTAGCGAATTTATGCCGCCATTGAACGAAGGTGATATTCTCTACATGCCGACTACGGTACCCGGTATCTCTATCGATGAAGCTGCGAATCTGTTACAAATTACTGATCGCTTGATTCGCACCGTGCCTGAAGTTGAGCAAGTATTTGGTAAGGCCGGACGCGCTGAAACCGCCACCGATCCCGCGCCCTTGTCGATGCTTGAGACGACAATTCTGCTTAAGCCGCGCGCGCAATGGACGCATGGCGTGACTATCGACGATGTTATCCATAAGCTCGATTCCGCCGTGCAATTGCCCGGGCTCACCAATGCCTGGGGGTTTCCCATCCGCACGCGCATCGATATGCTCTCCACCGGCATCCGTACTGTGCTCGGTATTAAGGTCACCGGCCCCGATCTTCCCGGCATCAGCAGCGCCGCGCAAGATATCGAGGCCGCACTCAAAAATGTTCCCGGCACGCGCGCAGTATTCGCCGAGCGCGTGGCCAGCGGACGCTACATCGATATCGAGATTGATCGTTTACAAGCGGCGCGTTATGGTGTGAATCCGGGTGAGGTAAAAAAGTGGGTGGAAAGCGCAATCGGCGGCGAGACTGTGACGACGGTCATCGATGGACGCGAGCGCTATTCGATAAACTTGCGTTACCCGCGCGCGTTTCGTGCATCGCTGCAAGCCATCGCGCAGGCGCGTGTCGTCGCACCGAATGGCGCGCATATTCCACTTGGCGCACTCGCCAAACTCTCCGTTATCGATGGTCCGACGGAAATAAAGAGCGAGAACGGGCGGCTCATTGGATACGTATTCGTGGATCTCGTCACACGCGACATCGGCGGCTATGTCGCGCGCGCCAATACCGCCATTGCACAGCAGGTGAAATTTGCTCCCGGTTATGCGCTGGTCTGGTCCGGCCAGTTTGCTGAGTTGACACGCGCCAAACAAAAATTAATGTGGGTCATTCCTGCGACATTAGTGCTGGTGCTGCTTTTGCTCTATGGATATTTTCGCCAATTCAATAAAGCAGTTTTGATTTTAAGCGTCATACCCTTCGCCTTGATAGGCGGCATTTGGCTGGTATACGCCTTAGGTTATCAATTTTCGGTAGCGGTTGCGGTGGGTTTTATTGCGCTCGCGGGTGTCGCCGCAGAATTCGGGGTGGTGATGCTGTTATATATCGATCAAGCACTCGCCAAGCAAACTGCGCCGCTGACATCCAGTGTGATACGTGCCGCTGTCATCGAAGGCGCACTCACCCGCATCCGGCCCAAGATGATGACTGTAGCGGTCATCATTGTCGGCTTGTTACCGATCATGTTCAGCCAGGGGGACGGTGCTGACATGATGAAACGCATCGCCGCGCCGTTAGTGGGTGGAATGCTAAGCGCGCCACTGCTTTCTCTTTTCCTTCTCCCTGTTCTTTATCTCGCCCTGCGCAATCGAGAACTACGCCAATAAAACCCCGGCGCTGTTCAATACTTCGCAGGTCGCCGCTCGCACCAGCGTCGCCATACCTGCCGGAAAATCGCTTCAAGATTGTGCGTAAAGGCCACGCCATCGAGCAATGGCGAAGCGCGCAGCATGGTGCGCAGCGTATTGCGCAATGCCATCAATTCGCTGCGCCGCTCGCGCCATGAGAGCGCAATATCCAGGTAATGCTGCGGTGAGTGCGCCACCCAGTCTTGCAGGACGGCGGCAGTGAGCAGGCTGGCGCTTGAACGCGCAGCCGATATCTCACCTGGCCAGGTCACAACCGGCGCGCCCTGCCACAAAGCATCGAGTGTGGTGGTCGCGCCGCTAAAGCCCAGCGGATCGAGAGCAATATCAACTGTGCCGATGGCATGCCGATAGTCCAGCACACTCAGGCGCGGCAAAAAACTAATGCGTGGCGAACACGCGCCCATGAATTTAAGCACCCTGTTGCGCGCCGCCCCTTGCGGCACACCGGCCATGACAAGGCGCGCGCTGCCGTCACGCTCAAGCAGCGTCGCCCACAAGTGCAGAGTGTCGTCAGTGATCTTGCTGTAGTTGTTGAAAGAGCCGAAAGTGATGAAGCCATTTGCCTGCGCCGGTGAAGGCCCGACTGGCGGCGCAGTGGCGTCGGGTTCCCAACACCATTGCGTAGGCGCAATACGCAGCAGCGTCTCGCTATGCCACGCCTCCGCCTTCCCAGGCGGATCAGCCACCGCATCGCTGAGACGATAGTCCATGGCATCGAGCCCGGTGGTGCAAAGATAATCCAGCCAGGTGATCTGTAGCGGCGCGGGTTTGCGCGCAAATACCAGCAGGCGGTTTTTTCCGGTATGGCCTGCAATATCGACGAGGATGTCGATGCCGTCACTACGAATTTGCTGGGCGACCTGCGCATCGCTTAAGCCCGCCATGACGCGAACTTGCACTGTTTCACGTATGCGCACATCGGGTTCAGGTGGCTGCGGATTATTGAAGTAGCAGAATACTTCCACCAGACGCGCATCATGCGCGCGTAAAACTGGGCGGATAAAGGCCGGCAAGGCTGAATGGCAATCGGGCGAAACGTAGCCGATACGCAAGCGCCGCTGCGGGTCAGGATTGTTGTCCACTGGCTGATAATCCCTTGACGCCGTTTCAAACCACGCACAAAAGCGCCGGTGCTCATCCAATATCATTTGCGCCGTATAGCCGGGCGCAACCTTGAGCGCGGCGAGTTTATTACTGAACGCTTCCTGGCAATAGGGATCGAGCGCAAGCGCGGCCTCGTAAGCGCCCAGAGCTGCAACAATTCTGCCCTGCTCCTTGTACAGATTGCCGAGATTGACATGCGCTGCGACGCCATCAGCAGAAAGCGTCAGCGCATTTTCCAAGGACTCTACGGCAGCATCGATTTCACCCAATGCCTGTAGGGCTTCGCCCATATTGTTCCAGGCGCTATACAGATCTTCGCGCAGCGCGATGGCGCTGCGATATGCGGCCACCGCTTCGTCAAAGCGCCGCAGCGCCTTGAGCACATTGCCGCGATTAACATGGGCCGCAGCAAGCTCCGGCTTAATACTCAGGACGCGATCAAACAGTTGCAACGCATCGCTATGGTGTCCGGTGCGCAGCGCAATCACCCCCAGGCCATGCAGGGCTTCGGGTTGTGCGGGAAACTGGTTTAAAACAGACCTGAAGCCATGCTCAGCTTCGCGCAGGCGCCCGCCACTCAGTTGCGTAGCGCAGTCACGCAAAATTCCGGCAATTCCACCATCTTGCCGGAGGCTGCCGCTCGCATTTACAAATGATCCTGGGAAATTAGCCGCCAACCTTACCTCCCGCCGCCTGAATGCGCTGTACAACAAAGGCGCGCATTTCCGGCGACATACACGCAAGCGGCAAGGTGCTAAATTGCGCCTTGGAGAATAGAAGAAGCCAAACGTCAGAAAACTGCCAAAGCTCTTTGACGGCAGACCATTGCAGTGTTGTTGTTCCAATACCAGAACTCATGGTGAAACAAGACTCCTCGGCACGGATCGTGGCTTGAGGCTTGCCCATTTCGCGAAATTTGCGTAGTGAGTTGCGGTAATGAACGAAAAAGAGCAGTGCGGGAAACGCTACGCCCATGACCAACACGGCGCCAATCACACCAAGCAGCCAGGAGGCCGTGCCTAGCGCAACAAGCACGCTAAAACCGAGTGCAGCGACAATAAGCGCGATGATATAGCCGACTCCAACCGAGCGACGCCAAAACGCAAACACCGCCTGGCGTAGAAGCGGCTCGCTATAGATGAGTGTGGCCTCGTGTGTCATGGGGTCTTGAACGCAGGGCATAGCAAATAGTGGCCTCGACGGTTTGCGCATCTAATGCTATTGCGTCACTAATTCGACTCTGCGGTTCTTAGTCCGCCCAGGCTCGCTTACGTTTGAAGCAACCGGGGAGAAATTTGCAATCCCGCGCGCGTACAAACGTTTCACGTCTATTTTGTACGTGCTGACCAAAGCAGCAGTAACGGCTTCTGCGCGCTTCTGCGAAAGCGCGAGATTGGCGTCAAGAACGCCCTGATTATCGGTATGGCCGATCACAAAAAACTTAGTGGTTTTATCCTGAGACAAATACTTTGCCATCTCGTCGAGTTGAGCCTTTGATTCAGATTTAATCTCAGCTTTGCCTGTGTCAAAATACACGCCGTAGATTGCAATCTTACCCTCTGTGCTCAAGCCTTTCCCCAGCGCATCAGCATTAATGGTCACGTTGCCCGCCTGCATCGCACCCGACTCAATTACCTGTAGAAAATAGGGGCCCCCTACCCCGCTGTCTTTCTGTGTACTGGACGGGCTCTTGACGGTCAAAACCACGGTTACATCGCCTTCTACACGCGCCAATCTGGCAACCAAGAATCGTGGTGGGTAGTTGTCATTGCTATCCATTCGCGAGATGGGCGAGTAAGCACCCTCAAACGATCTTGAGTCTCCCGACCAGCGCGAGGCATGTTCTGCTAGCCCCTGGCGCTGACACTGCTCGGCGTCCTCACAGGCCAGAATAATTTTGAAGCGACTGGCTTGCAATGCCTGCTTAAAATTGCGATATACCTCCAGATCGCCGCGATTTGGTGGCGCGACATAGCTGTAGTTGAACACCTTGCCTTCAACAATCTGGTTCTTCCCTGGCGCAATCGGCACCTCAACTTGCTCGAAATTGATCACGCCAAAATTCTCGAGAATAGATCCCTTGAATCGACTCACCATCGGATGATCCTTAGCACCAGGTTTCTCTTTGTAAACGTAAGCGGCATGGGCAAAAGGCGGCAGGAAACACAGCAAGGCAATCACGCAGAAGCTAGCGTACTGGTAAAGGTAAGGCGCGCGTATATTGGGGTGAAATCTAAACACTTTCGACATATGAAACTCCTGTGATTAAAATTGTATGGCTCCGGCTACGAGAGGTAAAACGAAAGGTCTAGAAACGCACCTCACGCTAACGACCAGATTAGAGCGCCTTGTCATCAACCAACTCCATTTCGTTCGACTCGAGCGCGATTGAATGAGAGTGGCACGTTCCTTCTTTCTCATTGGGCCATGACTTGCAAACCCAGGGTTGACCGTACTCGTCGATTTCCTCGACTTCAAAAATCATTCCAATCATTGAACGAACATCTTCAAGTTCGTCAGCGGGTAGCGACTCAAGGAAGCGATCTGATAGCTCAAGCAGCCGGACTCGTGCGCCTATAGCAACAGGGCGACCCTGTTTATCTTTTGGCTGATGCATAACGGTCAAATTTCTCAATTATTAGATTCTTAAAATAGCAAATATTCGTCGTCCCAGCACTTTTCATTCCTGCGCATTGCGCGCCTTTTCCGCGCCATCTGGCGATGCATTCATTTGCCGCGTCAGCCGCCACGCCATCCACGCCAGCAGCGCCACGCCAAACAGCAGTACGGCCCACAGCGTGACGTGCTTCCAATCTGCTTCGCGCACCCAGTCAAAAGACAGCGCGTCGCTCTCTCCGCCTGCCGCCGTTGCGCTTAACGGTTCCATCTGCGCCAGCGGCAGCGCATATTCTTCATAAGACTTATATCCGGGCAGCAGATTGGACACAGCAAAATCGGCGGGTTGCGCGCCCGTTTTGCCATAGGCGAGCGAGTAAGGCCCTTCGCCGCGAGCGACAAAAATAATCTGGCGCGGCATCCAGCCAGCTTCAAGTTGCGGCATGCCGGAACCCAGCCCGCCGCCTTTTTGATCGACGCGCATCATCCAATAGCGCTCAGTGCGCGGCGCAATGAACAGCGCAGGCGACACCACCTCGACACCCTCGCGCGTGAGGCGGTAGACGGTGGCGCTGGTGACCGGACGCCATTCTGCTTTGGGTGTATCGCGGCTGAAAATGCGCAGCGGCGCTACGGTGTTTTGCTGCGGCAGCGTGAGCTGCAAACGCTCGACGGGGGGCCGCGCGCCCAGATCAAAAACGTAGTCTCCGGCGCGCTCGCCCGCCTGCGCATCGACTTTTAACACACCAAAGCCCGGCTGCACTTGCGCCTCGGGAATTTCCGCCAGTAATGATTTCAGTTCAAAAGCATCGCGATCCCAGGTAAGGCGCAGATACTTCCTTTTGACGGGGGCGAATTCGACGCGCTTTTGCACCAGGCGTTCGCCGCCGAATTCCAGATTCAGCAGCGGTGCGCCCGCTGTCAGGGTTTGCCAGGACTTGAGATCATCGCTGGCCTCGACATGCAGCTTGGCGATCTGTCCTGCGCGCGCCTCCCAATCAAGTTGCAGGGCGCGCAACGGCTCCTTGTTACGGCTGGCATCGACGAGATAGGCTTGAATTTTTTGCTGCGGCGCTTCGCTGCTTACCTTCCCTCCTCTGGATCTGAGAGAAATCAGCGTGCCGTCAGCCTGTTGCTTGATTTGCAGATCGATATTGGGGATGGAGGTTGAAACCGAGTTCGCGCCTTGCACCACGCCTTGCTGATAAAGCGGAAAAAACGGCAGCGTGATGGGCGCGGGCTGCTGCACTTCGCGCCGCGCATCTCCGGCGAAGGCAAACGGCACTTTTTCGCCGCGCGCGTTGAACACGCGCACATCACCCAGATCGGCGCGCGCCGCGCCCTGATAGACAGCGAGCGGCACTTCCACGCGATGCAGACCTTCGGCATTGTGCGTGCGCAGCGCTATTACATGGCGAAAATCGCCGGGGCTTTCGGCCCCGGTCGCCAACGATGATGCGAACGAAAACGCAAGCAACATCCAGCCGGATAACAGTACACAGATATTTTTCATGACGTCTATTCCTTTTCAGCAGCAGGCGGCAGCGGAGAGAAATAGCCGATCACCAGCATCAATACCCCGACACCGATGAACGACACGATGCGCTCAATGCCCGCCATATGTGATAAATCCACCAGAAACAGTTTGCCCACCACCACCGCCATCAGCGCCGCGCCGACCATCCACACGTTGCGCCAGCGCTTGCGCGTCGCAGTAAACATCAGTGCTAACGCCAGCAACGTCCAGAAAATCGACAGTGCAGTCTGCACCAGTACCGAGCGCGACAGCGTATCAATGCGGTAGGGCACGTCGGCCCAGTGGTGAATCGAGCGCAGCAAAATAGCATTGAGCCACACGAACAATGCCGCGCCGCCTGCGGCATAAAGCAGCGTGCGATCCAGCGGCAGGTTGATTTCACTGTCATCGCGGCTCACATGCAGCACCCATTTCATCACCGCCAGCAGTATGAACATATGGGCGAGATCGATGGCATTGAGCAGGGGCAGATAAGGCAAAGGCAGACTCGCGCCGTCGTGCGTCACATTGGCATAAAACGTCCAGAGCCACAGCGCGATAACGATGGGAATGGCGCCGCCCGCAAGATACGATTGCGCATAGCTTGCCACCGGCCAGCGCTGTGAAAAGCGCGCGCTCGATACGGCGATCAACAGCAAGCCGGGAATCAATATCACCGACGCTACCGACCAAGCGCTGCGCCGCAAATCATAATCGCCCGTCAGCCAGTGCATTTCCCACGCGCCCAGCGCGGCGAGAAACACCAGGCTCGCTGCGTGAATCACACCAAAAAGCGCGTGAGTTTGTTGTGCTTCATCCTGCGGCTGATGTTTGTAAAGCAGCGCGAAATGTGCCGCCAAGGCGCAGGGCCACACCAGCCAGCCAAAATTGGCAAACGGGTGACCGTGATCCGCAGCGCCGATAAACGCTAATAGCGCTAACACCGGCAGAAACGCCCACACCGGCCACTCGGCCTCACGCCACCCGCGGTGACGCTTCAACCAACCGAACAGCAGCACCGTGGCGGTGAAAAACACCAGCGCAACATTGACGCGAAACTCACTCATGATGAAGCGGTCGATTTCACGCAGACCGGCAAACAGCCACCATGCCAGGCCCCACAAAAAAAACAGCAGCGCGATGGCAGTCTCGAATTTGCTGAGAGTTTGCACATCGCGCGACAGCATGCGGTTAGTGAACAACCCCGCTCCCGCCATCAGCACCGCGCCGATGAAAATGCTGTTCACAATGGCGTAAGGCGCTGCTGCGATGTCGTAACCGCGGACGAAGGCGAACCCTGCAATCAACTGTAGCAACAGGCCGAAGAGCCGCGCCAACAGGCGATTCTGGCGCACCCCGGCCCACAAAACTGCGGCCCCTTCAAGCGCCCAGAAGGCCGAAGTCCAGCGATCATCGAGCGCCAGCGGAATGGCCAGCGTCGCAAAAATAACGCCGAGCGCGAGGAAACTTTCGACCAGCAAACGCAGATTGTCGCGCTGGCGCGTGTACAGGATTTGCGCCAGCAACAGGTAGAACGCCGCCAGCACCAGGCTGCTGATCGCCAGGCTGTTCTCGAAGCCCTTGACCAACGCGGCCTGCAAGCCAAAGCCGACTAACGGCGTGCCGAAAATCAGCGTGCCATCGACATAATGTTTGAGCCGCGGCGCCTGGCGATAGGCGTAAAGCACGGCGATAGCGACATAGAACAGGAAGAACAGAATGAGGAACGGCTCGGTGCTGTCAAACAAAGCAGGGCGGTAATATTTTTCTCCCCACAACAGCCCGATGGCGAAGGTGAAAACAAAGCCCACAACATTGAGCACACGCCACGCCTTGTACCATGCAGTAGCGAAAATACCGGCATTCAACACCGCGTAATAGCTGAACAGCATGACGTGGTTGCCGCTGCCGGTGGAAGTCAGAATAGGCGCGAGAAATCCGCCTGCCGCGCCCACTACCGCGAGCGCCATAGCGTCCTGCTTGATCGCCAGAATGGCAGACAATATTGCAATCGCCACCAGCAGCGCGAATGCGAGACTAGCCGGCAATAAATGCCAGAGGCGAAGAGCGCCAAAAATAGTGAGGTAAAGAATGCCGACCGCGCCGCCTTGCAATGTCAGGCCGAATCCGGCATTTTTTTCACGCACGCGCCAGCCGATGAATAACATCACAATCGCACCGAGCGCTGCCGCCGCGAGCCTCAGCGGCAGTGGGAATAGGGCATGGTCGGCGGCGTACTTAACCAGGAAGCTCATGCCCAAAAACAGAATGACAACGCCGACGCGAACTATGGTGTTGCCGCCAGTGAACCACGTCACGATGGGGTTGGGTTTGGCGGGCGCAGGAGGTGGCGGCGGTGGGCGTGACACGGCGAGCTTGGGCTGCACCTTTGCTTGCGCTGGCGTTGCATCGACAGGTGTAGGAGACGGCGCGGCTATAGCCTCATCGGCTGCGCTCATCTGCACGCGCAGCAACTCGGCGGGCGCAGGCGCAGATTGAATACTGTCCGGCTGCTTGGTCTGTAGCGCCGCGCTCGGGCTTGAGGCGCTTGCCGTCGCAGTAGTCGCCGCGCCCTGACGCTCAACCGCACTTAAGCGCTTTTCCATGATGCTCAGGCGCTGCTCAATCAGGCTCAAGCGATCTGATTGGGCGGGCGTTTTTGCAGCATTCTTCTTTGGGCCGAAAATTATCGCGGTGATACAGCCGATAACTGCCCCGGCGATAGCGCCCTCAAAACCCCACACCACGGCGCCAAAAAATAATCCCACTATCAGTCCGATGAACCACATTTTCAGCTCCCTTTTGGTTAGCTTTCTGTTGCCAATTCGGTTTTCAACCTCTTAACGGCCCTTTAGTGGAAATTCCCCGAACTCGTAACTATTCGTCGTCCCAGCGAAGGCTGGGACCCAGACCACCACACGATCTGATTATTGTTTCAAAAGTGATGTTGATGGGACTGGGTCCCAGCCTCCGCTGGGACGACAGGTTACCTCATTGCTCATCACGGCCTTCAAATTTGAGGTCCTTAATCGATAACTTATGAACTGTCCTTTACACCAAAGCACCCCCCAATCACTTCCACTCCCCGCGCATCTGCTCCACCTTAGCCTGCATACCTTCTGGTGTCACCAGCGCCGCTTGCACCGGCGGAGCCACCACCAGCGCGATGCGCGAAAGAATGCCGCGCCGCAGTGGACGGGTCATTGCAGGCCCGCCTTTGCGGCTGAAAAAAGAACCCCACAGTCCACGTAGCGCCATGGGGATCACCGCCACCGGTGTGCGCTCGATAATGCGCTTGATGCCGCCCTTGAAGGGATAGATTTCACCATTATCGGTAAGGCGTCCTTCGGGAAAAATGCCGACCAGCTCGCCGTTTTGCAGCGCTGCGGCGATCTGTTCGTAAGCCTGTCCGAGCAGCACCGGGTTTTCCTTGGCCGAGGCGATTGGGATGGCCTTGCCGGTGCGGAATATGAACGATAAAAACGGCACCTTGAAAATGTGGTGATCCATCACAAAGCGGATCGGGCGAGGGCTCGCGGCAAGAATCACCAGCGCATCAACAAAACTCACATGGTTGCAAATCAGCAGCGCGGCGCCTTCTTCGGGAATGTTTTCTATGCCTTCCTTGTCGAGCCGGTACACTGAATGAATCAGCAACCAACACAGAAAACGCATGAGAAATTCCGGCACCACGGTGTAAATAAATACCGCCACCGCCGCATTCATGATGGCAACCACCAGGAACAATTGCGGCAACGTCAGGCCGCTTGCCAGCAGCGCGGTTGTCATGATGGAAGCCACCACCATGAAAATGGCATTGAGAATATTGTTGGCGGCGATAATACGCGCGCGATGCGAAGCGTCGCTGCGGCTTTGCATCAATGCATACAACGGCACGCTGTAGAAACCGGCAAACATGGCGAGAAAAAACAAATCGGCCATGACGCGCCAGTTCTGGCCATGCTGTAGAAATTCCGCCACGCCCATCAGCCCGCTCGGTCGCATGCCACGGCTTGCGAAGTACAGGTCTACCGCAAAAACTGTCATGCCGATGGAGCCAAACGGCACCAGGCCGATCTCCACTTTGCGGCCCGAAAGTTTCTCGCAAAGCAGGCAGCCGAGTCCGATACCGACGGAGAAATTTCCCCATAACAGCATCACCACCTGCTCATTGCCGCCGACCACTTCCTTGCTGAATGCCGCAAAGGAAGTGAGAAAAATAGAGCCGAAAAACCAAAGCCAGGAGTTGCCCAGCAAAGAAAGGAACACGGTGCGGTTTTGATAAGCTAGTTTCAGGTTGATCAGGGTTTCAGTAACGGGATTCCAGTTGATCTTGAGCTGCGGCGCAGGTGCGGGAGAAAGAGGAATGAAACCCGCCATGATGCGCCCCATGACGGCAACGAAAATGGAAGCTGCCGCCACATACGCTGGCCCGTCACCTGGGATGGACACCAGAATATTTCCCACCATAGATCCCAACAAAATCGCGACAAACGTGCCCATTTCCACCATGCCATTGCCGCCGGTCAGCTCTTCTTCCTTGAGTTGCTGGGGCAGATAGGCGAACTTCACCGGACCAAACAGCGTGGAATGCAGTCCCATGAGAAACACGCCAACGAACAGCAGCGCCACCAGCTTCCACAGAAAACCCGCGGCAATCAGCGTCATGATGGCGATTTCCAGATTCTTCACCAGGCGTGTCATGCGCGACTTTTCTATTTTGTCGGCGAGCTGTCCGGCAGTCGCGGAAAACAGAACAAAAGGCAGAATAAAGATGCCGCCAATTACCGCGCCCGCCACCTTGGCGTCCATGCCGCCCCACTGCGCCGCGTGAAAAGTGGCGAGCACAGTGAAGGCGAATTTAAAAATATTATCGTTGCCCGCACCGAGAAATTGCGTCCAGAAAAACGGCGCAAAACGGCGTTCCTTGAGCAACTGAAACTGGTTGGCGTGTGGGGCGCCATGTGGTTTGTCATCCGCCATTAAATTCCCTCATCTGATTTATATCCATAACGACAATCTTTGTGCCGGAAAAAAACAATCTCGCGCCAAGACGCAAAGACGCAAAGTCTAAAACCAATTCTTTATTTTTTCTTGGCGTCTTTGCGTCTTGGCGCGAATCGCTTTCTCTTTCTGGTGTGATTGCGTAGGGCTGCCTGCGAAAACCAGCACCAATTCATCGCGGGCAAGCCCGCTCCTACACATATGCTGCATTATTAGTCGAATCGGAATTACCCTCACACTTATCCAGCAAAGAAGTTTCGCGTTTCAAAAACACCAGCAGGCAGTCCGCTACCGCTGGCGCGTAGACTGCGCTTGAGCACAAAATCAAACAGCAGCGCGTTATATTTTCGGATGTCGCGCAGTACCGCAACCTGTGTTTCCTCAAGCAAACCTTGCCTGCCGAAATAGTCGAGCGAGAACAGCGGCATGATACCCGGCAGCGGATAGTCTGAGCCATTCAAAAGACGTCCATGCCAGGCCTGATTACGGATGATGCGTTCCACCACTTCAGCACGGTTAAGTTGTGTCACAGCAGAAACATCCCCGAACAACAAACCCTGATAGCGCGTTTCATTCATCAAGCGCGTAAACAGCGCGAAGTTCTTTACGTGCGGCGCCTTGGCAGGATCGCCTTGGGCGTCAAGATCAGCACTCTCTCCCAGTGACCCGCAATGCGCAGCGATGACGCGCACACCCTGGTTAAGCGCATGACGCAAAGCCAAAGGATTGCCGAATTCTTCGCGGCGTGCGCCTTCGACTGCACGCTCTTCACCGACATGCGTCAGCAGCGGCAAGTTAAGGCGCTTCAACGCCTGGTAAAAAGGCACGCACTGCGGCGCAGCAAGATCTATTGCCATCGAAGGCGGCAGCCATTTGATCGCGCGCGCCGTTGCTCTTGCACCACTCAAGCGCTTCAAGCGCGTCTTTGCGATAGGGGTGCACCGATGCGATCCACTCGAAACGATCCGGGCGCATCCTGGCGATGCGTGCGGCATAATCGTTGGGCACGGAAAAAGTGGTTAAATCCTCGTGCTTTTTTCCATCGGCATCGTAGGTGAAATCGAACGCCAGCAACATCACCTTGAAACCCGGCGGAAAGTCATCAATCAGCAGCGTCAGGCGTTCCACCATGCGTTGATCCCAGTGCGCTTCGTCTTCACCCAGACAACCACCGCTGGCGAACATGGTGTGTCTGACCTTGGAAACAATGCCGTTCGGATGGTCGAATTCGGGACTGACCCACAGACCGGCCTTGCTGCGCCCGTTTCCGAACAGATGCACGTGGCAATCCCACACCGCGTCCGCCCGCAGCCCCTGCCAGGCGGCCTTTACCAGAGGATGATCGGCAAGCTCTCTGGGTAGAGGAGAGCGACACGGATTGAATATGCCTTGCTCAAAACTGAAGTCGCAACCGGGCAAGAAAGTAGCGGCGCCTCCAGCAGCGGCTATGCGTAGAAAATTTCGTCTATTCATTTCATGCCTTTTCCAGAATGTATTCGGTTACCGTTTGCAAAGCAGCGACAAGGAAGTCCTTAGCAAGCCAGAAATACACTTCCTTGCCTTGCTTGACGCTTTCGAGCACCCCGGCTTCGCGTAACACCTTGAGATGGTGTGAAACTGTAGTACGCGAAAGCGTGGACACTTCGACAACCTGACTGACATTGAGACGCTCGCCTGGCTCGAACGTGAGGAGTATGCGTTGCCGGTGCTCATCACCGA
>JAYWAM010000372.1:0-7991 GCA_043782425.1 Betaproteobacteria bacterium
GCACCACCGCATCGCGCACTGCGCCCGGCTGGTTATCGAACTCCACAGAAGCAGTCTGAATCGGGCAGCTTCCCGGCAAATCGGTGCGATCAGTCCATACCAGCCAGTTTTCAAACAACGCTCTGAGGCGCGCCAGACCACGCGGGTGCTTGACGGCCGGAACGAATACGCACTCGATATAGCGCCGCACCGCCTCATCCAGGGTGGCGATCTGCAATTCCTCTTTGGAGCCGAAGTGCGCAAACAGTCCGCTCTTGGATAGGCCCGTGGTCTCGGCAAGCGAGCCGATAGTGAGCGCTTCAAAACCACTGCGACTCGCCTGGCGCAAGGCGGTTTCGAGAATGAGCGCGCGCGTTTCCTCGCCTTTGCGTAGCGGGATTTCGCGGAGAGTGGAGGAAGCTGGCATGGCGATAGAATAGTACGAACGTTCGTTTCAGTCAAGAACTATTTTTGGCTTGGGGATACTTCTTGAAGGAGAAGGCCCCTACCAGCACACATGAGTTTTGATACTCTCTGCCCCCAGTATTGCAAACCGCAGTCCCCAATAGTCTTCCAGAGGTTTGTCACTCAATCTTGATGTTCGCGGCTTTGATGATAGGCCACCATTTCTGTACTTCTGCCTGGTGATAAGCGCCGTGCCCGGCCGGAGTCATCTGCTCTCTGGTTGGCAGCTCTTGACCCAGGTCTGTCAGATGTTGACGCACTCCAGGGTCGGCAAGTGCTGCTCGCAGCGCATCATTGAGCCGGTCTATGACTTCCTGTTTTATTCCTTTAGGCGCCCACAAACCGTACCACACGGATACGTGCAGTCCGGGGAACCCGAGCTCATCAACTGTCGGAATGTCGGGCGCCGACTTGAGGCGTGTAGCTGCCGTTACCGCGTAGGCCTTGATGCGGCCTCCGCGAACGTGCGGCAAGGAGTTTGAGGCCTGATCAACCATGGTCGGAATTTGTCCGGCCAGCAGGTCCTGCATCGCAGGCGCCGCGCCCTTATACGGGACGAACGTAACTGTTGTTCCCGTTTCTTTGCGGAAGCTTAAGCCGCCGATATGCATCAATGAGCCAACTCCTGCCGTTCCCAGCAAAGCCTTATCTGGATTCGAGTTCAGCCAAGCAACCAATTCTTTGAGATTATTGGCAGGTACCTTTGGGCCGGAAACGATCAACATCGGATTGGTGGCGATCATTCCTAAAGGCTCAAAATCCTTTATCAGATCGTATTGCAAAGGGTATACCGCGCCATTGACGACGTGCGTGGCCCAGTGCCCGATACTCAAGGTATACCCATCGGGAGTCGCCCTGGCGACGCGTCCTACGCCAATCGACCCGGCAGCCCCTGGAACGTTCTCGATGATGACCGGCTTTCCGAGCGTCTTGCTCATTGGCGCGGCGATGATTCGCGCCAAAGTGTCCACTGGGCCGCCTGCCGGGAATGGGACAACGATAGTGATTGGCCTGACCGGATAATCTTGCGAACGAGCATACGGCGCCGCGAATAAAACAATAGAAGCCAGCACACCAAGGAATATGCGGGTCATGGATTAGATCCTTGTGTAGAAGAAATGCTTATTGAGCAAATTCACCATTCTTGCGAATCATGGTGATATCGACAAATTGTGAGCCATTGTGGGATGAGGAAGAATATTTGATCGGGTACCCTCCAAAATCCTCGTTACTCATGGCGTCAAGCGCTTTGCGCAGCGACGCGCGTGTCGGCTTCGGGCTCGCAATAGCGAGACTGCGCGTAGCGACGCTGGCCATCAAATAACCCTCAAGCGAGCCGTGCGTAAATTTTGTTTCTCCGCTTGCCAGCATTGCAGCCTGGTACTGCTGAACAATGCGCGCTGAACCTGTGCGGCTTGGTAGTGGTACGACCTGCGACACAATGACGCCATGCGCCTCCTCACGTAGCTCGTCGAAAATGCCTGCCACGATGCTGGTCACCATCAATTGCGGAGTCCGCCCGCGCTTTTTTAACGCAATGAAGAGGGCTGCGGCGGGCTTCGACTGGCCAATGAATATCAGTAATGCCGGATTTGCCTGTGCAATCAGCGTCGCGGCCGCTTCAACCTCCAGCGTGCCGCGTGGGATCGATGTCGTAGCGATTGACTTCAGCCCTCTTGCGCTCATGGAGGCATCAAAAGCCGTCAAACCCTCTTTGCCGTAGGCATCGTCCTGGTAAACAACTGCAATGCTGCGCACGCTGGTCACTAAGGCATGGCTAATCAACACATCGATTTCATCCGCCAGCGATGCGCGCGCATGAAACATATAGGGGTTCACTGGCTTGCGCAGCGATACTGCGCCAGATGTTGTTCCAATTAGGGGTATTTTTGATTCCACTATAACAGGCACTATTTTTTGCAGATTCACGGTTCCACGATAGCCAATCAGGCCGACGACAGAAGCATCCGCGATTAATTGCTTGGTGTTCTCAAGCGTTTTGTTCGGATCAAACTTGTCGTCGAGCGTAACCAACTCGACTTTCTGGCCCTTGATGCCACCCGTGCTGTTGATGGCGTTGAAGTGCGCCTTTATTCCGCGAATTAAGTCCTTGGAAAGGGGCGATGTGACGCCTGACATATCGACCGATTGGCCGAGCTTAAGTTGGGCATGCGCTGGATAAATTCCTAAACCACCAAACAAAGCAGCAGCCGCCAAGGTAATACGCAGGAACCAAATGGGGCAACGCATAAACTCTCCTGTAGTTGGTGAAAGAGTACGTGACCAACGCTGCAAACAGCGAATTGTACAAAAAATCGATAACAGTTGTTATATCACGAGCGCATGTGGCGACGATACCAGTCGATAAATTCTGCGCCCGGCAGCGCCCGGCTGAAGAGGAAACCTTGCGCCAGGTCACAGCCTAATTCTTGCAAAAGATCGCATGTTTCCTGGTCTTCGACGCCTTCAGCCACTGCGCGCAATTCGAAATTGTGCGCCAGATCAATGACTGAGCGAACAATCTGTCTGTCGCCGCGCGTTTTGCGCATGTTTAGCACAAACTGCTTGTCTATTTTCAGTTCGTTGAGAGGAAAGCGTTGCAAATACGCGAGCGATGAATAGCCGGTGCCGAAGTCGTCGATCGATAGTCGCACGCCCAGATCGCGCAGACGAATGAGCATTTTCAAGGTGCCCTCGGCATCGCGGATCATGGAGCCTTCGGTGATTTCGAAAGTCAGTCGCTCAGGTTTGACGCTCCAGGTTTGCAGGCACTGTTGCACGACGGCAGGAAACTCGGGGTCGGCAAGCGTTCTGGTGGAAAGATTAACGCTCAAGCCGATATTTATGTCGGCGCGCACAAATTCCGCCAGGTTACGCAACGCTGTGTTGAGTACGCGCAGCGTGAGCGGGGCGATCTGTCCGGTATTTTCCGCAATGCCGATCAACGTACCAGCCGGGATGACGCGGCCGCCAGGGTCGCTCCAGCGCAGCAACGCTTCCACAGCCAGACAGCGACGCGTGGAAATCTCGATTTGCGGCTGGAAATGCACCTGTATCTCATTGGCCTTGATGGCTCTTGCCAGCGCGACGTCGAGGCCGCGGTAAACCTCGGTCTCGACATGGTCTTCCGCGCGGTAAATGTGGTAACCCTCCTCATGCGTGGAGGCGATGCGCGCAGCGATGTCGGCAAACATCAGTAACTGGTCGCTGTCCTGCCCCTGCTCGGGAAAAGTTGCGATGCCAATGTGCGGGCGCACCAGCACTGATTGGTTATCCACGCCGTAAGGCTTTTGCAGCGTGGTAAGAATTTTTACCGCAGCGAGCACGCTCTGCGTGCTGCTCGTCAGCCGCGGCAAAACCAGGCAAATCTGTTCGCTCGAAATGCGCGCATAACGGTCGGTGTCGCGCAGCAGGCGCTCCAGGCGTAAGCGTGCGTGCTCAAAAATAACATCTGTGTGCGGCCCGCCGGTAATGGCGTCGAGACGATTCGCGCGACGCAACTCGAGCAGGAGAACGGCAATGATGCCGTGTTCTCTTTGCGCCACATCGAGTTCGCGTCGCAGCAGCTCGAGCAGCGCGGCGTGCTCGAGCTGGCGACTGTATTGTGTGGGCGGTTGCAAGGAAATATTTGTCATGGCTACGCCGGGTAGAACTCGCTGGTATCGAGACCATAGGCGCCTGCCGGCAGGCCGCGGCGGATGTAAATCGGCGTCTCGCCGACTATCTTAGGATCGTAAAGCAAGTCGAGTACGGCAGGGTGCGGCGAAGGGCTCTTGTCGGGCCCTGAAATGACAAGTACGCGCGGCTTCAGGCGTCGCACTTTGTTGTGGCTGACGATAATGGCGACTTCTCCGGACGAAAGCTCCACCAGCGATCCCACCGGAAACACGCCCACCGCCTGAATAAACTGTTCCACCAGGGGCGCATGGAAATAGTCTCCGCCCCATTCGCTCAGGCTGCGTAACGCTAAATAAGTGGATACCGCTTCAGCATAGGGGCGTTTGTTAGTCAACGCGGCGAAACAATCGGCAATCGCGCTCATGCGCCCGAATATGCTGATTTTTTCTGCTGTCAGACCTGCGGGATAGCCGCTGCCGTTCTCGCGTTCGTGGTGCTGGGCAATGCCTTCGAGCACATCGGCATGCAGGTTGGGGGTTTGTGCAAGAATGTCCAGACCAAGGCGCACGTGCTCCTGAACGGTTGCGAACTCTGCGTCGCTGAGGTGCGCATTTTTTTCCAGCAGCTCGCGTGGCAGTTTAAGTTTGCCGATGTCGAGCAGTATGCCCAGCATGCCGAGATGTTCCAGGTAATCTTTGGGAAACCCCAGATGACGCCCGAAGGCGATGAGATACACTGCAACCTGTAGGCCGTGCCCATAGGTGGCCATGTCCTGCTCGCGCATGCGAGCCACCCACATCAATGCATCAGGATTACGCACCATGCTATCAACCATATCGCCGATGACTTCTTCGACTTCTACGATGGCCAGGTTTTTGCCGATGCGGATGTCTTGTACAAGATGATGTAGTGCCGCGCTGCTGCGCTCATAAGCCTCGCTTGCCGTGGCGATTTCCTCTTCAACACTATGCGCGTCGGTGTAGTAGGTGATTTGCACGGTTTCCGGCAGAAACTCGTGGCGCGCGTTATCCTTGGGCCTGTCGGGATCCATGCCAAGGTAGAGGTCATCATCAAAGCGCTCGCGCGCGCTTGCGGACGCAATCCCGGTGTTAAAAAATCCGCGCACACCCTCTAACAAAGACTTCCACAGGCTGGCCTTTGTTGACGCATCCGTCTGCGCACCGGGGGTGTTGTCAGGGGTTTCAGTAGATAGGTCTAAGCGCCCAGATTGCACCGGGCGAAACCCCATGTCACGGTTGGAAACTGGGGCCTGCGGTGTGCCGCGCTGGCCCCGCTTGGGCGGTGCTATTTCAGGGGACGTTTTTGCTCCAGGTTCAACGCGACTATGCACCACGACGCGAGCCTGGCTATCCAGGATGCGCTTGCCCGGCGCGCCCTGCTTGACGTAAGGCGCGGCCTGGTACTCGTCGCCGGTCGAGCGCGTCCTGTCCACCATGACGTAGGCGCAATAACGCTGTAGCTGGGCGATCTGCTGCTGATCTTCTATCAGAAAGCCCTGTAGTGGAAACGGGGTGTCTATCCACGGGCGATCAAGATCGGACACGAACATGCCGACTTTGAGATCACTTGACAAGACTTTGGTATACACGGTCGATAGGCAAGGCGCGTGGAAGGGTGGTTTTTTTAGATTAAAGCGAATCTCATTATAGGCTGGGAAAGCGCAGTGCTGCACAAGTTCATTGTATGTATGCCAGCAGCGCGCGCGCAACGCGCGTATCATGGCGCACTTCACTGAAGTTGAAAAGTGACGCCGCTTCCGATACTTGCAATGATGGCATGGGAGCGGTCGATGCGATGCTTGAGCAATGAAATTCAACCTTACCCAAACCGATCACAATGCGCGCTGCGGCACGCTGACGCTAGCCCACGGCGCGCTCGACACCCCCGCCTTCATGCCGGTGGGCACCTACGGCACGGTGAAGGCGATGAGCCCCGAGGAGTTGACCGACATCGGCACGCAGATAGTGCTCGGCAACACCTTTCATCTGTGGCTGCGCCCGGGTCTGGAGGTGATTGCCGCACACGGCGGCCTGCATCGCTTCATGGGTTGGGACGGGCCGTTACTCACCGACTCGGGCGGATTCCAGGTGTGGAGCCTGGGGGAACTGCGCAAAATCAGCGAGCAGGGGGTGGCGTTTCAATCGCCTATCAATGGCGACAAATGCTTTTTATCGCCGGAAGAATCGATGCGCATCCAGCATGTGCTGAACGCGGATATCACCATGATCTTCGACGAATGCACCGCTCACCCTGCAACACATGAGCAGGCAGAGGAATCGATGCGCCTGTCGTTACGCTGGGCGGCGCGCTCCAAGGCTGAGTTTCAGCGGCTGGAAAATAGCAATGCGCTGTTCGGTATTGTGCAGGGCGGCATGTATGAAGATTTGCGCGATGAATCAGCCGCAGGCTTGCAACAGATCGGCTTTGATGGTTACGCCATCGGCGGTCTTTCGGTGGGTGAGCCCAAGGAAGATATGCTGCGCATTCTTGCGCACACCGCTCCGCGATTGCCGCGCCATCAGCCGCGCTATCTGATGGGCGTGGGCACGCCAGAGGATATAGTGGCCGCCGTTGCAGCAGGAATCGACATGTTTGATTGCGTCATGCCCACGCGCAACGCGCGCAACGGCTGGTTGTTCACGCGCCACGGCGACATCAAAATCCGCAACGCCAGATACCGCGCCGACACCAGTGCGCTCGACGCAAGCTGCGCCTGTTATGCCTGCCGCCATTTTTCGCGCGCCTATCTGCATCATTTGCAACGCAGCAACGAGATTCTGGGCGCAAGGCTCAACACCGTCCATAACCTGTTCTACTACCTGACCCTGATGCGCGAAATGCGCGCCGCCATTGAAAGCGGCGCTTTTGCCGAATTTACCGTGCGCTTCCACGCCGCGCGCGCAGCCGGCGCGGGTGTGGAGCTTGATGAGGGCGACACTTGAGAGGCAGTATTGCCATCCCAATATGTTAAAATCGCCCGTTGTTCCGGCACCCAATATCAAAGGAAATGCAATGATCAGCAATGCTTACGCACAGGCCAGTGCCACCGGCGGGGGAGATTCACTGATGGGGCTGCCTTTCATCATCATCATGTTCGGACTGCTGTATTTCATGATGATACGTCCGCAGATGAAGCGCGCCAAGGAACACAAGCTAATGCTTGAAGGTCTGCAAAAAGGCGATGAAGTGATCGCTATGGGCGTCATCGGCAAAATCATCAAAATCGGCGACGGCTATGCGGGTATCGAAGTGGCTGACGGCACGGTGCTGCATGTGCAAAGACAGGCCATCACCACGCTGCTGCCCAAGGGCACGTTCAACGATGTCGTCAAGTAATATGCAGGAGACAATTTGCCAACCTGAAAGCGGCATATGGGTTTCTCTTCGTAACTCTCAATAGCATTTTGTAGCAGCAAGAGGCCTGAATGAACAAATACCCGATGTGGAAATATGCGGTAATCGTGGTGGCGCTTTTACTGGCGTTCACCTACGCATTACCCAATTTTTTTGGCGAAGTACCAGCAGTGCAGGTTTCCGGTCTGCGCGCCAACAAGGTCGATGAGGCGCTCGCCAAGAAGATTGAAGAGGCGCTCAAGGAGGCCGCCATCGCCTACCAAAGCGCCGAACTGGAGGGGGATGTGCTCAAAGTCCGCTTTGCCGATACTGACACCCAGCTTAAAGCGCGCGATCTCATTAAAAATCTGGTGGGCAATGGTTATGTGGCGGCTTTCAATCTGATTCCCAATTCGCCTAAATGGCTGGCGGCCATCGGCGCCAAGCCTATGTCGCTCGGCCTGGATTTACGCGGCGGCGTGCACTTTCTGTTGCAAGTGGATCTGAAAGCCGCCGCCAACAAGGCGGTGGAGCGTTACTTGGGCGATGTGCGCGGTCTGCTGCGCGATAAGAAG